>JAZNYV010000094.1:0-43505 GCA_045594585.1 Faecousia sp. | reverse complement strand
CATACCAACCACCTGCTCCTCGAAGCCGGGGATGAAGCTGCCGGAGCCCAGCTTGAGCTCATGCTTCTCAGCCTTGCCGCCCTCGAAGGGAACGCCATCCTTGAAGCCCTCGTAGTCGATAACTGCAGTGTCGCCAAGCTCTGCTGCACGGTCTACGACGGAGACGGAAGCCGTGTTGTCAGCCATACGCCGGAGCTCTGCATCGATCTCGTCGGGGGTAACGGTGGCCTCTGCCTTCTCGACCTCGATGCCCTTGTACTCGCCCAGGGTAACCTCGGGGTACAGGTCGGTAACGATGGTGAGGATGACGCCGTCATTGTCGGAGACTTCCATATTGGTGACCATGGGGCGGCCTACAGCCTTAATGTCCTGGGACAGGACGCACTCGGTATAGATTTGGGGGAAGAGCTCGTTGAGAGCATCCTCGTAGAAAACGTGCTTGCCGTAATATCTCTCGATCATGCCACGGGTAGCCTTGCCCTTGCGGAAGTTGGGAACGGTAAATTCCTTGCGGGTCTTGTTGAATACCACCTGAATGGCGGGCTCCAGGTCTTCCTTGGTGATCTCGGCGATGATGGTTGCCTGAGAAGCGGTCTTTTCGAGATTGGTAACTTGCATAACAAATTCCTCCTATGACTTATCTTTTGAGTGATTTTTTATTCTTTATTAGATAGCCGAACTATTTTAACAGATAATCCGTAAAAATACAAGCACTTTTTTGCAATTTCCCGTTATTTTATAAGGATCGGCTGAAAATGTATAAAATCTGCGGCACAGAGATGGAAATCCGTGCCATCGAAGGTGCCTTCAATGGCCAGCTTGTGGCTCTCTCCATGGAGGTGGCCGTAGTAGCAGGCCTCTACCCCGTATTCCTTCAGCAGGGACAGGATCTCGGGACATTCGTAGCCCCTGTAGCGAGGGGGATAATGGAGAAAGCACAGCTTGGGGCGGTCCCCTGCTGCCTTGAGGGAGGCCTCCAGGCGGATCAGCTCACGCTTAAAGACCTTGTCATTATGGCTCCCCTCCGGGGCGTCCTCCTCAAAGAACCAGCCACGGGTCCCGCAGATGGCAATATCCTCGTATTCGTAGAAATTATTGTTAAGGATAAACATATCCCTAAAGCCCTGTGCTTCACAGAACTTATAGAACTTTGTTGCGGTGGTCCACCAATAGTCGTGGTTGCCCTTAAGGATGATCTTTCTGCCGGGGATGGCGTTGATAAAGGCAAAGTCCTCCCGAGCCCCCTCTAAATCTAAGGACCAGGTCAGATCTCCCAGGAGGATGGTGGTATCCTCCGGTCCGATGACACTGAGACCGGCACGGAGCTTATCCATATAGCCGGTCCATACCCCACCGAAAACGTCCATAGGCTTGTTGACGGACAGGGACAGGTGCAGGTCTCCGATGGCGTAGAGAGACATTAGGGTGCCCTCCCTATGAGTCGGTCCAGATTGCTGTAGAAGATCTTATCAAGGAGTGCCTCGTCACAGCCTCTGCTGCGGAAAAAGCTGTGGAGATCTATGTAGCTGGACACATCCGTAAAGCCCTGCGGCAGGACGTCACAGCCGTCTAAATCACCGCCTAAGCAGATATGGTCCGGACCGCAAACCTCCAGCATATGCTCCAGGTGACGCAGGAGAGTGTCAAAATCTGCACTCTGTCCAAGGAAAGGGACGTAGAGGTTGAGGCCCACCAGTCCCCCTGTGTCACGGATCGCTCTGAGCTGGTCGTCCGTCAGATTGCGGCTGTGATCCCACACGCTGCGGCAGTTGCTGTGGCTGGCTACGATAGGTCTACGGGTGATCTTCGTAAGATCCCAGAAGGCAGTCTCGGACAGGTGGCTCACGTCTATGAGGATCCTGTTCTCCTCGGCACTGCGGACGTAGGCTCTGCCACGGTCGGTAAGCCCCCGGTCACTCTTGTGGAAGCCTGCAAGGGCGTTATCGTAGTTCCACGTAAGGGTGGACATGACAAAGCCCTGCTTGGAAAGGTCATATAGCTGATCGGGATCACAATCAATGACCTCAGCCCCCTCAATGGAGAAATGAGGCTTAACAAAGCTCTGGTCTGCAAGGCACTGAAGGAAGCCCTCGTAGCACTGTCTGTATTCCTTGGGAGTGATCTCCCACTTGGACCCTGTCAGGGAGCAGAAGGCGAAGATCTGACGGTATTCTCCAAAGGGGCTTGCCTTCTTGCTGTCGATGTGGCAGGTATTTTCAAGTAAATTTTCCTTCCGAACCCAGAGCTCATAGGGGGTATCGGCATGAGAATCAAATAAACGGATCATTGAAAGGCATCCTCCAGGTGATTGATAACGGGATTCTTGGTATTGACTCCCTCGGGAGCATAAATTTCCATAACGTCGAAACGGATGGGCTTATCCGTCTCGTGCAGGGATAGATAATAACTTGCGGTACTGCGGAGCCGCTGCTGCTTGCCGTAGTCTACGTAGTCTCTGCCCGGGGCAAAGGCGGCAGACTTCCTGGTCTTGACCTCGACGAAGACCAGGGTGCTGCGGTCCTCTACGATCAGGTCGATCTCGCCCATACGGCTGCGGAAATTGGAGGTGATGAAACGGTAGCCCTTACGCCGCAGGAATTTTTTGGCAAGGGACTCTCCCCAATCACCGATGAGCTTTTCTCTCATAGAAGGTGCGGAGGAAGGTCCTGCGGTGGGCAGGACAGGCGTCAAACTCCTCTAAGGCGGCATAGTGCTTCTTGGTGCCGTAGCCCTTATGTACGGCAAAGCCATATTGAGGATAGGTCTCATCCAGCTCTGTCATATATCGGTCACGGGTGACCTTGGCAAGGATGGAGGCGGCGGCAATATTGGCACTCCTGCTGTCCCCTTTTACAATGGTCTTAAGAGGCAGGTCTCCTAAATCCGGCTCACGATTGCCGTCAATGAGGACGAAATCCGGCTTAATGGACAGGGCCTCTACAGCCCGTCTCATCGCCAGGAAGGTGGCCTGCAGGATATTGATCTCGTCGATCTCTGTCTCGGAGACCATAGCAATGCCGTAGGCAAGGGCCTGCTCCGTAATGAGGGTATAGAGCTCCTCACGCTTCTTCTCTGTTAATTTCTTGGAGTCATTGAGGCCGGGGATATCCAAATCCTTTGGTAAGATCACAGCGGCAGCACAAACGGGACCTGCAAGAGGCCCTCGGCCTGCTTCGTCTACACCGCAGATGAGAGCATATCCCTTTTCCATAGCTTCATGCTCAAAATTCCACAATTCAGTCATAGTATCTCCTTTATTCATCCGGTGTAAAGCCATATCTCTGACGTAGACCACTGCTGATGACGTTAAAGATCACAGTGCCGTCAGGACGGTCCTCACGGTCTACGATCTCATCCCTGCTCTTGCAGTAGGTCAGAACCACAGCCTCGGGATCTTCGGTGTCGATTTCTGACACAAAGACATCCCGCATTTGGTTATTACTGCAGGAATTAAAGATCTCACGAATCAATTCATATCTCATTGGGTGCCTCCAAAGTAAATCGGCCGATCTTGCAGCTGCGATATTCTTCCAGCAGGATCTTGGCCATACGCTCTGTGTTCAGCTCTCCCCTTGCCAGGAGGAAGCCGCGTTTTCTTGCCCCCTCCTCTAAGAGGGCATAGCCGGGAGTGTCCTGGGGCAGGTCGATCTTATAGCGGTCTGCAAGAGCTTGAGGATAGCGGCTGTGGAGCATCTCCATCAGGTGGCAGGCAAGGGTCTCAAGATCTACCACATCATCCTTGACGGCGCCTGTATATGCCAGCCGTCTGCCTACCTCCTCGTCCTCAAACTTAGGCCAGAGGATGCCGGGGGTGTCTAATAGGAGGAGACCCTGATCTACGGTGACCCACTGCTTGCCGCGGGTAACACCGGGGCGGTTCTCCGCCTTGGCACCCTTGCGACCTGAGATCTGATTGATGAAGGTGGACTTACCTACATTGGGAATGCCCACGATCATCAGCTTAAGGGGCTTGTTGACGAAGCCCTTTTCGGCATATCGTTGGAGCTTCTCTGCAAGGAGCTCACGGATAGCGGGGATAAAACGGTCGATACCCTTGCGGCTCTTGCAGTCTGTACAGACCACAGCGAAGCCCTGAGACCGAAAATACTCTGCCCAACGGGCAGTCATGGCAGGGTCTGCAAGGTCTGTGCGGTTAAGGATGACCATACGGGGCTTGTTGCCGCAGATAGAGGCGATATCCGGGTTCCGACTGGATAGAGGAATGCGAGCATCTAAGATCTCGCAGACGGCATCCACCAGCTTAAGGTCCTCCTCCATCTTGCGACGGGTCTTGGTCATATGGCCGGGATACCAGTGGATATTCATCTTGTCATCCATCAGGAGATCCCCCCTACTCTGCTCCAATCCCGTTCTCCCGTTATGGGATCCTCACCGGGGAATACGATCATAAGGACCTTGCCTAAGACCTGATCCAGCTTGATCTCACCGATAGAGTGAACACGGCTGTCAGAGGAATTGTTGCGGTTATCCCCCATGACGAAGATATGTCCCGGGCTCACAGTAGTGGAGAACTGAGAGGGATCTCCGTCTCCGTCCTGCTCAAAGTAATAGGGCAGCATAGGCTCCCGAATATAGGGCTCCTCCAGCAGTATGCCGTCTACGTAAACGTGAGCAAAGCCATCGGACTCCATACGGATCAGAACGGATTGTCCCTCGGTGGCAATGACACGCTTGACAATAGGCTCCCCCTCCTGGAAGGTCAGCTCACGGGCAACGATCACGTCACCGTATTCCAACTCTCCCATAATAACATTGCTCTCTAACGCCAGGTAATCCTTGTGATGCAGAGTAGGCAGCATGGACTCGCCGTTCACACCTACCAGGCGTACACAGAATACAAAAATGAGAGTAATAAACGCTAAAATATATACCAGATCGTGGAGTAAGGCATATACGTCGTATAAGACGGAGGTCTGCTCCTCCGGGGTCTCCTTGGTCTCTGTCTCGGCAGGTGTCTCTGCTTGCTCTATTACCTCCGTCTCAGGGTCGTTGCGGAGATGTTCTTGTTCCATAGTCATTCCTTCCTTTCTGTCTTAGGATCAAAAGACGTATACACGTCCCTAATTTACCACAGTATATTATACACTATAATGAGGAAGAAATAAAGTCCATTTCGCAGAAATTTTTCATAGGGTACGACTTTCCTTTGGGATGGTGCCCGGAGCAAAACAGCGAGGGACTCCCGGTGGGAGTCCCTCAGAATAGAAATTACTTAAGATATGTGGTGAAGTCTACGATGGTATAGGCAATGTTCCGCTCTGCCTCGATATCGCAGATGTGCTGCAGGGACAGGACCTGATCGGAATTGAGATCGGGGTCGTCTGTGAGAATGAAGCAGTGCACAGGTTCTCCGCTGTAGAGATCCTCGCCGGAGATCTCTGTGAAGTACTTAAAGGGGCCGATCTGATTCTCACTGTAGGTATCACGGGTATACAGAGAATACTGGTCGTGAGAATAGTAGAGGTCGGAGAACCAATGATGGGAGGCATTGAAATAGACGATACGCAGGGAGATCTTCTCCTTAGCACGGCTGACCTCAAGGAAGTGCTCCCAATAGTCGATGCCACGGACACGGGGGGTGGTTGCACCCTCCTCCCACTGGAGGACCAGGCAGCCGTCCTTGAGCGCCTGCTCCGGAGTATAGACCTGGGGAAGCTCGGTGAACTTAAAGACCTCTGTGGGAGTACCGCCGGTCTCGGCAGGGATCTCCACTACGGACCAATCATCCTCCTTTTCATTCTTACCGCAGGCGGTAAGAATGAGAGAGAGGACTAAAATACAGGCTAAAAGGAAACTCAGCTTCTTCATCCTTAGCCTCCCATCACTGCCTTGTGGAACACCTTCTTGCCCTTGCGGATCTTGAGTCCGGCAGAAAGCTGTTCGGGGGTGTAGGCTACGTCGATGCTTGCCACCTTCTCCTCGTCAACAAAGACACCGCCCTGCTGGACCAGCCGTCTTGCCTCGGACTTGGTGGGGGCCAGCTTGCAGGCCAGCATCAGATCCATGATGCCGATCTTGCCGTCCTTGAGCTGCTCGGGGAGGATCTCGGTGGTGGGCATATTGGAATCGTCTGCACCGCCGCCGAAGAGGGCCTTGGCTGCTTGACGGGCCTTGTCAGCCTCTTCTTCCCCGTGGACCAGCTTGGTCAACTCGTATGCCAGGATCTCCTTGGCAGTGTTGAGCTGGCTCCCCTGCCAGCTGTCCATCTCGTTGATCTGCTCCAGAGGCAGGAAGGTCAGCATACGGATGCACTTGAGAACATCGTCATCGGCAACATTACGCCAGTACTGGAAGAACTCGAAGGGAGTGGTCTTGTTGGGATCCAGCCATACGGCACCCTTGGCGGTCTTGCCCATCTTCTTGCCCTCGGAGTTGAGGAGGAGGGTGATGGTCATAGCGTGGGCATCCTTGCCCAGCTTGCGGCGGATCAGCTCTGTACCGCCCAGCATATTGCTCCACTGATCGTTACCGCCGAACTGCATATTGCAGCCCATGGTCTGGTACAGATGATAGAAGTCGTAGGACTGCATGATCATGTAGTTAAACTCCAGGAAGCTCAGACCCTTCTCCATACGCTGCTTGTAGCACTCGGCACGGAGCATATTGTTGACGGAGAAGCAAGCACCTACCTCACGGAGGAGCTCAACGTAGTTCAGGTCCAGGAGCCAGTCTGCATTGTTGACCATCTGAGCCTTGCCCTCACCGAACTCGATGAAACGCTCCATCTGCTTCTTGAAGCAGGCACAGTTGTGGGCGATGGTCTCCTTGGTCATCATGGAACGCATATCCGTACGGCCGGAGGGGTCACCGATCATGGCGGTGCCGCCGCCGATGAGGGCGATGGGGCGGTTGCCTGCCATCTGCAGACGCTTCATAAGGCACAGTGCCATAAAGTGGCCTACATGGAGGGAGTCTGCGGTGGGGTCAAAGCCGATGTAGAAGGTGGCCTTGCCGTTATCGATCATTTCACGGATCTCTTCTTCGTTGGTAACCTGGGCAATGAGACCGCGGGCAACCAGTTCGTCATAAAGTTTCATAGTTATTCCTCCTCTAATTCATATGCCCAATCCTCTGTCTCCTGTGCATCTTCGTCGTATTCTTCGATAACGGGGACATTATGGGCTTCGTAATAGGTATTCCAATCCCACTGCTCAAAGGGAACGTAGGTGATCTCTACGGTTCCGTAGGAGGGGAGATCGTAATAATCGGAAAGCTGGGAATCTGTAGCACGCAGGATCCGCTTCTCATAGGGGGCACGGGGCAGGGTGATCTCCCCTGCTCCCTGTGCAAGGCTCTCACGGATGTGGGTGTCTACAGCAGCGCAGTAATCACCGTTGGCAGCGGTGATGAAGGACAGTGCCAGGATCCCTGCAATGGCTGCCAGCATCAGAGGCTTGCGGATGACCTTATCTAATCTGCTATAGCGGTGGAAGGCATAGAGGTAGATCAGAACCGTAACTGCAACCAGGCACAGGTGGGGAAGGTACAGTAAATGGGGCTGTGCTGTTCCGCAGAAGGAGTATGTCACCACGAAGACAGCCAAAGCAAGCAGGCTGTGGCGGACCCGAAGGATCACCCGATCCTTGCTGACGTAGTGCTCTATGGTGCGGAGAATGCCGTAGCAATAGGCTGCGGACGCAATCAGCTTAAGGGTAGTCAAATAGCGATAGATCACCGGGAAGGCCTTGAGAGCTCCGCCGATGATATTCAGCAGTACAAAGAGCACTGTGGGCACCAAGAGGAGCAGGAGGGTCTTGTTACAGTTCTTGGAACGCTCGGTGCGGATGGGCTGGACCAGGAGCAAGCAGGCAAGGGTCAGAAGTCCAATGAGCAGAAGATTCTCCACAAAGAGCTGATCTAATGCCACGGTAAATTGATCTACCATAAGGTAGAAGCTGTGAACAAATCGGTCCGTCCCTCCCTTAAGGAGCAAGGACAGGGCAAAGCCCAGCATAGAACCGAAGCTATGTGCACCAAGGTGGTAGGAAAAGCCGTGCTTGCGAGTCAAGAGGATCAGCAACAGCAGGGACAGTACCAAGATCCCTACGCCCAGACTCTCTGTAAAGAGCTGTGCCGCAAGTCCGCTGAGGAAGAGGAAGGGGATCTTCCATGCCTTTTTCCGTCCCTTGTAGATAAACAGGTCCGATACGGTGAATAGGTACAGTATAGTAAGAAATGCGGGGATCAATACGGTCACGCCGCCTAATACACTGCCGAAGGCGTGGGAGAAGATCCCGGCTCCGGGAACCAGGCACAGCAACAAGGCACAGTAATAGGCATAGGAATGCTCTGCTCCGCAATAGGAGATCAGAGTGATCACCACCATAGACAGCATGGCGGCAATGAGAATATGCCGCAGGACCGGTACGTCTACGCACATGGCTCCCAGGAAAGCGGAGAGATAGTTGCCCCCGGAGTTCCCTGCTGCGGTGAGCCAGGAGGAGGGGCCTCCCTCACCCAGGCCTGCGGCAAAGGTCAGATCATGGGCAGTTAAGGAGAAGCCATAGGTGAACAGCAGAATGAGACCGCAGAGCATGGCAAAGGGCAGAAGCTTCTTGGAATACTTTTGGAATTGGCTGGATTTCATGATGTAACATCTCCCATCAACATTTCTTCCGCACTGCGGAGGGTGGTCTCGGTAATGGTCGCCCCGCCGATGAGTCGTGCCAGCTCGGCCTTACGCCCCTCTCGGTCCTGGGGTGTTACGGTGGTATAGGTCCTGCCGTCCCGTTCTCCCTTGGAGATCAGGAAGTGGGTGGAGGCTAAGGCTGCGATCTGAGGCAGGTGGGTCACGCAGAGGACCTGTTTGCCGGAGGCTACCTTGCGGAGCTTCTCCGCTACGCGCTGGGCGGCTCGGCCGGAAACACCCGTGTCCACCTCGTCGAAAACCAGGGTGGGAATCCTGTCCCTGCCGGACAGGACATTCTTCATGCCCAGCATGATCCGGGCAAGCTCACCGCCGGAGGCTACCTTGCTCAGAGGTTTGAGAGCCTCACCTGCATTGGCAGACATATAGAAGGCAACAGCATCGGCACCTAAGGGGCCTAACTCCGTCTCTGTGAATTCACAGGAGAATCGGACCTTCTTCATATCCAGGTCTGCAAGCTCCCGGAGGAGCAGTTCGGTCAAGGTAAGAGCGGCAGTCTTACGCCCCTCACGGAGGGCAAGGGCACGCTTCCATCCCTCTGCCTCGGCAAGGGACAGCTCCTTCTTCATCCGCTCCAGACGGTCGTCTGCAAACTCCATTTCGTCTAACTCGGCTTTGGCCTTCTCTAAATAGTCTAAGATATCTCCGCAGGTCACACCGTACTTGCGTCGGAGCTTGTGGATCAGATCCAGACGCTCCTCTACTTCTTCTAACTCACGGGAGGAGAAGGAAAGGTCGTAGGCACGGTCCTGTAGCTGCTCCCCTACGTCCCGTACCCGATACATCAGGTCGGAAATAAGCTCATGGAGTTCATTGAGGCTGTCATCATATCGGCAGAGTCTGCCGATGGAACGCTCTGCTTGAGCAAGGAGGTCTGCAGCACCGTGGGAGCTCTCGCCCCCTTCTACCGCCTCCAAAGCCTCGGAGAAGCCGTCAGACAGCTTCTCGGCATTCTGCATGACCTTACGCCGTGCCTCCAGCTCCTCATCCTCACCGATCTTAAGGTTGGCCTTAGAGATCTCGTCGATCTGATATTTGAGCGTCTCCATACGGCGGAGCTTTTCGCTCTCGTCCATGGAAAGTCTGTCGATATCATTGCGTAGGCTGCGGATCCTGTTGTAGGCCCCGGTATAGTCCTGCAGGAGGACCTCGGTCTCGCCGAAGCTGTCCAGCATGGTCAGATGATAGGTCTCGTCAAAGAGAGCGGCAGAATCGTGCTGTCCGTGGATGTTGATGAGACGTATGCCCAATTTCTTGAGGATGCTGACGGTTACGGGAACACCGTTGACACGGCAGATATTCCTGCCGTCTAAATAGATCTCCCGTTGGATCATGAGCTCCTCGTCATAGGGAACCCCGTTCTCCTCAAACCAATCCATGCGAGGTACTCCGTCGAAGATCCCGCGAACCGTAGCCTTGGCAGTGCCGGTACGGATCATGTCCCGATAGGCTCTCTCCCCCATTATGGCAGAAATGGCATCAATGACGATGGATTTGCCGGCACCGGTCTCACCTGTTAATACGTTAAAGCCGTTACCGAAGGCAATATCTGCCTCCTCGATAACTGCAATATTCTCGATATGTAATAGGCGAAGCATAGGCGTTACTCAAGCATACGACGGATCTCGGAGCAGAAATCCAGTGCAGACTCGGCATCACGCATAATGACCAGGGTGGTATCATCCCCGGAGAGACAGCCTACCACCTCAGGCATATCTAAGGCGTCGATATTGGCACCTGCGGCGGCTCCCAGGCCGGGCATGGTGCGGATGACCACCTGGTTATAGGCACAGTCGATCTTGGTGACACATTCTCTGAAAATGACACGGAACCGATCGTCGAAGTGATCCGGCTCGTTCTTCATAGCTACGCTGTAACGGTAGCCCCCGGAGCCGTCTAAGGTCTTAATGATCCGCAGCTCCTTAATATCACGGGAAACCGTTGCCTGGGTGCTCTTGTAGCCGGCGTCGTGGAGCTCCTTAAGGAGCTGTTCCTGGGTCTCAATGTTCTTCTCGCTGATGATGGAAAGAATCTTCTTTTGACGATGAGATTTCATAGTTCCCCCTATTTAAGCTTATTTTTTACAATGTCAAAAAAGCTGCGATCGCTGAGCCGTACCAGCTTGGTAACGTATCGGGATCTGGTAATGGTGACCGTATCCCCCGTATTGAGGCGGACAGCTCTGCCTCCGTCTACCGACAGGAAGGCATTCTTACGTCCGATCCTGCCGATCTCCACGGTGATCCGCCTCTGTGCAGAGGTGATCATGGCCCTGGTCATCATATCATGAGCGCAGATGGGCGTAATAATAAAGTTCTGAGCAGAGGGCTCTACAATGGGTCCCCCTGCAGACATGGAATAGGCAGTGGAGCCGGTGGGAGTACTGATGACAACACCGTCACCGCCGAAGGACATCATCTCAATGCCGTCACACTTGACCCCTAACTGGATGGTACGTGCGACAGCCCCCTTGGTGATGACCGCATCGTTAAGGGCATCATCCTCTAAGACGACCTGTCCCTCGTGGACAGCCTTAACATGGAGCATCATACGCTCGTCAATGGTATACTCGTCCTTGGCCAAACGGGCAAGCTCGGACAGCTCGGAGCTCTCCAGCTCTGCCATAAAGCCCATGGTGCCGATATTGACCCCCAATACGGGGATCCCGGCACGGGTGGCTGCCTTGGAGGCATGGAGGATGGTGCCGTCACCGCCGAAGCAGATGAGCAGCTCGCTGTCCCGCAGCTCCTTCTGCAGATCGCAGAGCTGGATATCCCGAGGCATCTCGAAGTTCCGATCTACGTCAAAGGCTAGGCAGGTACGGGAATCGATCCCTGCCTCCCGTAGGATCTGGGCTGACTGGGTGGCATATCTGAAGTTCTTATCCCGATAGGGATTGGGGGTCATAATCACTTTCTTCATAGCTGTTCATGGGCGGCTGCCACAATGGCCGGAATATCTGCCACGATACCGCCCTTATCCTCCATAGCAAGATGGCCTAAAAATTCGATATTTCCCTCCGGCCCCTTAACGGGAGAGAAGGTCAGATTCCGCAGAGTCATATGGAGCTCCTGTGCAAGGGCAACGAACTGCTCCAGGACCAGGCGGTGAACGGCGGGATCACGGACCACGCCCTTTTTGCCTACCAGGTCCTTCCCTGCCTCAAACTGGGGCTTAATGAGACAGAGGATCTGTCCTGTAGGCTTGAGAAGCTGACGAATGGCCGGAAGGACGATCTTAAGAGAGATAAAGGATACATCCACTACGGAAAGGTCCAGGGGTTCCCCCAGATCCTCGGGGGTCACGTAGCGAATATTGGTCCGCTCCATACAGACCACCCTGGGATCCGTGCGGATGCTCCAGGCAAGCTGTCCGTAGCCAACGTCGATGGCAAAGACCTTGGTGGCTCCCTTCTGCAGGAGGCAGTCTGTAAAGCCCCCTGTAGAGGCTCCGGAGTCGGAGCACACGTAGCCTGTGGGATCTACGCCGAAATCACGGAGAGCCTTCTCTAACTTAAGACCTCCGCGGCTGACGTAGGGGCAGTGGCTGCCGCGGACCTCGATCTGTGCTTCTTGGTCGAAGGTGGTGCCTGCCTTGTCGCACTTCTGCCCGTCTACGTAGACCTGGCCGCTCATGATCACAGCCTGGGCCTTGCTGCGGCTGTCGCAGAGACCCCGCTGCACCAGCAGCAGATCCAAGCGTTCTTTATGCTTCATATTTCAGCACCTCCCGGGCAGTCATTGCTAAGGATGCGGCATCAATGCCGCACAGACGGTACAGCTCCTGTACCGTGCCGTGTTCGATAAATGCGTCCCCGACATTGCAGGTGACAGTGGGTACCAGAATGTTCCTGGTACGCAGGAGAGCGGCGATCTCCCTGCCTACACAGCCGTTACGGACGGTCTCCTCTGCTACAAGGAGGTGTCCCGTCTTGTGGACGGAGGCTGCAATGGTATCTAAGTCAATAGGCTTGACGGAATTGAGCTTAATGATCTCCGGGGAAATCCCCTCCTTTGCAAGGAGGTCTCCGGCAGCCAGGACCTGGTTCATAAGAATACCGTAGCCGATGAGGGTAATATCCGTACCCTGCCGCATCACGGGAGCAGGGACGATCTCGGTCAGTTGTCCGTCACAGCCTCGGGGATAGCGGACCACTACAGGTCCCTCTATATCAAAGACCGCTTGCCACAGCATCTTCTCCAGCTCGGCCTGGTTGGAGGGGCAGAGGATCTGCATATTGGGAACGGAGCGGAGGAAGCTGATATCAAAGATACCCTGGTGGGTCTCTCCGTCGGCTCCTACCAGACCTGCACGGTCAACGGCAAAGACCACATGGAGATTCTGCATGGCTACATCCTGTAGGATCATATCATAGGCTCGTTGGAGGAAGGTGGAGTACACCGCGACAACAGGGATCCCCCCTGCCATAGCAAAGCCGCCTGCCATAGACACCGCATGACCCTCGGCAATGCCTACGTCTATGCAACGGTCCGGGAAGCTCTTGGCAAATTCTCCTAAACCGGTGCCGTTGATCATAGCGGCAGTAATGGCCACCACACGGGGATCCTTACGGGCGATGTTACAGAGGGTGTTGCCGAAGGTGTCGGAGAAGGACCATTTGCCCTTGCTTCTTGTGGTGCCGTCCTCGGGATCGAATACGCCGATGCCGTGGAATACGTGGGGCTTGTCCTCTGCAGGCTTGTAGCCCTTGCCCTTACGGGTGATGACATGAAGGAGGACCGGCTTGCGGCACTCCTTGACTAAGCGGAGCATATACTCCAGCCGCTCTAAATCATGGCCGTCCACAGGGCCGTAATACTCAAAGCCCATTTCCTCGAAGAGGGTGGTTCCCAAAACCATGCCCTTGTAGCGGTCCTTGATCCGAGCGGTAAAATCGTAGAATTTCCGTCCTCCGGGGAGGGCGTGGGTCACGGTGCGATAGGCCTTCTTAACACGGAAGTACCCGGGACGGGTACGGAGGTGGGACAGATATTTGGATAGTCCCCCTACGTTGGGGTTAATGGACATACCGTTGTCATTAAGGATGACGATGAGAGGCTCATTGCTCTCCCCTGCGTCATTCATGGCCTCGTAGGCAAGGCCGCCTGTCATGGCACCGTCACCGATCATGGCGATGACGTGATAGTCCTTGCGGAACATGGTACGTGCCCGTGCCATGCCCAAGGCGGTGGAAACGGAGGAGGAGGCGTGTCCTGCTACGAAGGCATCACAGGGACTCTCCGTAGGCTTGGGGAAGCCTGCCATACCGCCCAGACAGCGGAGACGGTCAAAGTCCTTACGTCGTCCTGTCAATAATTTGTGAACGTAGGACTGGTGTCCTACATCGAATAACAATCGATCCCTGGAGGTATCAAAGACACGCTCCAGGGCAACCGTAAGCTCAACCACACCCAAATTGGATGCAAGATGGCCTCCGGTCTTGGACACACTCTCTACCAGGAAGCTCCGGATCTCCTCACATAGCTGAGGGAGCTGTTGGGGCTGTAAGGCAAGGAGGTCCTGTCTTGTTTCTATCTGATCAAGCAATTTCATGCTCTACACAACCTATCTAATCTGTTGTAAATCTATGTTCTCCGCCTGCGTCTCTTACGGAAGAGGGATTTGAAGTAATACAAAGCCTTGGAGACCAGGGTGATGATGTCCGTGGCCCTCTTCATAGCTAGGTTCTTGCCGAAGGCCTTGCCGGCAATGGTGACACCTGCTACCAGAGCAGACATTAAAAGCTGGGCTAAGGTGTCGGAGTCAATGGATGTAAGGGCCTTAACAGCAATGGCGGCAGAGGCGGAGCCGGATACGACGCCGCAAATATCCCCAACTACGTCGTTGCAGAAGCTGGAGACCCTCTCTGCACTGCGTAGAAGAGTGAGTGCCTCGGAGGCTCCGGGGAGCTTTTTGGCCGCCATGGAATGGAAGGGCTTTTCGTTGGCAGACATAACGGCTACTCCGATAATATCAAAGAGGATACCTAAGAATACGATCAGTAATAAAACCAAAAAGGCAGCCACGATCCCTGCATTCTCGAAAACGATGGAGGAGATGAAGGATATGGTGGCTGATATAACAACTGTTAGAAAAAAAAGAAAAATGATCCACCTAAGCTGGCCGCTCTTTTTCTGCTTTTTCTTCCGCTTCCCTTTGGGAACCGGTTCCTTACTGCTCAAGGATATCCCTCCTATAGTCTAAAAATGGTGGCAGCAGATAAAGTTAACCTTACGGCTTAGGTCGGGTAGGCTTTCCCCTTTGACTACAGTGCGTCGCCACACTGCCGTTTCCGTTTAAAGTCTCGTCGGAGCGTTACCGTGGTCCGAGACCCGATTGCCACTTAGTCCGTACTGCAATCCCTTACCTGCCCTGTTAAGACAGCCTAGGTGATTTCCACAACATCACACGTCGATTCTATCCTCTTTTGCAGGCATAGTTTCAAGGGGCAATATCGTCGTCGTCTGCGGCCACAGACGCGAGCGCTTCGCTCCCCTATCCCCGTATGTCCACGCAAGGCAGGCTACACTGCACACAGCAACGCGATTCTGCGCACTGCATTGCAGGTTCATTTCCTGTATCGTACGCAGTCCGGGTTTGAAAACGGTACGGCTGTCGCACAATATCAGGTCTCCACGGAATCCGGGTCGGTCGGCACATGCCATTGCACCTCGCCCGAAAACCTTAACCCCCAGCACCCACCCTAATCTGGGCGAAAAAAGCAAGCACCAGGGACTTCATCGATATGCCCTTTAAAGGATTTTTAGGCCCTTCTTCAAATCGGCGTGCTTTGACTAGGATACAGCGCCACCGTCCTAATCATATCATATACCAAGGTAATTTACAAGTATTATTTTGAATATTTTCATCCAAAATTGCATAAAGGACAGGTTAAACGACTTCATGACCGATTTTTACAGAGATGGAAGAGAAATCATTGCCTTTTTACCCATTGTGTGATATGATAAGGAGACCATAAAGAAAGGAGTCGGATCATGCGTTTCTTAGGCTACGAGATCTCCTCCCCTACGGTACTGGCACCTATGGCAGGTGTTACGGATTATGCCTACCGCTGTATCTGTGCTGAGCTTGGTGTGGGAGTCACGGTTACGGAGATGGTCTCCTCCAGAGCACTGGTTTACCAAGACAAGAAAAGCCGCAGCCTCCTGCGGAAGAATCCCGGGAGCATATGCGGGGCTCAGATCTTTGGCAACGATCCTCAGATCATGGCGGAGGCTGCCAAATTGGCTGTGGAATACAGCGGCTGTGATTTTATTGATATTAACATGGGCTGTCCCATGCCCAAGATCGCTAACAACGGTGACGGCAGCGGCCTTATGAAGGATATCCCTCTGGCAGGTCGTATCGTTAAGGCAGTTGCGGAGGCTGTGTCCGTCCCCGTTACGGTCAAGACCCGTCTGGGCTGGGACAAGGGCTCCATCCACGTAGTGGATATGGCAAAGGAGCTGGAGGCACAGGGTGCCGCCGCCATTGCCGTTCACGGCAGGACCAAGTCCATGCTCTATTCCGGCAAGGCAGATTGGGATGAGATCGGCAAGGTCACGGCTGCGGTACAGATCCCCGTGATCGCTAACGGCGATCTGACCTGCGGTGAGGATGCTGTCCGTTGCAGAGCCCACAGCGGTGCAGAGCTGTTCATGGTAGGCCGTGCCGCCTTCGGTGATCCCTGGGTGTTCCCTCAGATCCATGCCGCACTGACAGGGCAGCCCCTTCCCCAGAGGCCCCCCTTAGAGGAGCGTCTGTCCCTGGCACAGAGACAGTTTGACCTGGCCTTAGAGGACAAGGGGGAGCATATTGCCTGTCTGGAGGCACGGAAGCAGCTTGCCTGGTATCTGCGAGGGGTCCCTCACAGCAGCTTTTATAAGGGTAAGATCTCCCATATTTCCTCTGCCCGGGAGGTCTACGATATCATCCATGGGATGAAACGAGATCTGAGGTGATCGTCATAACTGAAATCGAATTGATCAAAAGGGCTGCCAAGGGAGACGCCAATGCCTTTGAGTCTCTCATGGTACAATACGAGCCCCCGGTATATAAGCTATGCTACCGCATGATGGGCAACCCCGAGGATGCACAGGATATGTGCCAGGAGACCTTCCTAAAGGCGTGGAAGCATTTAGAGGGCTTCCATATGGACTCTGCCTTCTCTACCTGGCTGTACAGATTGGCAAGCAACTGCTGCTTGGATCTCCTGCGGAGCAAGAAACGCAAGCCTACCATATCCCTGGTACAGGAGGATGAGGATGGAGAGGAGCTGACCTATGAGCCTGCGGATCCCTCACCTCAGCCCGACGAGGTGCTGATAAAGAAGGAGGAGCAACAGCTCCTGCAACAGGCTCTGCTGTCCCTGGATGAGCAGCAGAGGGCCATACTGACCCTCCGTGTGGTCAATGATCTGAGCTACGAGGATATCAGCCACATTCTGCAGATCAAGGAGGGTACCGTAAAATCCCGCCTTGCCCGTGCCAGGGAAAATTTGCGAAAAAAAGTCCTCCAATTAGGGAACAAATCTCACTCTCCGTCGTCATTAAAACAGGAAGGAGATTGATTATGAGCTGTAATGATTATATTATTTGGATCAGCGGTCATATTGACGGCACCAATCCAAAGAAGGATGAACAACAACTGCAGGCCCACCTGGCAGGCTGCCCCCATTGCCGCAAGGTGTTGGAGGATATGAAGGCCAATGAGTCTGTCTTAAAGGAGGAATGTCTCACCCCTCCCCCTGCAATTTCCCGTAATGTTATGGCTGCTGTCCGCAAGGATGCCGCCGCAAAGAAGAAGGCCCGTTTCCGCAATTATTTCGTCTCTGTAGCCGCGGCTGCGGCAGTGCTGTGTCTGATCCTGCTGTCCTCCTTCAGAGTGCCCGAGGTTCCCACGGCAGGTCCCGAGGCCAGGACCGTGGATGTGCCTACCGGGGCAGCTATGCCTGTGGCAGAGGAGCCCGAGATCCGGGACAGTACTCCGCCTATGGAGATGACCACAGAGAGCACCCGCAGCACCAAGTCCCGTTCCCCTGAGAAAAGCAGTCCCTGTCACTGCGTATTCGTAGAGCTGCCCTCTATAGATGCCATGCCTGCGGATCTGCCCCCCATGATGAGGGAGGATATGATGGCCCGTATTCCCAGGGAGGCCGTTGACCATTACTACTACGGCGGCTCCATTATCTACGGCGAAACCGAAATGTCCTACGAGGAGCTGGCACAGTGGGAGGACAAGATCAGCTTCCGCTTCCTCCAGGAAGCTGTGGAAACAGACCGCTACATCGTAGTATTCTGTTCCGAAAGTCGCTAATTGCATTCCAGAAACGCCTCCCGTCCGTTTATATGGACGAGAGGCGTTTGGGTTAGATCAGGGGCTGGCCGTTAATGGTGAGCTTAAATTGCATACCCAGCTTGTTGGCGGCCTTGCGGCAGAAGGTCATGCGGTGGAGGAAGATCTCGAAGTAGTCCATTACGGAGCTGAAGGCAGGATCAACTGTGAGCTCCAGGGTCACGGTCTGACGGTCGGGGCTGATGGTCAGCTTGGAATCCGTGACGGAGTAGTTGACTCGGTCGTGGATGTCGAAGGTGGCAATATCCCGATTCCGTACACGGCTGCGGCGGACGTCTGCCTTGTCTGCAAGGATCAGGGCGGCGGCAACGGCATTGACGGGAACCCCTGTGCCCTCGTCATGGTTGCCGATGGCGGTGACGATGGTGGCAATGTCCTCCACAGGGAACTCCATGTCGTGGAGGATGCGGAAGGCCATGACAGCACCGCTCTGAGAATGCTCCACACGGTTGACCAGGTTGCCGATATCGTGGAGATAGCCTGCGATCTTGGCAGTCTCTACGGTATGCTCATCATAGCCCAGGGTGGAGAGAATATTCCCTGCCATCTGGGCTACATGGGTCACATGGGCAAAGCTGTGCTCCGTATAGCCCAGTGCCACAAGAGATTCGTCTGCTCGCTGAATATAGGTACGGACGTTCTGATTCCGTGCAATTTCTTGAAAAGTCATGTCTGTTACTCCTTTGCGTTGATGGTACTTAGTATAACAGATAGCCGTGGAAATTGCAAGGGGAATTGATCAGGACGCAAAGAAAGCCTCGGCACTGTCAGAGTATGCAAAGAGAGCCTTGCACAGGTCTAAGAGGGTGCCTGTCTTGTTGTTGCCGTAGGTATCGGCATGGCGGGGATCACAGGTGTGTTGGTAGAGACGGCGTTGCTTGTGCGAGTACGGGACGAGGTATGGGTGAGCATATAAAAGCTCCTGCCTGCAAAGGTCTCACCCCCGTTAACGGCTGTGGACATGGCGGCAAAGCCTGCAGGATTCATAGTATGTGGCTCCTTTCAAGAAAACACTTCTCTTTTATCTTAGCGAATCAAAGCAAGAAAGTCAACTCGATAATGGCAAATTAGGGACCGGCTCGGGGTGAGTCGGTCCCTTATATTGGGTTAGATGGAGTTAAGGCGGGCTTCGCTTTCGGCTAACTGAGCAAGGAGGGCTTCGTACTTGGCGGCCTTTTCCTTTTCCGCAGCTACGACGGCCTCGGGGGCCTTGGCAAGGAAGCCGGGGTTATTGAGCTTGCCGTTGATCTGGGCAAGGCCCTTCTCAGCCTTCTCCTTCTCCTTGGCGATACGGGCAAGCTCCTTCTCTACATCCACAAGCTGTGCCATGGGCATATAGAGGGTAGCATCATGGGTCACGCAGGAGGCCATGGACTCATAGCCCTCGGGCTCCTTGTCACAGACGAATACCTCCTCTGCATAGGCAAGGCGGGTCATGAAGCCAAGGCCTGCATTGAAGATCTCGGGCTTGGAGGTGACGATATAGAGGGAGCACTTCTTGGAGGGGGGAACGTTCATCTCTGCACGACGGTTACGGACGGCACGGATGGCGTTCATAATGCTCTCCATGGCAGTCTCCTCTGCCTTGAAGGACAGGTCCTGGCGGAACTTGGGCCACCGGGAAACCATCAGTGCCTCACCCTCATGGGGAATGGCCTGCCAGATTTCTTCCGTAATGAAGGGCATGAAGGGATGCATGAGGCGGAGGATCTGATCCAGGACGTACAGCAGGACCTTCTGTGCAGAGGTCTTGCTCTTGTGGTCCTCGCCGTAGAGACGGGACTTGGTCAGCTCGATATACCAGTCGCAGTAGCTGTCCCAAATGAAGTCATAGACCTTCTGCACGGCGATACCCAGCTCATACTTGTCCAGGTTCTCGGTCACATCGGCAATGAGGGTATTGAGCTTAGACAGGATCCACTTATCGGCGGTCTCCAGCTCCTCTAAGGCAGGGAGCGTGTTCTCTTCCAGATCCAGGTTCATGAGGACATAACGGCTTGCGTTCCACAGCTTGTTGGCAAAATTCCGCATGGCCTCGCAACGCTCTACATAGAAACGCATATCGTTGCCGGGAGAGTTGGAGGTGACCATGTTCATACGCAGAGCATCGGAGCCGAAGCGGTCGATCATCTCCAGAGGATCGATACCGTTGCCTAAGGACTTGGACATCTTGCGGCCCTTGTCATCACGGACCAGGCCGTGAATCAGAACGGTGTGGAAGGGGGTCTTGCCGGTATGCTCACAGCCGGAGAAGATCATACGGGCCACCCAGAAGAAGATGATATCATAGCCCGTGACCAAAACATCCGTGGGATAGAAATACTTGTAGTCCTCGGCATCCGTATTGGGCCAGCCCAGGATCTCGAAGGGCCACAGTGCAGAGGAGAACCAGGTATCCAGCACGTCCTCCTCACGGGTAATATTGGCAGAGCCGCACTTCTCACAGACGTGGGCATCCTCACGGGATACGGTCATGTGTCCGCAGTCGGCACAGTACCATGCAGGGATCTGATGACCCCACCACAGCTGACGGGAGATACACCAGTCACGGACATTCTCCATCCAGTTGGTATAGGTCTTGGTGAAACGCTCGGGGACGAACTTGGTCTCCCCTTCGTAAACCACACGGAGGGCCTCCTCTGCCAGGGGCCTCATCTTAACGAACCACTGTGCGGAGATAATGGGCTCAACATCCTTGTGACAACGGTAGCAGGTGCCGACGTTGTGAGCGTGGTCCTCGATCTTGACCAGGTAGCCCTGCTCCTCCAGATCCTTAACGATCTGCTTGCGGGCCTCGTAGCGGTCCAGGCCCTCATACTTGCCGCCCAGCTCGTTGACTACACCGTTGTCATTAAGGACCCGGATGATCTCTAAGTTATGACGCAGGCCTACCTCGAAGTCGTTGGGGTCATGGGCAGGAGTCATCTTGACACAGCCGGTGCCGAATTCCATCTCGGCATAGTCGTCTGCAACAACGGGGATCTCCTTGTTCATCAGGGGCAGAATGACCTTCTTACCTACAATATGGGTGTATCTGTCGTCATTAGGGTTGACACAAACACCGGTATCACCCAGCATGGTCTCGGGACGGGTGGTAGCGACCACGACCTCCCCACTGCCGTCTGCCAGAGGGTAACGGATGTGCCACAGGTTACCGGGCTTGTCTACGTACTCAACCTCTGCATCGGACAGGGCGGTAACGCAGTTGGGGCACCAGTTAATAATACGGCTGCCCTTGTAGATCAGACCCTTCTCATACAGGGAAACAAAGACCTCACGGACAGCGTTGGAGCAGCCCTCGTCCATGGTGAAACGGGCACGGTCCCAGTCACAGGAGGCACCCAGCTTCTTCTGCTGTTCTACGATGCGGCTGCCGTACTGGTGCTTCCACTGCCATACACGGTCCAGGAACTTCTCTCTGCCCAGGTCGTATCGGGTCAGACCCTCCTTGCGGAGCTCTTCCTCAACCTTGATCTGAGTTGCAATACCGGCGTGGTCCACACCGGGGACCCACAGAGCGGCGTAGCCCTGCATTCTCTTGAATCGGATCAGAACATCCTGCAGAGCTGCGTCCATGGCGTGACCCATGTGAAGCTGACCGGTGACATTGGGAGGGGGCATAACGATGGTGAAGGGCTTCTTCTCCGGGTCTCTCTCGGTGTGGAAGTAGCCGCCATCGGTCCAGAATTGGTACAGACGACTCTCTACGTCCTTGGGATCGTAGGTCTTGGATAATTCTCTTGCCATAATATATCTCCTTTGTATAGATTACATAGAATAAAAACGCCCTGAACGTTAAACGTTCAGGGCGAAATGATCCGCGGTACCACCTGATTTCCCGTTGGGGTCAACGGGCACTCTTGCCTCTGTAACGGGAGGACCCGCAAGAGCTTACTGAAGGTTCGGCCCAAGCACTCCGAAGCGACTTCCCTATTCCCTAAGCAGGAACTCACACCGACCGTTCCCTCTCTGGAGCTGTGAAACAGGTACTACTCTCCATCACTGTGTTTGCAAATTAAGAATATAATAGCTTATTTTACCCCGTTTGTCAAGGCAAAAAACTGCTCATTTCTTCTGCAAGGCTCTGAAGGAGGTTCTGAGCCTTGGCACGGTCGGTGTCAACAGCGGTAAGGTACAGCTTGACCTTGGGCTCCGTGCCGGAGGGACGGACGATGACACTGCCACGGGACCCCAGAACCAGGGTCACAACATTGGACTTGGGCAGGGCAACGGGAGTCTCCTCCCCGGTGACCAAATTGCGGGTGATCCGAGCCTGATAGTCTGTAAACTCTGTAACAGCAATGCCGCACAGAGAGGTGGGAACATTGCTGCGGAAGTCAGCCATGAACTTGGCAGACAGCTCCAGGGCATTGGGTCCTGTGAGCTCACAGCTGACCACCTTGGCCTCGTGCCAGCCCAGCTCCTCATAGAGGGCATCCATCTTCTGTGCTAAATTCATGCCCTGTCTCTTGAGCTTGGCGGCCAGGTCGCAGGTCAGCATGGAGGCCACCACAGCATCCTTGTCACGGGCGTAGGTGCCCTTAAGGTAGCCGCAGCTCTCCTCGAAGCCGAATACGAAGCGGTGCTCCTCGCCCTTGCCCTCCAGCTCTAAGATCTCACCGCCGATGTACTTAAAGCCTGTGAGAACAGCCTTCATCTTAACGCCGTAACGCTCTGCGATACGGTCAGCCATAGGAGTGGAAACGATGCTGCGAACAGCAACGGGAGCCTGAGGCAGCTTGCCTTGTTCGGACAGCTCCCCAAGGATATAATCCAGCAGGAGGCATCCCAACTCATTGCCGCTGAGCTTGCGAAAGCCATCCCCCCAAGGAACGGCTACAGCCACACGGTCACAGTCGGGATCAGTACCTAAGATCAGGTCGGGATGGGTCTCACGGGCGATCTTGTAGCTCTCGTTGAGAGCGGCATCGGTCTCGGGGTTGGGGTATTCACAGGTCTTGAAGTCTCCGTCGGGCTGTTCCTGGACCTTAACGACATCCACATTGGCACCGATACGGCGGAAAATCTCACGGACGGGCTTGTTGCCTGTGCCGCAGAGGGGGGTGTAGAGAACATTGAGATTGGAGGAAGGCTCCAAGGCGATCCGCTCCTCCATGACACGGTCATAGTAAGCAGTCCACATCCGGGGAGCAATGTATTCCACAGCACCCCTCTCCATCTGGGCGGCAAAGTCTGCCTGTGCAGGAACAAAGTAAGGGATCTCCGTGATCTTGTTGTAAACAATGGCGGCGGGCTCATCGGTCATCTGACAGCCGTCGGGGCCGTAGCACTTGATGCCGTTGTAGGCACCTGCGTTATGACTGGCAGACACCACGATGCCACAGCCACAGCCCAGCTCACGGACAGCATAGGACAGCATGGGGGTAGGAGCCAGCTCGTGATAGACGTAGACATGAATGCCACGCTCTGCAAGGGCGCAGGCACAGATCTCTGCATAGCGGCGTGAATTGTGACGGGAGTCGTAGCCGATGGCACACTCGTGAGGCAGGTCCGTGGTGCACAGCCAGGCGGCAAGGCCCTGTGCCGTTCGGCGGACGGTGTAATCGTTAAGGCGGTTGGTGCCCAGACCCATGATACCTCGGATGCCGGCGGTACCGAACTGCAGCTCTGCACCGAAGGCACCCTTGCGGTCATCCTCGGCGGTCATAGCAAGAAGAGTTGCCTGCTCCTGAGCAGTAAGGAGCGGCTCCTTGCACCAAAGGTCATATCTCTGCAAATAATCCATTGTGTCCTCCTAAATAGAATAATGAATATGGGAAAAACAGGTCAATTCGTGGAATAAAATTGACCTGTTAAAAGAATGCATGATTGTAGTTAAATGTCCTCAATAATGGGGCTGGGACGGTTGTTGTTAGATGAGCCGCCTCTGATGGAACGGAAGTTGTTCCGCAGATCACGGACGGTGCCCAGGGAGGAGTTGATAGCCTCCTCGGTGGCCTTGAGAGCGTCGTCCATAAAGGAAATGGCAGCCTCGTTGACCTCAGAGGCCTTGGCCTGTGCGGAGCGGACCATCTCGTTGGCACATGCCTTGGCTTCGCGGTAGACCTCGTGATCGGCAATCATCTTACGCTGCTGCTCTGCGGCCTCCTTGAGCATGAGCTCAGCCTTGTGCTTGGCAGCGGTAACGATAGAGTCGTTGTTCTCCAGCATCATCCGTGCCTGCTTGAGCTCGGCAGGGAGACGGTCGTTGAGATCGTCCAGGAGGTTAAGGATGGTGTCTCTCTCAACGAGGCACATGGCCTTGTTGAAGCTGGAGCTCTTGGCATTCTCAACCAGGTCGTAGATCTGACCGATGGTATCTAAAAAGTATTTCTCATTCATGGATATCCTCCTTAAATTACCCACATAGGTAACATGGGCTTATCT
Source organism: Faecousia sp. (assembly GCA_045594585.1). Classification (GTDB taxonomy): domain Bacteria; phylum Bacillota; class Clostridia; order Oscillospirales; family Oscillospiraceae; genus JAZOXB01. The sequence continues at coordinate 19,096 of JAZNYV010000094.1, read as the reverse complement.
ATATCTATTGGGAGCTATGGCTGTGGGGTCGGTGCCTCCTTGCGGAAAATGGTGATCACAGTCTTGCCGTAATGGTAATCCTTAGAAGCTGTGAGACCGGGGAAGGCCTGAGAAAGGTCCTTCTCCAAGGGGCGTTCTGCTACTATTATACCACCTTCTGACAAAATGTCAATTTCTGAAATGGATTTTAAAGCATTTTCTAAATAATTTTCCCCGTAGGGAGGGTCTAAGAAGATCAATCTGAACTGTTTCCTGCATTTAGCAAGGTATGAAAGGGAATCGCAACAGATGACCTGTGCCCTATCCTCTAAGTGGGTCCTGCGTAGGTTGTCACGGATGACGGCAATGGCATCCCGTCCACGGTCTACGAAAACAGCTGAACGGGCACCTCTGCTGAGAGCCTCGATGCCTAACTGGCCGGAGCCTGCAAAGAGATCCAGCACATCCCCTGCGATCTCGTATTGGATCATATTAAAGAGAGCCTGCTTGACCTTGTCCCCGGTGGGACGGGTGGACAGCCCCGCGGGGGCTCTGAGGTTGGTGCCCCGTGCGGTACCTGTGATCACTCGCATGAGGTGTCCTCCTCTCTGTGGAAATAATCATAGACTGCCCGTGCGGTATTGGAAGGCAGGAGCCGCTCCAGGGCGGCAAGGTCTGCTGCCTTAATGGCAGACAGGGATCCAAAATGCTTGAGCAGTAAGGTCCTCCGCTTCTCCCCTACTCCCGAGATCTCGTCCAAACGGGAGCGGCTGAGTCCCTTGCTCCTGAGGCTCCGCTGGTAGGTAATGGCAAAGCGGTGGGTCTCCTCCTGGATCCGTCCGATAAAGGCAAAGACGACAGGATTGCTCTGTATACCGATCTCACGGCCATCGGGGGTGACCAGAGCACGGGTGCGGTGGCGGTCGTCCTTGACCATGCCGAATATAGGGAGCCGAAGCTCCATAGCATCAAGAGCCTGCTGTACCACCTTGGCATGGACGGCACCGCCGTCAATAAGGAGGGCGTCGGGCCGTTCTGCAAAGCCCTTGTCCCCGTTCAGGTAACGGCAGAAGCGGCGGCACAGGACCTGTACCATAGAGGCATAGTCGTCCTGGTCCTCCATGTTACGGAGCTTGAAGCGTTTGTAATCACTCTTCTTAGGTTTGCCGTCCTTGAATACGGTCATGGAGGCTACGATATCCGTCCCTGCCAGGTTGGAGATATCATAGGCCTCTAATCGGCGGAGAGGCTCCGTAAGTCCCAGCATAGCTTGGAGCTTGCAGAGGGTGGCACTGAGACGCTCTGCCTCTGTGGTCCTGCGTTCAGCCTCCTCGGCGGCATTCTTCTCCGCAAGGGCAAGAAGCTGTCGTTTGTCTCCCCGTTTGGGAGACAGGAGCTTGACACGGACACCGAACTTCTCTGACAGCAGGGCGGCAAAGAGATCTCCGTCCTCCATATCAAAGGGCAGGAGAAGCTGTTTGGGTACAGGGTTGCCGGAGAGATAGTATTGCTTGGTCAAGGCAGAAACTGCCTCGGCAGGGTCCTCTCCTACGGCCAGGATCTCATATTCCTTGTCCATGAGGCTGCCACCGATAAAATGGAGGACAGCAAAGCAGGACTTGGACTCGGTGCTGTACCAGCCGATGACGTCTGTATCCGCTGTGGACCCGGCAGTGACGAGCTGCTTGTTGTTCAGTGCCTCGATAGCTCGGAGGCGGTCACGTAGGAGAGCGGCGGTCTCGAATCGGAGAGCCTCTGCGGCAGCCTCCATCTGTGCTCTGAGGTCACGGGCGAGGGCTGCTCCCTTGCCCTCTAAGAGGGTCACTGCCTGGAGGATGCGGCTGCGGTATTCCTCACGGGAGGGAGTTCCCTGACACCAGCCCGCACAGAGTCCCATTTGGAAATTGAGGCAGGGTCGGTCCTTGCCGATATCCCCCGGCAGCTTCCTGTGGCAGGTGGGCAGGGAGAACAGGCTGTACAGGGTACGGATCACCCCGTTGGACCTGCCCCGTGAGCCGAAGGGCCCGAAATACTTAGCCCCATCCTCTGCAGGCTTGTTAGCCAGGGTAATGGCAGGATAGTCCTGCCGCAGGTCGATCCGCAGGTAGGGAAAGCCCTTGTCATCCTTAAGAAGAATATTATATTTGGGACGGTAGTGCTTAATAAGGGAGCACTCCAGGATCAGAGCCTCAAACTCCGAAGCCGCGGCAATGGTCTCAAAGTGGTGTACCTGAGATACCATCCTACGGGTCTTGGGGCTATGTGAGGCAGTATCCTGAAAATACTGGGTGACTCGGTTCTTGAGCTTCTTGGCCTTGCCTACGTAAATGACCTGATCCTCACGGTCCTTCATAAGGTAGACACCGGGCTCTAAGGGCAGAGACAGGGCAGAAGCCTTTAATTCGTCTAAATTCATAGGAAATCAGCACAAAACTGCCCCAAACGCAAAACGCTTGGGGCAGAGCTGTGTTTGCTTAATAAATATCCTTGAGCAAGAGGGCTGCCAGAGCCTTGACAGCGGCTTCTTCGTCGGCACCGTCGGCAATGAGAGAGATCTCGGTGCCGGTGGTGATACCCATGGACATGACGCCCAGGAGGCTCTTAGCGTTGATCTTGCGGTCGTCTGCTTCGACCCAGATGCTGGAGCGGAACTCGTTAGCCTTCTGAATGAAGCAAATCGCCTGCTTGTTGTGCAGACCGGACTCACATTTCACGATAGTCTTTTCTGTATACACTTGTATTCACTCCTTAATTATGCACAATTTGAAATTGAGCTATACATAATATAAGCATAAAAGGGGAATTTGTCAACTGTTTTTCACAATTTACGACAATTCTGCTATGGTTACGCCGTCTTCCCCCTCGCCATAGACTCCTAAACGGTATTTTTTGACAGCTCTGGTCTTCTTTAGCTCGTCGTGGACTGCCTTACGCAGGACCCCTGTACCCTTGCCGTGGATGATACGGACGGAGGAAAGATTGGCCATAACCGCATTATCCAAGAAGATAGACAGGGTGGAGATGGCCTCCCCTACGGTCATGCCTCGCAGATCCAGCTCTGTAGAGGCTCCGGCGGCTTTAAATTCCTTCTGCACTCGTTCAATGATCTTCTTGACCGTTTGGGGCTTTTCCTCAATGAGGTAGACCTCATCGGGACGGGCACTCATCTTCATGATCCCTGCCTGGAGCTGGTAGGAGCCGTCCTTGTTGATCTCCAGAACCGTGGCGCGGGTGCCGAAGCGGATGACCTCAACGGTATCCCCTACCTTAATGGCTCGGGTAGCTTCGGGTCGGGGTGCCTGGGGAGCCTTGCCTGCAAAGCCCTCCTCTACCTCGTTAAGCTTGCGGCGGAGCTCCGCCTGCTTGGCATTGATGCCCTGGGCGTCGGCAGTGTCCTTCAGCTGCTTCCGAAGTGCCTTTAGCTCCTCGGCAACCTCATTGGAGGTACGGCGTGCTTGATCCACAATGGCCTGGGCCTCTGCACGGGCGGCACGCATAGCCTTATCCCGTTCCTTCTTGATCTCGTCGTAGTAGGCCTGGGACTTTTCCTTCATCTGCTCGGTCTCACGCTTGAGCCGCTGTGCCTCCAGCTTGGCGACCTCCATCTGCTGACGCTGCTCCTCTAATTGATTGAGGACGTCCTCGAAGTTCCGATCGTTCTCGTTGACCAGGCTGCGGGCATGGTCGATAATATGCTCCTCCAAGCCCAAACGCTTGGAAATGGCGAAGGCGTTGGATTTGCCCGGAATGCCAATGAGCAAGCGATATGTGGGACGGAGGGTCTCCACATCAAACTCGCAGGAGGCATTCATGACCCCCTTGGTCCGCATGGCAAAGAGCTTGAGCTCTGCATAGTGGGTGGTAGCGGCTACACGGCTGCCACACTTGCGGCAGAATTCAATGAGAGACATAGCAAGGGCGGCACCCTCGGCAGGGTCTGTGCCTGCTCCCAATTCATCAAAGAGGACCAGGGTCTCGTCGTCGCATTCCTCTACGATCTGCACAATGTTCTTCATATGTGCGGAGAAGGTGGAGAGAGATTGCTCAATGGACTGCTCATCGCCGATATCTGCCAAAACACGGCGGAATACGGATACGGCACTGCCATGGTCAACGGGAATATGGAGGCCGCACTCTGCCATAAGGGTGAGCAGGCCAATGGTCTTAAGGGTAACGGTCTTGCCGCCGGTATTGGGACCCGTAATAATGAGGGTATCGAAGTCCGTACCCAAACGTACCGTAATAGGCACAACGGACTTGCGGTCAATAAGGGGGTGACGGGCCTTGACTAATTCTACGGTGCCGTTGGTGCGGATCTCCGGCTCCATGGCATCCATACGGAGGGCAAGGCGGCCCTTGGCAAAGATCACGTCCAGAGTCACCAGCATCTCAAAGGAGGTGGTAATGCTGTCACGGAAGCTCGCCGCCTCTGCAGACAGCTCCGACAGGATCCGCTCGATCTCCTTCTTCTCCTTGATCAAGAGCTCACGGAGGGCATTGTTGGCATTGACGGCACTCATAGGCTCAATAAAGAAGGTAGAGCCTGTGGAGGAAACGTCGTGGACAAGGCCCGGGATCTCCCCCTTGAACTCACTCTTTACAGGGACCACGTAACGGTCTCCTCGGAGAGTAATAATAGGATCCCTAAGGTACTTGGCATAGGAGGGAGAGGTAATGATCTTCTGCAGGCTCTCCTTGACCTTGGCACTCTGGATCCGCATATGACGGCGGATATCTGCAAGCTGGGAGCTGGCGGCATCGGCGATCTCCTCCTCGGAGAGGATGGAGTTGCTGATCTTCTCCTCTAAGTAGCGGTTGGGAGACAGCTCCCGGAAGTAAAGGTCCAGGTTGGTCTGGGTATAATCCCCGTTGTAGTAGGCCTTGGCATTGCGGATGCATTTCAGCAGGCCTGCAATGGCAAGGAGCTCCCGGGTGGTGAGGCAGCCTCCACGGTCCGCCCGCTCCAGGGAGGGACCTACGTCCTTGAGACCGTGGAAGCCGGGATTGCCCTTAAGGGAGATCAGCTTAACAGCGGCTCCGGTCTGTCCCAGGAGGATACGGATCTCCTCTTCGTCGTCTAAGGGAAGGAGAGATCGGCAACGGTCCTTGGCCTCCTGAGAGTGGGCACAGTCTGCCAGCTTCTCAAGAACAAGGTCCAGTTCTAATTTTCGTAAAGATTTTTCGTATAATTCGGTCATAATATCCCCTCGATTTGTAAGGATTTATAGAAATCTAAGGTGTAAAAGCCCCGTTCTAAACGGGCACATAAGTAAGCCTCGGCGATCCCTGCAAGCTGCCTAAGAGAATCGGGAGCCAGGCGGAAGGAAAAGAGCCTCCCGGGGGGTGCGTTGGCAATATACTCCATAGCCGACAGAATAGAGGGTGTGATAGGCATACGGAGCTCACCCTCACGGGGGAGATTGCCGCAGGTCTCACAGAGCAGACACCCACGGGTCAAGGAGAAAAACACAGGCTCTCCTCCCCTGCCGCAGGGACAGCCCCTAAGATCCGGGGGAAAGCCCAAGAGACAGGCAAGGCGGAATTCAAAGACCGCCTTGACCATAGGCTGAGACAGCTTGAGCTTACCCAAGGCGTAGAGGCTGTTGAGAAGGAGGGACAGGAGCTCGGGGCAGGGATCCTCCTCCTGGGCAACGAAGTCCGTGACCTGGAGGAAGTAGGAAGCAAGGGACAGGAGCTCGATATCCCCCTGGATCTGCGAAAACAGCTCAATGGTAGAAGCTTCTGTCAGTACAAGACGGTCCCTCTGCTCCAGCAGGGTCAGTTCAGAGTATGCCATGAGCTGGCAGGGGGCCTTCATGGTGTTCCATGCGCCCTTGATCCCGGAGGCCTTGACGGTGAGCTTGCCGTGATCCGGGGTCAAAACTGTCAGCAGCTTATCCCGATCCCCGTAATCCGTGTGCCGCAGAATAATGCCCTTAGTCTTGATAAACATGGTATGTATTATACCTCGATAGGCGGCTCAAGAGATTGGATGAAGGCCTTAAGCTTGGTGCCGTTATAGCCCAGGGTCACAGCCTTGCGGTAGGCCTGCTCATAGGCTGCCCGATCCCCCTCCATTGCGTGGCAGATGGCAAGACCGCTAAGGGCCTGTACCAGCTTGCCGTCTAAGGAATGGGCCGTCTCTAAATAGGCAATAGCCTCACCGTATTCCCCCATACGGATCAGGTATTGACCCATATTGTTCTGTCCATTGGCATAGGAGGGATTGGCACGGATGGAGAGTTCCAGGTATTCCCGTTCCTTGGCAGTATTGCCCAAGTCTCTGTAGCAGGATGCAATATTCTGTGCCGTAACCTCGTCCGGGACAATGCGGTAGGCACGCTCATAATACTGCAGGGCCTGCTGTGTGTCGCCCATAAGCTCTGCATTCCAGCCCAGGAAGAAGGAGACCGTCCTCTGCTCTGCAGAGCCGCGGCAGGACTCGTTGAGCTTAAGGAGCTTCTTCACGGAAGCATCGTATTTGTCGGCGTTAAAATCGTCAAGGGCGGCGTTTAACAGCTTACGCTCCTTGGGCCGGGTCTCAAAGGCCTTGCCGATGAGATTGCCGTAATGGCGATCATAGAAGGCGGTCTTGTTGGTGGTGATGCCACGTCTGCCTCTCCCTGTCAGGGTCTTGGCAATGCCTATGAGGGCACCGATGATAATAATGATCCAACGTATTAGGGTGCTCTGCTCCATAGTGCCCTTGTTGCGGTACTCAATAAAGAGCAGGATTCCTGCTGCAAGGATCAGCAGGACGTATAGAAGGATGATCCATTTTTTCTTCATATTGTTCTCCTTTGCGGTCTTTACTGCTCCGATAGAGCAGGAAGGCCTCCGGTGCACCGGTATCTAAGAATAGGTCCCAGTAGAATTGGGCATTCATGATAGATCACTCCCCTGCATTTTCCCTTAGGGTGATGCAAAAGCAGGGGGACTATCCTTGGAAAGATTTCCTTGTGATCACTTACGTAAGAGCTTCTTCCGAACAAAGCCCCATAGGCTCTTAAGTCTCTTGATGATATAGTCACGGAGTCTGGGTAGCTTACGGGTACGAAAGGCCCTCTGCTCCGAGGCAAGGACCTGCTGCAGCAGAGCTACGGTGTCCAGCCACTGATGCAGAGCAAGAAACTCCATGGGAGTATGAAAGGAATGATATCCCACGCCTAAATTAACGCCGCAGGCTCCTCGGCACAGGTAGTTCAGATCAGAGCCTACTTTCTTAGTAATAGGCTCACATTGGAGGGTATTACGGACGTAGTGGTCAAAGTCCCGGGAGTTATGAATGCCGTGATAATGAGCTATCCGTCCACCGGGCAGATCCAGTGCCATAATGTATCTGTGTCCATTCAGCTCCCGAAGGAGTGCCCCATGGTTAGATACAAGGTATTTGGCAGCAAAATGGCCCTTCTCCTCTCCGTCCAGGAGCAGGAGGGAATGACCGGAATGACGGAAATGCCAGAGCAGAGCACAGCCTGCGCGGTCGTCCGCTCCCAGTCCGGCAGTCTCGGTACCGCTGACAGCACGATCCTCAAGAAAGATCGGCTCTGCACCCGATTGGGGATTTGTATACTGTCGGTCCCATACCGTATCTACGTGGGCAATTAAGAGAATGCGGTCCTGCCTCTCTCCCGGGACGTAGACAAACCGCTCCATAGGATGGTTGCCCTGTCCGCGAATAGCAGAGGGCAAGTCTGCGAAGCGATCCAGGATCTCTGTGCCGTCGTCTAAGGGGTAGGCAAGAAACTCCCCTAAGAGCTCCAAGAGCTCTTTGCAGGCAGGCTCAGTTGCCGTCATAGCCGAAGTTGCGGATCAAGAAGTCACTGTCACGCCAGTTCTCCTTGACCTTGACCCAGGTGGTGAGGAAGACCTTGGTACCCATGAACCGCTCGCAGTCCTTACGGGCGTCGGTGCTGATCTTCTTGAGCATGGCACCCTGCTTGCCGATAATAATGCCCTTGTGGCTCTGCTTTTCGCAATAGATGGTGGCATCTAAGTCGATGACACCGTTGTCACGCTCGGAGAAACGGGTGATCTCTACCGCAGTGCCGTGGGGGATCTCGCGGTCTAAGTTCCACAGCAGCTTCTCACGGATGATCTCTGCCATGACCTGCCGCTCCGGCTGGTCGGAGGTCATATCCTCCGGGAAGAAGAAGGGGCTCTCCTGAGCAAACTTGGTGCATTCCTTCAGAAGGGCATCAACTCCGTCCTTGTAACGGGCGGAAATGGGCAGCACAGCCTCAAACTCGAACTGCTCTGTATAGGCACCGATGACGGACAGGAGCTGCTCCTTGTCCTCTACGGTGTCGATCTTGTTAATCACTAAGATGGCAGGAGCTCCGGAGGCCTTGATCTGAGCAATGAGGGCCTCCTCCTGGGGTCCTACGTTGGCAATGGGCTCCACGATCAAGAGGATCAGATCCACGTCTGCAACGCTCTCACGGACTACGTTGACCATGTAATCCCCTAACTTGGTACGGGGCTTGTGGAAGCCGGGGGTGTCAATAAATACAAGCTGGGTGTCGTCCTTGGTATACACGCCGCAGATCCGATTACGGGTGGTCTGAGGCTTGTTGGATACAATGGCGATCTTCTCCCCGATGAGTCGGTTCATCAGGGTGGACTTGCCTACGTTGGGCCGTCCTGCAATGGTGATCATGGCAGTTTTATTCTTCATGGTGTGTCTCCTCTTCTCTTAAGTCGTATTCAAAGTACATCTGATCCTCTGCGTGGTTCTCATGGCCATCATTTATCACGTCAACCACACCGCCCATTTTGTAATAGAACCCCTGGGCAGGGAGATTATGGGTATTACAGCCGTTAAAGAACTTGGGGATGCCTCGGTCCCGGCACACCTGTCGCACCATGGCAAACACCCGGGTCCCAAGTCCCCTGCCTCTGTATTCCGGCAGGAAATACAGGGCGTTAAGGCAGAAGGTATGATCCTTCAGCTTGACGTGAGGGGTGCCGTAGTAGAAATAGCCTACACATTCCTCCCCGTCCATGACCAGGTAGAACTCCTGGTTCTTATCCATCATACGGCCACGATCCCGTGCCATATGCCAATGAATATCAAAGTCATCAATGGCATGGTCGGGATAGATCCCTCGGTAGGTGGTTGCCCAGACCCTCTGACGGGTACGGGCAAGGGTCTCTAAGTCGTCGAAGCCCGCCTTCTGAAATCGGATCATCGCAGGAGTCCCAAGGAGGCGGCAATGATCTCCTCACGGAGCCGCATCTGCTTCTTCATGGGGCCCTCGTCTAAATGATCATAGCCTAAGAGATGGAGGATGGAATGGATGGTCAAATAGCCCAGCTCACGCTTGAGGCTGTTGCCGAAGCGTTTGGCCTGGTCCTTAGCACGCTCTAAGGAGATACACATATCCCCTAAGGGCAGGAGTTCCGTCTGTGGATCCACGTATTGAGACACATCCTCCGGGAAGCTGCCCGGCTCAAATCGGAACATGGGGAAGGACAGGACGTCCGTCTCCTTGTCAATGGCACGGGTGGCGGCGTTGATCACACGGATCCCTTGATCGTCTGTGACTAAGACGTTGATCTCACAGGGGACTGTGACCCCCTCAGCCTCCAAGGCCGCCTTTATGGTGCGGTGGAGGAGGATGGTGATGGCAGGGCTCTTATCCTTCTTGTTGGCATAACGAATGATGATCTTCATTTGTTATCCTTCTTTCTGTAAAAGGTCTTTTGGGTAGGGAGCTTCTTCTCCCCGGACTCGTAGGCGGCGATGATCTGCTGGACCAGGGCATGACGTACCACATCGGAGGCGGTGAGGCGGCAGATAGCGATGTCGGGAATGTTCTCAAGGATACGGATGGCGTCCTTGAGGCCGCTGATCTTGTCACCCGGCAGGTCGATCTGGGTCACGTCTCCCGTTATGACGATCTTGGAGCCGAAACCCAAACGGGTCAGGAACATCTTCATCTGCTCCCGTGTGGTATTCTGTGCCTCGTCTAAGATGATGAAGCTGTCGTCTAAGGTCCTGCCTCGCATATAGGCAAGGGGTGCCACCTCGATATTGCCCCGTTCCAGGTACTTCTGGTAGGTCTCTGCCCCCAGCATATCGTAGAGGGCATCGTACAGGGGGCGGAGATAGGGGTCAACCTTGTTCTGCAGGTCACCGGGAAGGAAGCCCAGCCGCTCCCCTGCCTCGACTGCAGGGCGGGTGAGGATAATACGGTTGACCTCCTTGGCACGGAAGGCGGCTACGGCGGCGGCAACTGCCAAATAGGTCTTGCCCGTACCTGCAGGACCTACGCCGATGGTGACAGTGTTCTTCTGAATGGCTTTCATATATCTCTGCTGGCCCAGGGTCTTGGCCTTAATGGGCTTGCCCTTGGCAGTGATGCAGACAACGTCCTTGGCCATCTGATTGATCTTGTCGTCGTTGCCGCTCTGTACAAGGTCAATGAGATATCGTACCTTCTGCTCGTCGATGGTCTCCCCCTTGGCCGCCAAGGTCAGCAGGCCCTCGAGAGCACGGGCACCCTTGTCGGCAGGCTCCTCGTCACCTGCGATCTTAAGCTCAGTGCCACGGTTGGTGATCTTGACGTGGAAGGTCTGCTCGATCCGCTTGATATTCTCGTCAAAGGAACCGAAGACGTTAATGATCTGTTCGATTCGTTCTGCGTTAATGATCCGTTCCAATAGGATCCTCTCCTTTCATCAGAGGCACAAGCTCCATGGGCCGTGACAACAGCTCATGGCATATACTCTCTCCACAGAAAATATACAGGCCTCCCTCTTCAAAACAAACAGAGTCCGTCTTCTCCACCCGTCCTGCTACCATGGCAGACAGGAGGCTGTTCTCCCAGGAGCCACACAGAAGCTCCAGGGCTTGATCCCGAGGCAAGGACACAGCTTGGATGGTATATTCCCTGTAGGTGACCCGCTGCAAATAGAGTGGAAAGGGGCACCCGGGGAGACCTATTTGTTCCGTATCTATCATTTTATCACAAGTACCCCCTAAAATGCTACTGCTTCCTTGCAAATTTATAAATTTTCTTCCCAAGATCAGATTGGTCTCCCTATATGTACGGCCTGTATAGTGCTTGACAGACCGTTGGGAGGGGGTCACCATGGTTCCTTGGTGCCAGGTTTGGCCGTAGATCTCTCCCGTTGCCCGTACCGCCTTCATATAGATGCCGTAATCCTCGATGCCGGAGACCAGGAGCTGTCCCTTCTGAACGCTCTGCCCCGTCTTGACCAATGCCATGCCCTCAAGGATCATGGATTCTGTAATGACACCGTCCCGACAGGCTATGAGGTGGCAGGGAGAGGTATTGTCCTCCTCTTCTTGGGGATCATTGGAGAGAGCAAGGACGGTGATCTTGCCACCCCTTGGATTGACTGCGACCCAGGAGAGGTCGGGGATCCTGTTGAGCAGGGCGTATCTGAGCTCCTGTGGGTCCACCCCCTTGGATGGGTGCCACAGGTCCACCCCCATATCACGGAGCACATGGGATATCTCCTCTGCTGCGGCAGGATCCCCGGCATCAATATGGATCTTCCATATAAGTCCCTCCATTAGGAAGGACAGGACCATAGCGGTTACTACGGACAGGAGGAGCACAGGACGGTGCAGGAGCCGTAAAAGATCCTGCTTTAGCCCTCCTACGGCTGTACGGCGGACCTGACAGCAGGTGCGGCCGGCAAGGTCCCGGATCCTCGTCTCATGGCCGGGGCGGGAGGTAAAGGACAGGGTCAGAGGATCCCTGCGGTCCAGGCTCCATATAGGGATCCCTGCCCCGGTCAGACGATTGAGGCAGGCCTCCGGCTCTGCTCCCGTGATCTCGTAGGTTGCCCATCCTAAGATATAGTCTTTCATACCCATGGCCTACTCCCACTCTATACGGCTGATCCGTCCCTTGAGCTGTAAACAGCGACGGGTCATATGGGCAATGGTCAGCTCCTTGCCGTAGATCAGCAGGGAGCCACCCTTAACGGCTACCTGGATAAGCTCCCCGGAGTAGCCTAAGATCCCTCTGTGATTCTCTACGGTCAAGTCCTCCCTGCCTCGGAGGGTGCTGACAGGGAGACTGCACATAGTCTCCGCAGGGATATCCAGACCTGTGGCTAAGGTCCGGGTCAATTGCTTCTTCATTTTCATCACCACCATCATTGTATGCGGACTTGGAGCATAGATTCTATGGGTGATAAAAATGGAAGTCATGATTTTGCTTTGCTCCGTCCTTGTGCTAGTGCTGTTCCCCTCTCAGACGGCACAGGGTGCCATGGAGGGGATCCGTCTGTGCGGCTGTACGTTGATCCCGGGGCTGTTCCCCTTCTTCTTCGTAACAGGGCTCCTGGGTCAGCGGCTGTCTGCAGGGAAAGGGGGCAGTCTTACTGCCCTGCTTATGAGCTTCTTAGGGGGCTATCCCACAGGGGTGGTCACTACCGTAGCCATGTACAAAAAAGGAGGTCTGACCAAGAGGGAGGCACAGGCCTTGCTTCCCCTGTGCAACAATTCCGGCCCCGGGTTCTTTGTGGGGGTCTTAGGTGCTACGGTGTTCCGTGATCCCAAGAAGGGACTGCTCCTCTACGGCATACATGTAGCCGCAGCCTTGCTTCTATATGTTATGTTATATGGCGAGGCTCCCTCTGCGGCCCATAGAGAAGCACAGACCCCGGGGCCCTTCTCAGGGCGGTTCCTACAGGTATTGGGCAATAGCTGTGAGACCATGTTGCGGGTCTGTGGCCTAGTGATCCTGTTCTCCGTCTTAGGGCGGCTGATCCGCCCCCTCCTGCCGGGGCAGTGGATGAAGTATTGGGCTCTGGTGGAGCTGAGCAGCGGTGTATTATCCACAGGTCCCCATGACGCGGTTCTGTGGGCAATGTTTATGGGCTGGGGCGGTCTGTGTGTCCACCTCCAGGCCATGAGCATCTGGCAGGAAGCAGGGCTCAAGGTAAGGGGGTATTTGCCTGTAAAAGCCCTCCACGGACTCCTCAGCGGACTCTTTGCCATGGCTGTGTACGGGGGTAGATGGGAGATCGTGTGGTTTATTTTCGTCCTTTGGGGAGTTTTTATGGTTTTTCGTAAAAAATGGGGTAGCAAAAAACAAGATCTTGCGTTATAATGTAGAGTGATAACTTATACGAGGTGATGCCCTGTGCTCTTCCGCAAGAATATCGAAAAAAACTGCACCTACTGTCTCTATTCCGCCAAGATCATCGGCAGTGACAATATCATGTGCTCCAAGAAGAACATGATCCCTTGCGATCAAGGCTGTAAGAAGTTCAAATACGATCCTCTCAAACGGGTTCCCGTAAAGGCCAAGCCCAAGGATTTCAGCTGTATGGACGACAGGGACTTCTCCCTGTAGGACGAGAGGCCGTTATGACGTTACAGGAACGGAACTTTATCTCCCTCTTAGGCTACGGCATCGGGGTATCACAGACCCTAAAGGTTGCAGAGCCGAATTATGGGGAGATCCTGGCCCTGGGAGAGAGTCATGGGGTCTCTGCCCTACTGTATCCCCCTTTAAAGAAGCTGTTACCGCCGGGGGACCCCATTCTGTCCGGGATGAAGAAGCAGGCCTTCTCCGCCTCCACACGGGACAGTCTCCGAGGCAGGGAGCTTGCACAGCTTTATGCCGCCTGCAGCCGTGAGCAGATCCCTGTGCTGCCCCTTAAGGGCTGTGTGATCAAGGACCTGTATCCCCACCCGGAGCTGCGGCATATGTCCGATGCGGATCTGCTGATCCGTAAGGAGGACGGTGAGGCTGTAAGAGCCGTTATGGAGGGTCTGGGGCATCACTTCCACAAGGTAGATGCGGCTGATACGGATGTGTATGTCAGTCCTCTGTCTCTCAATTACGAGATCCACAAGGGGCTGGAGGGAGAGGGCTTCTCCCCTGAGAGCAGAGCCTTTGCAGGCAGGCTCTTAGACCTGAGCAACCCTGTTAAAGAGGGCAGTTATCTTATGGAGCTGCCCTGTGAAGAGCATTTCGTATATATCCTGTGCCACTTCATTAAGCATTTTATTTACGGCGGAGTGGGTGTGAGACAGCTCTGTGATCTGTGTGTGTGCTATCACCGCTGGGAGCCGGATGCCGTACGGCTGGAGAGGCTGTTGCAGGAGCTTGCACTCACAGATTTCCACAACACCCTTAAGTCCCTGTGGGAGCATTGGTTCTTAGGAGGCGAAGGCAGTGACCTCTTAGAGGAGCTGGGGACCTATATCCTGCACAGCGGTGTATTCGGTAACGAGGAGCAGCGGTCCATGGATCGGCTCCTGTCCCGGAGCAAGGAGAAGAGCTATGTACTGGCAAGACTCTTCCCGCCCTACAGGACTATGAAGGGCTATTTCCCTGTGTTGGAACGGCTCCCTGTTCTCCTGCCTCTGATGTGGGTATGGAGAGCCTTACGGGCAGTGCTGTTCCGTAGAGAGAAGCTGGCCACGGAGCTAAAGACCTATTCCACCACCCAGGGGGAACAATTAGACAGCCGCCGCAGATTCTACAGAGAATGCGGCCTGTCTGTTTACCAAGAATAAATCAATTTACAAAGGAGAGTTCCATATGAAAGGTATTATCTTAGCCGGAGGAAAGGGCAGCCGCCTGTACCCCATGACCAAGGCCATTTCCAAGCCCCTCCTGCCCATTTACGACAAGCCCATGGTTTACTATCCCCTGTCCGTGCTCCTGAGAGCAGGGATCCGTGATATTATGATCATTACCGCACCCCCGGATGTAGAGAGCTATAAGCGTGCTCTGGGTGACGGCTCCCAGTTCGGCGTACATATTTGCTACGGCGTACAGCACGTGGCACGGGGCATTGCCGATGCCTTCCTCATTGCCGCCGATTTTATTAACGGGGATCGTTCCTGCCTGGTGCTGGGGGACAACCTGTTCCATGGAGCACAGCTTGAGAGCCTCCTGCAGGCCGCTGTAGCACGGGAGGACGGGGCAACCATCTTCGGCTATCCCGTCATGAATCCCCGTGATTTCGGCGTAGTGGAATTCGACGAGAACAACAACGTTATCTCCATTGAAGAAAAGCCTAAGGAGCCCAAGTCCCGTTACGCCGTCCCCGGTCTGTACTTCTATGACGGACAGGCTGTAGAGCTGGCACGGACCCTTAAGCCCTCTGCCCGTGGGGAGCTGGAGATCACCGGCCTCAACGAGGAATATCTCAAGCTGGGCAAGCTCCATGTAGAGCTTATGGGCAGAGGCATGGCATGGCTGGACACCGGCACACCCTCCGGTATGCTCAGTGCCGCCCACTATGTCGAGGCCATCCAGGCCCGACAGGGTCAGTACGTAGCCTGCCCCGAGGAGATCGCATGGGAGAAGGGCTTCATCAACGATGACCGGCTTGCCGCCATCGGCCAAGAACTAAAAATGACGGAGTACGGTCAGTACCTGACCGCTTTATTGGATAAATGAACGAGAAATTACTGAGAATCCTGCCTACAGTGCAGAAGCCTGCCCGTTACGTGGGGGGCGAATACAAGGAGATCCTCAAGGATAAGAGGGCTGTGGACCTACGGGTTGCCTTCTGCTTCCCGGATACCTACGAGATCGGTATGTCCAATTTGGGAATGCGGATCCTCTATTCCATTATGAATCAAATGCCCGGTGTATGGTGTGAGCGTGTCTTTGCTCCCTGGGGAGACATGGAGGAGGCTATGGTCAAGGCCGACCTGCCCCTCTACGGTCTGGAGAGCGGAGATCCCCTTAGGGACTTCGACATGATCGCCTTTACCATCGGCTATGAGATGAGCTACACCAATGTGCTCAATATGTTAAAGTTAGGTCATATCCCCCTCCGTGCCAAGGATCGCAAGGGACTGAAAAACATGGTCTTTGCCGGCGGTGCCTGTATGTATAACCCTGAGCCTTTGGCAGAATTCTTTGACTTCTTCTGTATCGGTGAGGGAGAGGAAATGACTCCCGAGATCTTAGAGCTGTACCGCAAGGCAAAGGCGGAGAACCGGGACAAGGAGGCCTTCTTACGGGAGGTCGCCAAGATCGAGGGCGTATACGTTCCCTCCTTCTATGAGCATATATACAACGAGGACGGGACCCTCCGTGAGATCAAGGTGGCAGAGGGAGCCCCCCGTAAGGTCACTAAGCGGATCATTGAGGATCTGGACACTGCCCACTACCCCACGGATATGATCGTTCCCAACCTGGAGATCGTCCATGACCGTGCCAATTTGGAGGTCATGCGTGGGTGCATCCGAGGCTGCCGCTTCTGCCAGGCAGGCTTTACCTACCGTCCCGTGCGTCCCCGTTCCCCGGAGATGCTCCTAAGGCAGTCTATGGAATCCCTGGAGAGCTCCGGCTGTCACGAGATCACCCTGTCCAGCCTGTCTACCTCCGATTACAAGGAGCTGCCTAAGCTGGCAGAGGGGATGCTGGAGTACTGCACCCCTCGCAAGATCAATCTGTCCCTCCCCTCTCTCCGTGCGGATAACTTCTCCCGTGAGCTGATGCTCAAGCTCCAGCAGGTCCGCAAGAGCGGTCTCACCTTTGCACCGGAGGCAGGGACCCAGCGTCTGAGAGACGCCATTAACAAGAACGTTACGGAGGAGGAGATCTTAGAGACCTGCCGTATCGCCTTTGAGGGTGGGTGGAACAACGTAAAGCTGTACTTTATGCTGGGTCTGCCTACAGAGACCGACGAAGACGTACTGGGGATCGCGGAGCTGGTTTATAAGATCCTCAAGACCTGGAGAGCCCATGCAAGCAACAAGAAGCGTGGGTGCCGCATCCATGTTGCCACTGCCTACTTTGTTCCCAAGCCCTTTACCCCCTTCCAGTGGGAGAAGCAGATCAGCCCGGAGGAATATATCCGCCGTCAGCGGCTTCTGAAGGAGAATATGCCATCCAAGAGCATCGAGTACAACTGGCACGCCGCCGATGTCAGCCGCTTAGAGGCTGTCCTTGCCCGTGGGGACCGTCGGTTGGGGAAGGTCCTGGAGACCGTGGTAGATAAGGGTGCCCGGTTAGATGCCTGGGACGAGTATTTTGAGTACCGGACATGGCTGGATGCCTTCGCAGAGTGCGGGATCGATCCCGATTTCTATACCGTAAGAGGCTACGGAGAGGAGGAGCTCCTGCCTTGGGCCATTGTGTCTGACGGTGTGCAGGATGCATACCTGCGGAGAGAACGGGCAAGAGCCTATGCCTCCGAGACCACCCCGGACTGCCGTACCCAATGCTCCGCCTGCGGTGCCAACTGTCTGTTGAAGGGAGGCAAGTGCAATGGGTAGGATCCTATTTGAAAAGACGGGCAAGGCTGTGTGGATGTCCCATTTGGATACCATGCGGCTGATGCAGAGGGTCTTCCGCAGAGCAGGTGTGCTCCTGCACCATTCCCAGGGCTATACGCCCCATGCCTATGTTTCCATGCCCCTGCCTCTCAGTGTAGGCATGGAGAGCCTGTGTGAGATCCTGGAATACGAGCTGGACGAAAAGCTGACCGTTACCGCCACAGACCTGAACAAGGTCATGCCGGAGGGGATCCGTGTTCTCAGGGTCTACGACAGTGCCGTTAAAACCAAGTTTATCAGCCGATTACAGGCAGAGGTTACCCTATTCTACGACAGAGGGGTGCCGGAGGGTGCCTGTGAGAGGATCGGGAAGCTCTTCGCCTCCCCTGAGATCAAGGTTATGAAGCGGACCAAACGGGGGCCGGAGGAATCTGACATTAAGCCCCTGTTATTCAGTGCCTCCATGACAGCTAAGGAGGACCGTGTCCTCATAGACTGTGTAGTTAGTGCCCAGAATCCCCCCTTAAATCCCATGCTCCTGGTACAGGCCATCGAGACCCTGCTCCCGGAGCTGATTCCGGATCATGCCACCTGCCGTCGCATAGAGATCTACGACGACAAGGGCAATCCCTTCCGATGAGGTAATGCCATGAACTGTGAAGAATGCTGGTGCTATAACTACGACGAGGAGAATGTGAACTTCTCTACCAATATCGAGATGATGAAAGCCGCCGCGGTTACCCGTGAGGACCAGCATTATTATACAGGTACGGAGTCCATGGGGAAAGAGATCCGCGAAGGCAGTATCGTAGAACAAAACACAGAGATCGGCTACAATTACAAGCTCCTTAACCGCAGTGATTACGCTGTGAACCATGTGAGCTACACAGATCCCAAGCTGGGCGTTATCACGGCACGACGATAAAAAACAGCCCAGCAATCTGAAGTGTCTCAGAGTGGAAGATATTTACACCTCAGACAACGGAACCTATGAGCTCCGTGGGAACGGGTATCGGTTTACTCTGTCCCGCTTCTTAGAGGAGATCGAGCAGATCAATGCTGTCTTCTCTGTCTCTACCGGAAGCGGTGTAAATGAGTGGCATAAATTCTACCTGGATGCCCTGCGGATCTATGATCCCATTGCTCCGGAGGGAGAAAATTTGACTACAGATGAGGAAACGGCATTGACCGCTTATAAGGACGATAAGGAGGCTCCCGTAAAGAGAGCTGCCGCAAAGGGTGCATTGGTCAGCTTCACTGTAGACGGCAATCTTGCAGAGACTGTAAGCAAGGTCCTCAGTGCGGAGGTCGCAGAGGAGGATACGGTGACCTGGGTGGGTAAGGTGCTGAACTTAGAGAGCAAGGTAGCTATGAAGTACGTCATCGACACCAAGGCCTATACAGGGGAGCTTGCAGACCTGTGCCTGCAAGTGACCTACGTAAACTACGCAGGGCAGACCGTAAGCACCACGGTCACCACCTTGGAGGACTACAACGCCGCCTTGGGTCAGTATGCCTTCTCCTTTGACGGACTTTTGGCAGCAGAGCTGAGAACCGTGGTTGCTGTACAGGTCTACAGCGGAGACACCCCTGTGTCCTGCACCCTGGAATACAGTGCCGACACTTACGGAGCCAACAAAACAGGTCTCCTGGGTGAGCTGTGTAAGGCTCTGTACGCCTACTCAGACAGTGCCAAGGCCTACTTTGCCCAATCCAAGTAATACTATTTTTCAATGAAAAGCAGATACTATTCATTGAAGCTTTTGTGCCACAAGTGACACAAAAGACGTCTCATACAAGTTTCTACGCCCTTACGGGCTATAATACTGTTTCTTGATAAAATGGTTTGAAAACCATTTTATTGCAGGATGAATATCCTGC
>JAZNYV010000093.1:0-1647 GCA_045594585.1 Faecousia sp. | reverse complement strand
GGCCGAGAGGAAGGAAGCACAGGGGAATGCTGTGCAGGAGGCTCTAAACTCTCTGAGAGAAGAGATGGATCATCAACTGTCATTATGGCTCCGTCGGCTCAAGCGGAAGCATGAGGGACAGATCAAGGCTCTCATGGTAGTCTCTGACATGGATCACGAGACAGGAGAGCTGGTCCGCTGTCACTGTCACATTGTCCTGGCAGCAGAGGGGATCTCCTGGGATCTCTTGTGTAAGGAGTGGAAATTGGGGTCTGTAGATATCCGTCAGCTCAGAGGACAGCGGGACTATACGCCTATTGCCGTCTATCTCATGAAGCAGGTTCGCCGGCAACCGGAAAAGAAAAAATACCGTGTCACCCAGGGAATGGAGAAACCCAAGATTGAACAGCGACTGGTCACCGGCCGCACGGAAATCAGCGTTCCTCCCGGAGCCTATGTGCTGGAGAGGAGCGAATACCAGGCGGATTCCTTGGGTCAGTACATACGGTATATCCCGGCTAAGAGGGGACCGAAGAGAGAAAAGGGCAACGAACCGGAAGGAGGGTCGGAATGAAACACGAGAACATGAGAACAAGGAGAGCGAAGGAACGGTTGGAGGCACACCGAGAAATGGTGAAGGACCTGGAAACACTACAGACTGAATTCGCCTATGCTCGGAAATACATGGGGAAGATTGCCGGCACCGCCTATACCGGGATGCCAAAGGGAAGCCCTACCCCGGGAAGAAGCCATCCGGAGGAGGAATACATAGGGCTGGAAAGCATTGAATCCCGAATCAGGGAGAAGGAATCAAGAATTCGCGAGGATTGGGAAGAGTTAGGGAGACTGTGCCTGCAGATCAAGCCGATACAAGCGTTGATCCTCAAAGTTCGATATCACTATGGGGCTGAATGGGGTGATATCTGCACGGAGATCTATGGGAAAAAGGCTGACTATGGCACAGAGTATGAGCGGTATAAGAATCGGATGTTCGGCATTCATAACCGAGCACTTCGGGAACTGGATACATTGCTGGAAAATCAAGGACAAAACGACAAATAGGTAAGCGAAACGAAGTGAAAATAAGTAGCACCCTATGGTAGAATTAAAGTGGCAAAAATAAAAGCTACAGGAGGGGTCATGAGCAGTAGACCGGATAGGGATGGAGCACACCGCCCGGCATTTGAGCGGAACAAGAAAAAGATCTATGCGACCCAACGGGTGTGCGGGATCTGTGGGAAGCTTGTGGACTTTGACAGAAAGTACCCTCACCCCCTGTCCCCTTGCATCGATCATATCATCCCGATCGTAAAAGGGGGACACCCCAGCGACATTGAAAATTTACAGCTGGCCCACTTCGCCTGCAACCGGCAGAAGGCTGACAAGCTGCAGCGCAGTAAAAAGACAATGTATGCTCAGGAGGAGACACTTTCCAACAGGATCCTGCCTCACTCCTGTGACTGGACCGCCTACCGGGGAAAATAGGGGGGGATATCCCCCTCCCCGGGGCGGCTTCTGTCCTTCGCAGGCCGTCTGTGAATATTTCTCGCTGAGAAGTGAGTGGAATCGGAGGAGGCTCTATGGCTGAGTACAGGGGCAAGGACTATCTGAAAAACCGTCTGACGGTGAAGCAGAGCCGCGTGAATCTGCGGTATAAATATTACGAAA
>JAZNYV010000092.1:0-18053 GCA_045594585.1 Faecousia sp. | reverse complement strand
TCACGCACTATCCCGTAGGGCAGCTTGCCCTACGACAGACTTGTACGATGATATGTTGCATGGTACGGGAATCGAACAGATCGACAAATCGAAATTTAATAAATAAAAGGCTCAGGGCGGGAGTCTGTGATTTTGGGTGGGAGGCGGCAGGGGCCGGTGGGGTCTATGGGGAGGGCGCCGGCTTGGATGAGGGCTTGATTGCCCGGGTAGGGGGCATTTTGGCACAGGAGGGGGCAGAGGCCCCGTTTGAGAGCGTCGGTTGCACCTGCCCAGGTGCCGCCTCTGCCCATGGCGGAGCGGATGACCACGGTGCCGTGAGAATGGGCGTAGATATAGCGGTTGCGCATCATGGCAAGGGAGGTGCTGAAGCCCTTGTGGGGAGCTACGGGACACAGGAGCAGGAGCCTCCCTGTGCTAAGAGCACGAGCCACGGAGGGGTCTCGGAGCTTGCGAAGGAGGGAATCCGCAGGAAACTCCACCACGAAGCCTCCCAGGGACAGGGAGGTGCCCTCTGCAACGGAATCGGAGCCTCTTGCACCGCCGGAGACCACGCCGTAGCCGGCGGATAGGGTCTTTTTCACCATTGCGGAGGCAAAGGCGGCATCTGCAGGGTCAATGTCCCGTGAGCCCACGTAGCCCACCGTAGGGAGCTGTCCAAGGGACAGCTCCCCGGCACAATAGAACAGGGGCGGACACTCGCTCCGAGGGGTGAGCCGCAGCATCCGGGGATAGGCAGTCTCTGCACGGGTGACTACGGTGATCCCTCGGTCCTCATAGGAACGAAGCTCCTGCAGCAGGCTCTCTGTACGGTCCAGGAGCCTAAGAAGTCTCTGAGGATCAAAGGGGGAGAGGCGGAACAGAAGCTCTGCAGGAGCGGCAGAAAGATCATACAGATCCCCCGGCTCCATCCCCTCGCGGAACAGGAGGCGGGCAAGGTCCCGATATTCCCTATGGGTCAAGGGTGCAACGCCGGGACGGGGACATAGGGTGCTGCACAGGGCAAGGATAGCGTCTCGATTTCGTTCCATAAGAACCCCCTTGGGTGTTAAGTAAGGACCTTTGCACCTTCCAGATCTAAGGTCAAGGATAGGACCTGCCAATTGGGAAGGACCTTGGGCAATTCCCTGTGGAGCCGCTGTCCTACCTCCTCGTTGTCGGAAATGCACAGGCAGGTAGGTCCTGCCCCGGAGATGCAGAAGGAGGCTGCACCGCAGGCCTTGGCGATCTGCTGTGCGGTATCGTAATCCCGGATCAGCCCCTTCCGATAGGGCTGATGCAGGCGATCGTTCAGAGCGAAGGAGATCATATCAATATCCGCAGTCTCAAGGGCACGGAGCAGCAGGGCTGCGTGAGAAATATTAAAGACCGCATCGGCAAAGGGGATCTCCTTAGGCAGAATAGAACGGGCAAGCTCTGTGCTCAAATGGAAATCCGGGACCAGAGCCGTAAACCGCAGCTTTTCCGACAGGGGGAAGCGAGCCATGACCGGCACCCCGTCCCGCATAAGGCTGGCAGTCATGCCGCCGAAAATGGCAGGAGCCAAATTATCCGGGTGTCCCTCCAAACGGGTGCAGATCTTCAGCAGCTCCTCCTTGGAAAGGGGACTGCCGTGGAGGGTGTTTGCAGCCATGGCACCTGCCGCCAGCATGGCAGAGGAGGAGCCCAAGCCACGGCAAACAGGAATGTCCGAATGGATAGACAGACGGAGGGGATCCATAGGCAGACCCATGGCGGTCATCGTATCCCGATAGGCCACAACAGACAGATTATCGCTGTTGCAGAACTCCTGGGGACAGCCGGAGATCTCCAAGCCTCGGTCAATGATCTCGAAGGTATATACGTTATACAGGGACAGGGCACAGCCGAAGGAGTCGAAGCCGGGGCCCATATTGGCACTGGTGGCAGGGACCTGAACACTTACTCGTTCCATGACTGCACCTTCCTCATCACAAAGTCAGCCATAGCCTCACGGTCAATGACGGAGCTATGGAGCACAGGTCTGTGCTCCAGACCCTGTAGATTCTTGGGGACAGGAACTCCTGTTAGGGCACAGAGCCGATCCATAACCGCAAACTCATCCTCCCCCGGGGTCTCTCCCAGGGCAGACAGAACCGCGGCAGGGAACTTATAGGGGGAGGCAGTGGACAGAATGACCGTGGGCCGCTCCCCTGTGCGATCTTGGGAGACCTTCCATGCTACGGCAGTGTGGGTGTCCATGAGATAGCCGTGGTCCTGCCACACTGCGGCAATGGTCCTCTTGGTATCCTCGTCACTGCAGGAGCCCCGGGCAAATGTCTCCCGGAGCTTGGCCATGATCCGGGGAGACACGGTGTAGCAGCCCTCTGTCTTAAGCTGCTCCATGTAGGAGGCGACCTCCTTAGGATCCTCACACAGCAGATACAGGAGCCGCTCCAAATTGCTGGACACCAGAATATCCATGGAGGGGGACAGTGTCTTGTGGAAGGGACGGCGGCGGTCGTAGGTCCCTGTCTCTAAGAAATCCGTCAGCACGTCGTTCCGATTGGAGGCACAGACTAAGGTGCCGACAGGGAGCCCCAGCCTCTTGGCATAATAGCCTGCCAGGATATTACCGAAATTCCCGGTGGGAACTACGAAGTCCACCTTGTCACCCTTGCGGATCCTGCCGGCGGCAAGGAGGTCTGCATAGGCTCTGAAATAATAGACTACCTGGGGAGCCAGGCGTCCGATGTTAATGGAATTGGCAGAGGACAGGCGGACCCCTTGATCCCGGGGCAAGCCCTTGCGGAAGATCTCCTTGACCCCTGTTTGGGCATCGTCAAAATTCCCTCTCACAGCACAGACACAGACGTTGGCACCCTCCTGGGTCACCATCTGTGCCTTCTGCACCGGGGAAACGCCCTCCTCCGGGTAGAACACAATGATCTTGATTCCGGGCACGTTGCAGAAGCCGGTCATGGCGGCCTTGCCTGTGTCCCCGGAGGTGGCGGTAAGGATGAGGACCTCCTCCTGCACCCCCAATTGCTCCCCGGATCGGGTCATGAGCTGAGGCAGCATAGACAGAGCCACATCCTTAAAGGCAGAGGTAGGCCCACGGAACAGCTCCAGAACAAACCGATCCCCAACGGGGACCAGAGGGGTCAGGTGATCCGTCTCGAACCTCCCGCGGTAGGCCTGCTGTACCAGGCGATCCATATGCTCCACATCGGGAAGGAGGTGAGTTAGGATCCTCTCTGCCATAGATAGGGTGTCCAGCTCCATAAGAGCCTCCCAATCAAAGGGGGGAAGAGCAGAGATAAACAATCCTCCGTCAGGAGCCAGACCCTGCAATACGGCCTCGGCGGCTCCCACAGAAGGACAGGAGGAACGGGTGCTGTGATAATACATAGGGACCATCCTTTCCGAATCAAAATAAAGTTTGCAGAATGAGATGCTTTTTTTCTTGCGTTCTTCTTCCCTATATGATATAATATTCTCCAACAAAATGCAAGTGTTTTCGTAGAAAACAGGGAGATACAGAAAGAAGGAGATCATATGGCTGCACGGCCCTTACAGATCGCCCTCCTGGGCTTTGGAACCGTAGGAGGCGGCGTGTATGAATTTGTCCGCAACCGTGGGGACATGGAGATCACATACGTCCTCAGCCGCAGACCCCGTCCCGAGCTGGATTGCGCCGTAGTCTCGGATTTTCGGGAGATCCTGGCAGATCCTGCTGTAGACGTAGTGGTGGAGGCTATCGGAGGCATGAGCCCTGCATATGAATACGTGAGATCTGCCATCGAGGCAGGGAAGCACGTCGTCACTGCCAACAAGCTGCTGATCGCCGCCCACTACAGGGAGCTGGTAGAGCTGGCAGACAGGCATCGGGTGACCCTCCGCTGCTCTGCGGCAGTGGGAGGGGGGATCCCCTGGCTTGCCAACTTGGAGCGGACCCTGGAGCAGGAGCCTGTTACCCGTATCAGCGGTATTATGAACGGCACTACCAACTACATCCTGGATCGGATGCATTGCTCCGATGCAGACTTTGACCAGGCCCTGCGGGAGGCCCAGCACCTGGGCTATGCAGAGGCAGACCCCTCCTCGGACCTTAACGGTGGGGATATCCGCCGCAAGCTGGTGATCTCTGCCAACATCGCCTTCGGCTGTGTCCTTCATGAAGAGGACATTGCGGTTTTCGGCATGGAGTCACTGAGGGCAGAGGATATCCGTGCCTGCAAGAAGTTAGGCAGAGTCTGCAAGATGATCGCCTCGGCACGGAATTTAGGAGACCGTGTGGCAGCCTATATTGAGCCTGCCTTTATGAACAGCCAGCTCCATGAGGCGGCCGTGCCCCTCAACTTCAATCTGATCTCCCTTACGGGGGAGCATATCGGCAAGCAGAGCTTCTACGGACAAGGTGCAGGACGGTATCCCACGGCATATAATGTTCTGCAGGACTGTGTAGACATCCGCAACGGATTGCAGGGCTTCTATACCGGCAGGTTAGAGGACCGTCCCGTAGACAATTCCTCTGTGATCCGCCCCTATTACGTCCGTACAGAACGGATGGATAGCTGGATGCAGAAGAATGTAGTCAAGATCTTAGACTGCGGCGTGATCCTCAAGCCTGTTTCCGTAACGGAAATGCATCAATGGGCCAAGGAGCATCCCTGCTTCTTCGCCTCCCTGCGAGACTAAAAAGGAGAATCAATTATGTTAAAGGTTTTAAAATTCGGCGGAACCTCTATGGCAGACGCCAGCCAATATAAGAAGGTCAAGGACATTGTCAATTCCGACCCCTCCCGTCGTGTAGTGGTGGTATCCGCAGCGGGAAAGCGATCCTCTGATGACAACAAGATCACGGACCTGCTGTATCTGTGCCATGCACATATCCGCTACGGCGTGTCCTATAGCGATATTTTCGAGATGATCCGCCAGAGGTACATCTCCATCCGCAACGATTTGGGGCTGACCCTGCGGATCGAGGCAGAGCTGGACATCCTTAAGGACAGGATGGATCGGGGCATTACCCGTGAGGAGCTGGTGTCCCGGGGAGAATACCTGTCTGCCATCCTTATGGCGGATTACCTGGGCTTCCCCTTTGTAGATGCCAGTGATTGGCTCTACTTCCATTATGACGGTACCATCGACCAGGAGAAGTCCTATTCCACCCTGCGGAATATCGTCCGGGACGGCTGTGCGGTGATCCCCGGCTTCTACGGCCTTATGCCCGACGGCAAGATCCGCACCCTGACCCGTGGAGGCTCCGATATAACCGGTGCCCTGGCAGCGGCGGCACTGGATGCAGACGTTTATGAGAATTGGACCGATGTGTCCGGCATCCTTATGGCGGATCCCAAGATCGTAGACAATCCCCGTACCATTGAACGGGCTACCTACAGCGAGCTGCGGCAGTTGTCCTACAGCGGCGCACAGGTCCTCCACGAGATGACCGTGTTCCCCGTCCGTGAGAAGAACATCCCCCTGAATATCCGTAATACCAATGACCCGGAGAATCCCGGCACCATGGTCTGCGAGGAGTTCAAGGATTCGGCTGCTGACAGACACCGCTTCGTCACCGGCATTGCAGGCAAGTGCGACTACTCCGCAGTGACCATCCACAAGAAGGGCATGGCAGGCTCCGTTGGGAACCTAAAGACCATGGCAGAGATCTTCGAGAACAATACCGTCCCCATTTGCTATAGCCCCACGGGCATTGACTGTATCTCCATGGTCTGCCCCACGGAGAAGCTGGGACCCCATACCTATTCCCTGGTAGAGGATCTCCGTCGTGAGATGCGACCCGACAGCATTAAGATCACCGACAATATTGCCATCATCGCCGTAGTCGGCAGAAAGATGGCATACCGTACCGGCACTGCAGGCAAGATCTTCGACGCCCTGGGCCAGGCCAAGATCAATATCCGCATGATCTCCCAGGGACCCGAGGAGCTAAATATTCTGGTTGGCGTGGACCACAAGGACTATGCCAACGCCGTCCGTGTTCTCTATAATGCATTTGTAAAGTGAGGTAAGGAAAATGAAAGCTTGTAAATTAGGTATCTTAGGAGCAACCGGCGCAGTAGGCAGAGAGATGATGAAGATCCTGGAGGAGCGGAAGTTCCCGATCGAAGAGCTTCGTCTCTTTGCCAGCAGCCGCAGTGCAGGCAAGGTAGTAGAATGGCAGGGCAGACCCATTATGATCGAGGAGCCCTGTAAGGAGGCCTTCCGCGGTCTGGACATCGTCCTGGGTGCCGCCGAGAGTGACGTAGCCAAGGCCTGTGCCAAGGACATTGTAGAAGCAGGTGCTGTCTTTGTAGACAACTCCTCTGCCTTCCGCCTCCATCCCAACGTACCCCTGGTGATCCCCGAGGTCAACCCGGAGGATGCCCTCAACCACAAGGGCATTATCTCCAACCCCAATTGCTCTACCATTATTACCGTGGTGGCTGTTGCGGCACTGAACAAGCTGTCTCCCATTGAGACCATGATCGCCTCTACCTACCAGGCTGTTTCCGGTGCAGGTGCAGGGGGCCCCGTGGAGCTGATCAATGAGATCGAGGCCCTCCGCGAGGGCAAGGAATACGAGCCCAAGGTCTTTAGCCATCAGATCGCCTTCAATCTGATCCCCCAGATCGGAGGAGAGCAGCAGGACGGCTATACCAGCGAGGAGATGAAGATGCAGAACGAGAGCCGCAAGATCCTCCACCTCCCCGACCTTAAGGTAAGCTGCACCTGTGTCCGTGTGCCTGTGGTGCGGTCCCACTCCATTTCTGTGAACCTCCGCTTCGGCCGTCCCATCTCCGTCCGTGAGGCACAGCACGCCATTGCCAATGCCAAGGGCTGTAAGCTGGTAGACGACCTGTATAAGAAGGAATACCCCATGCCCCTGGATACCTCGGACCAGGACATCGTATTCGTAGGCCGTATCCGTCCCGATCTGACGGACGAGAGAGGCCTGTGCCTCTGGTGCTGCGGTGACCAGGTCCGCAAGGGTGCTGCCACCAACACCATCCAGATCGCAGAGCTCCTGCTTAAGTAAACACTTTCAAAACGCCGCCCGCCCGGGCGGCGTTTTTGCCCCCCTCGTACCGATCAAATTCCGATTTATACTGTTTCTTGATAAAATGGTTTGAAAACCATTTTATTGCAGGATGAATATCCTGCACCGCCTTTGGCGGCAAGAACAGTATTACAGGTTATTTCTTGGCGGCTCTGCCGCCATGCCGCTTGTGAGCGGCATAATAAAACGGTTAACCCGTTTTATTAGAAATAAGTATTATCGCTCCCTTCGATCGCAACGAATCGGAATAATGAAAAATGAATGATGAATGATGAAGAATGAATAATTTCAGTGTCGGCTCCGCCGAAGAATTTAAAAATGGGTGCGATTTGTATGGCGAAGCCATTATTTTAAATCCATCCCGGAGGGATGCCGCAATTATTCAACATTCACGATTCATTATTCATTCCAAATCGCTCGACAGAGCGATAAACCGGAATTTGAAGGGCTGTGGAAAATAAAAGGTGCATTGCTCCGGGGGAGCAATGCACCGGGGTTATTTATGAGGGATCATCCCTTGGGCAGGAGTGCCAGCAGGACGAAGTTGAGGATGAACAGGAGGGTGCAGACCCAAAGAATGGGATGGACCTCACGGGCCTTCTTGCGGCAGATCTTGACGATGCAGTAGGTGATAAAGCCCAGAGCAATGCCGTAGGAGATGCTGTAGCACAGAGCCATGAACAGACCGGCGAAGAAGGCGGGAATTGCCTCGTCCAGGTCGCTCCAGTCTACATCCTTGAAGGAGGAGGCCATAAGGACGCCTACCATAACCAGAACGGGAGCGGTAGCAGCATAAGGTACTGCACTGACGAAGGTAGCCAGGAAGGCAGAGGCGGCGAAACAAAGGGCAACTACCACGGAGGTCAGGCCGGTGCGGCCGCCTGCACCGATGCCGGCTGCAGATTCTACGAAGGTGGTGGTGTTGGAGGTACCGAAGAGAGCACCGATGGAGGTTGCGGTAGCGTCTGCGAAGAGGGCCTTGTCAAGACGGGACTTGAAGCCGGGACGGGCATCCATGAGAGCCTCGTCCTCTTCGGAGAAGATGCCGCTGCGACGGCCGGTGCCGATAAAGGTGCCGATGGTGTCGAAGGTGTCCGTAATGCTGAAGGAGAAGATGGTGATCAGAACCAGGGGCAGCTTGGACATATCGTTGAACAGGCTGGGCAGACCCTCGGGACGGAAGATTGCCAGGAAGGTGGTGGGCAGGTCCTTGCAGGCCTGGCTGAAGCTGACGGAATTAGCCATGGTAGTTTCGCCGAAGGGAATACCAATCAGAGTAGTAAGGATAATAGCGATGAGTGTAGCCCCCTTGACATTGAGGAGCATCAGCACAATGGTAATGACCATACCGATACAGAATACCCAAAGGGTGGGGTTGTTAAGAATAGACATTGCAGGAACACCGTCACCGAAGTTGATGAAGTCAACGTTCAGGAAGCCGATGTAGGCAACAAAGAGACCAATGCCGCCGCCAATGGCGTTCTGCAGGCTGAGAGGGATGGCCTTGATGATGTACTTACGGACCTTGGTAACTGTGATCAGAATGTTCACAAGGCCGCAAATAAAGACCATAGACAGGGTCTGCTGCCAGGTGAAGCCCAGGCCGAAGCAGACGGTGAATACGAAGAAGGCGTTCAAGCCCATGCCGGGAGCCTGTGCGTAGGGAACATTTGCAACTAAGCCCATGACCAGGGTGCCTACAACGGAGGCAATAATGGTTGCCAGGAAGACGGCGCCCCAGGGCATACCGGACTGGGACAGGATGTTGGGATTGACAAACAGGATGTAGGCCATGGCGAAGAAGGTGGTAAGACCGGCCATGATCTCTGTTCGTACATTGGTGCCGTTTTCTTTTAGCTTGAAAAACTTTTCCATTGATCTCATACTCCTTATTTTCATATTTGCTCTATACAGAGATATGTATAAGAGCTTAAATATAGTATAGCAGAAAGTATGAAAGAATGCTATAGGTTATGGAATATTTCTGCAAATTCGACAAAAAATAATTTATGTGTCATATTACGATTTATAAATTTGGATTTATAACATTTGAATTGTGGGATAACTTTTCTGCTTTATCGTCAAAAATCACAAAGATACCCCCACTTTCCCCCACCACAGCATCCCCCCAAGCCCCTCCCCAATGCCGTCCAAATTCCGATTTATCGAGCTGTTTGAAAAAGCATAAACCACCAAATCACGCACTATCCCGTAGGGCAAGCTGCCCTACGACAGCCTTGTACGATAATATGTTGCATGGTACGGGAATTGAACAGCTCCATAAATCGGAATTTGATGAGCTGAAAAATAAGAGTGCAATGCTCCGGGGGAGCAATGCACTCATTGGGTATATGGAATTATTCCGTAGGCATTTCCTTGCCCAGACGCTTGTACATGGTCTTCTTGACGGCACGGATGATGTTCTCGTAGCCGGTGCAGCGGCACAGGTGGCCGGAGAGGAGCTTGCGGAGCTCTGCATCGGTGTACTCCTTGCCGCTTTCCAGGATCTCTACGGAGCTCATGATAAAGCCGGGGGTGCAGAATCCGCACTGGATGGCGGCCTCGTCGATGAAGGCCTGCTGGATGTCGGCAAGCTCACCGTTGGGGCCCAGGAGGCTCTCTAAGGTGCGGATCCTCTTGCCGTCTGCCCATACTGCCAAATAGATGCAGGAATTAAAGGCCTCGCCGTTAATGAGAACGGTGCAGGCACCGCATTCGCCGACTTCACAGCCCTTCTTAACGGAGGTCATGCGGTAGTCGTTGCGGAGCATATCTGTGAGGCTGGCACGGACGTCAACCATCTGTTCTACGTCCTTGCCGTTGAGGTTGTAGCGAACCAGCTTATATTGCTTACCCATTACAGCTCACCTCCTGCACGCTTGACGGATTCTATGATACAACGTTTGGCAGATTCCACAGCAACGTGCTGACGGAGGGCCTTGGAGGCTCTCCAGGAATCACGGGGATTGATGTCCTCCAGGACCTTCTGTGCGAAGGCCTCGATATTCTCCATGGTGACTTCCTTGCCGGTAATAAAGGCCTCTGTATTGGGGCAGCGCATGGGGACGGGGCCTGCAACGCCGTATGCCACACGGACGCGGTCAAAGGTCTTCTTGTCCTCAGACAGTCTCACATTGACGGAGCAGCCGTTGGTGGCAATGTCCAGGGCATTACGCATGGCGTACTTGATGTAGAAGCCGTGGGTGTTCTCATAGCTTGCCTTGGGGATAATGATAGCGGTCTGAATCTCGCCCTCACGAATGTCTACAACCTTGGCCTTGAGATAGAAGTCCTTAATGGGGATCCGGCGGACACCCTGGGGTCCTGTCAGCTCTACGATGGCCTCGTAGGCATGGAGGGTGGAGGCGGAGTCGGCAGAGGTAACACCGTTGCAGGTATTGCCGCCGATGGTGCCGATGTTACGGATCTGAGGACCGCCCACTTGATCCACAGCTTCCCCTAAAACCAGCATATATTCTTGGATCAGGGGATTCTTGGTAATATGGGAGAAGCTGGTCAGGGACCCGATACGGAGATCCCCGTTTTCTTCCATGGTGACCCCACGGAGCTCATCCAGCATGAAGATGGAGATCAGCTCCACACCGGCACGCTTGCCCTCACGCATCTGTACCAGCACGTCGGAGCCGCCGGCAATGATATGGGCATCGGGATGCTCCAAACGGAGCTGTACAGCATGCTGTACGCTCTCGGATTCATAATAGGCTTTCATATCATACATGGCTCAGTTCTCCTCTCTCCAGGGGTCGTGAATAAGTCCTGCCTCTGTAAAGTGCTTAAAGAGCACATGGGGGTTCATAGGCAGCTCGTTAATGGCCACACCGGTGGCATTCATAATGGCATTACGGATAGCGGGGGCAACGGGACAGGTGGGGGGCTCGCCCAGGGACTTGGTGCCGAAGGGGCTGGTAGGCTCGGGGTTCTCTACGAACTGAGCCTCCAAATGGGGATGGTCCATGGTGGAGGACAGCTTGTAGTCCAGGAGATTATTATTCAGGGGGGCTCCCGTCTTCTCGTCCCACAGGAGGGTCTCGGACAGGGCCATGCCGATGCCCATGGACATACCTCCGTGGACCTGTGCCTCTGCCAGTTGGGGATTGATCAGCTTGCCGCAGTCGTGGACGTTGATGATCTTCTTCAACTGGACACGGCACATGGGAATATCAACCTCAACCTCGGCACAGCAGCAGCCGAAGGAGTAGGCATTGTTCTTGATCTGATAAGAGGACTCCGCAGTGAGATGGACACTGTGGGTCATGCTGTAGAGGGCCTCTGTAGCCAGCTCCTTCAGACTCATGAGCACTCTGCCGTCAATGGTACGGACGATGTTGCTGTCTACTATATCCAAGTTGGTTAGGGGACAGCGGGTCAGCTCTACGGCATATTCCAGGATCTTCCGCTTAAGGATATTACCGGTCTGACTGATAGAGAAGCCCACAACATAGGTCTGACGGGAGGCATAAGCACCGGTGCCGAAGGGGGTGATGTCTGTGTCCTGTGTGGAGATCATGTGGACATCACGGTAGTCCTTCAGGCCCAGGATCTCAGCAGTCATCTGTGCATAGGCAGTGTCTGCACCCTGGCCGATCTCTGTTTCACCTACTTGGACCTGTACGGAGCCGTCCTGGTTCAGCACCATACGGCAGGAGGAATGCTCCAGAGAAATGGGCCAAACAGCGGTGTTGTACCAATAGGTCGCAATGCCGATGCCCTTGCGGATGTCGCAGGTCTGATTCTCGTATTCCTTCCGCTTGCGGTCGTAGTCCATGTAGGCCACAGCCTTGTCGAAGCACTGGTTGAAGCTGTCGTAATACAGCTCGTTCTTGGAGAACCCGTCTACGAAGCCAACGGGCATCAGGTTCTTGCGGCGGTATTCCAGGGAATCCACACCCAGCTCCTTGGCAATGTCCTCTACATGGCACTCAATGGCATAGGAGGCCTGGGGCATACCGTAGCCACGCATAGCACCTGCACAGGCACGGTTGGTATAGACGGTATATGCATTGCCGCAGTAATTGGGGCAGGGGTACAGCTGGGGAATGGCATTGAGGCCCTTGGCGGCAATGGAATGTCCGTGGGAAGCGTAGGCACCCTGGTTGGAATAGATGTCTACCTTACGAGCCACTACGGTTCCGTCGGGACGGACCCAGGAAATGATGTGGAACCGCTCTGCATGGCGGATACGGTTGGAGATAAAGGTGTCCTCACGGGGAATGTCCAGCTTGACGGTCCTGCCGCCTACCTGCATACACAGCCATGCGGCAAGGGGCTCATACAGAGTATCCTGCTTGTTGCCGAAGCCGCCGCCGATATAGGGCTTAATAATACGGATCTTACCCCAATCCACACCCAGGGCCTGACCAACGGTACGGCGGACGATATGGGGGATCTGAGTGGAGGAGACCACTACGATCTTGCCGGATTCCTCATAGGCAACGGCAATGTGGTTCTCAATATGGCAGTGCTGGACAGAAGCGGTGTCATACCACTTGTCCACGCAGATAAGGCCCGGCTCCTGAATGGCTTCTTCGTAGTTGCCGCGGATATTGCTGGTGTGCTTCAGTACGTTGCCGGGGCATTCCTCATGGATCTGAGGGGCGTCGGCTTCCATAGCCTTCTGCACGTCTAAGACGAAGGGAAGGGTCTCATACTCCACCTTTACCAAACGGGCGGCCTGTGCGGCGGCAACCTCGTCCTCAGCCACAACGGCGGCAACGTCGTCACCGTAGTAGCGGACGTGTTGGTTCAGGAGCTTGCGGTCAGCAGTGTCCTGGTGGGAGGGATCTGTAGACCAGGGGTGGCCTGCAGTGGGGAATTGGATGTCGGGAACATCGAAACAGGTTAAGATCTTAACGACGCCGGGAACCTTCTCGGCCTCGGAAATATCAATGGATCTAACAAAGCCGTGAGCAACAGTGGAGCGGACGACCTTGACAATGAGAGCATTCTTGTCGCACAGATCATCTGTGTACTTGGCTCTGCCCGTTGCCTTGTCGAATGCGTCCACACGCTTGACGCTTTGGCCTACATGACGGCTCATAATGTGCCTCCTTTATGTTATCTCGTTCTATGGGCGAGACCTCGCCCATAGAACGGTTATGAGTTTTAGATCTTGCCCAATGCCTTCAGGACCTTTTCCGGGGTCATGGGCCAGTTGCGGATCCATACACCGCAGGCATCGTGGATGGCAATGCCGATGGCAGGTGCCGCACCGTTGCAGGCGATCTCGGAAATGGACTTGGCACCGAAGGGGCCGTGCTCGTCGTCTACGTCGATGAGGACGGACTTAAAGTCCTCGGGAGCGTCCCCGATCATAGGTGCGCCGTAGTCCGTCAGATTGGCGTTGATGCACTTGCCGTCCTTGTCCAGGACCATGTTCTCATACAGGCTGTGACCGATGGATTTCATCACCGCACCGTAGATCTGAGTCAGAGCACACTCGGGGTTAATGGGTGTGCCTGCATCCTGGAGGGCGTAGAACTTCTGGACCTTGATCTCGCCGGTCTTTACGTTGACAGCCACCTGTGCGAAGTGTGCGCCGTAGGGAACGGAGGAAGCCATGGTGACGTAGCTGCCGTGGGCGATCATCTGTCCTCTGCCGGTACCGCTGGTAGCGGTGTGGGTCAGCTTGTAATAGTCAATGGATGCCCCGGTCTTCTTGGAGTAGACCTCGCCGGGAGCACGGACGTCCAGATCCGCAACCTCCTCCTCTAACTGGAGGGCGGCCTCGGCCAGGATCTTCTCCTTCAGGTTGTTGCAGGCCACCAGAGCGGCGTTGCCGGAGAAGAAGGTGCCGGAGGAGGCATAGGAGCCTGTATCAAAGGCACAGGCGTCAGTGTCGCCGGAGACAACGGTGATCCTGTTCATGGGGAGCTTGAGGACCTCTGCAACGATCTTGGCAGTGACGGTGTCCAAGCCGGTACCCAAGTCTGCGCCGCCGCTGTTAAGGATCACGGTGCCATCGGTCTCTAACTTGGCAATGGCCTCTGCATGGTCCAGACCGGGCAGGCCGGAGCCCTGCATGATCATGGCAAAGCCCTTGCCGATCTTCCAATCGGGATCCTCGGAGATCTCCTTCTTGCCCCAGTCGATCATCTCACAGCCCTTGGCAATGGCCTCCTCCAGGCCGCAGGAGCCAACGGGAACCACGTTACCCTCACGGCCCTCGCCCAGGCCCTTGAGGATCTCCAGCATATAGCCTTCTTCAATGTGGTTCTTGGAGACCATTTCCTTATAGTCCACACCTAACTTGTCAGCCAGCTCTGCCATAGCCATCATGAGGGCGTAGGTTCCCTTGGGGGTGCCGTAGCCCTGGTATGCACCTGCAGGAGGGGTGTTGGTGTAGAAGACCTTTAGGTCATAGCCCATGTTATCAACCTTGAACAGAGGCAGGGTCTTGGAGCAGCTGTTCATGGGAACGGTGAGGCAGTGGTTGCCGTAGGGACCCGTGTTGGCACAGACCTCCATGAAGATGGCGGTAATGGTGCCGTCCTTCTTGCCCCCCATCTTCACACGGCAACGCATGGGATGACGGGTGGAGTTGGCGATGAATTCTTCTTCACGGGTGTTGCGGTAATATACAGGCTTGCCTGTGATCCAGGCTGCGTAAGCGGTCAGCTCCTCTACCAGGATGTCCTGCTTACTGCCGTAGCCGCCGCCTACACGCTCCTTAATAATGTGGATCTTGTTCTCGGGAATGCCGCAGACCCAGCTGCAGATCCGGCGGAGGTGGTAGGGGACCTGGGTGGAGGCATTGACCACCAAACGGCCGTTTTCTACATGGGCATAGCAAACGTGAGGCTCCAGAGGGGTGTGCTGGATCTGAGTGGTCTGATAGGTCACGTCTACGATCTCGTCTGCCTCTGCAAAGCCCTTATCCATATCACCGATATGGCCCTTGTTGGAGGCGGCAATGTTCTTCTGAATATCGGCGTGGAGGGGGAACTGGTAGACCACCTTGCCCTCACGCTCATCCCCTGCACGGGCGTTGAACTCCTCTAAGTCAGCGGGAGCACCGGCATTGTACTGCACCGGGCCGTTATGTACCAGGGGAGCACCGGGGGCCATAGCCTCTTCTACAGTGAAGATGGCCTCTGTGGGCTCGTATTCTACCTTAATGAGGGAGGCTGCCTTGTAGGCAACGTCCTTGTTTCTTGCTACGATACCGGCAACACGGTCGCCTACGTGACGGACCTTGCGGTTAAACAGACGGCGGTCGTGGGGGGAGGGTTCGGGATTGCCCTGACCTGCCTGCATATAGTATACATCGGGGCAGTTGTCGGCAGTGATGATGGCGGCAACACCGGGGAGCTTCTCTGCCTCGGAAATGTCGATGCTCTTAATATAGGCACTGGCAAAGGGACTGCGTACCACGTGGAGGCACCATGCATTGGCAGGCACCTTATCCTCTACGAACACAGGCTCGCCGGAAACCAGGGAGGCACCGTCGATCTTGTCAACGGGCTTGCCTACAACCTCTAACTTGGGGCGGAAGGATGGAGCGATCTCGCTCTGATAGCTGCCTGTGTCACGGAGCTCAATGGCAAGCTTCACTGCAAGGTAGTAATGCTCATAGCCTGCATCACGGATGAAAATACCGGTGAGGACTTCCTTGATCTCCTCCTTGGTGGGGTAGGGGTTCTTCTCTAACAGCCAGGTCAGGATCAGGGAGGCCGTTGCCGCATTGTATGCACTGGCAACGATGCCCGCGGAGACCATAGCCTTCTGCACATAATTCAGCTCTCTGCCATTGAGCAGACCTTCGGCAGTGCGGATCTCTGCACCCTCTGCCTGGTAGAGGAGGATGAAATTGGAGTACTTCAGTTCTCCGTTAAAGATAATGGTGTCGGAGCCTGCGAAGCCCTCGGCATCGTCACTGTCACGGACGGAGAGATAGCCGGTACGGTACAGAACATCCCTCAGCCGTTCTGTAGGCTCACCTATGAGGCGAATGTCTTCGCCGTTGATTCTGCATCTATACATATTCTTACCTCCTCAGAGAAAAGACGGTCTTGGCAAGGTATTTCTTGTACTCTGCACTCCCTGCCAAGTCATCACAGAATTCCATGGTCTCGTACAAATCGGGGGTAGTGCCGCAGGCGAGGGGACTGCCCTTCACACTGAGGGCATAGACGCCGTTGCTCTCGGCGGCAATGAGGGTGGCATGGCTGGCGGTGGTGTTGCCGAACCGCTTGACCCAGCCGGTGCGGTCCTTGTCAATGACGATGTACTTGATCAGGCACTTGCAGGAGCCCTTTAAGTAATCGTACACAGCCTCTTCCTTCTCCCCCTTGCCGCCCAAGGCCAGGAGCTTGGCATCGGCGGCACAGAAGGCGGCTGCCAAATAGCTGTCATCCCGGCGGAGGGCCAAATTGCCGCCTACAGTGGCGGAATTTCGCTTAATAAAGGAGGAGCAGAATCGGGCAGCCTCCTTAATGAATACGGGGACCAAGTCGCTTTCTACCAGCTGTTGGAGGGTGACTCTTGCGCCGATGTAGAGCTTGCCGTCTTTTTCTTCCATGGTGTCAAAACCCAATGCGTTAATATCGATCAGTGCTTTGCCGTCTGCGGCACCGCCCAGACGCAGATCATCCGTACCGCCGGCGAAATACACCGTGGTGTCGGGATTTGCATATCGGATCTGTACCGCTTCTTCCGCTGTTTGAGGACGATGTATGATCATAAACGTAACCTCCTGATTATCGAATCTGTTGCGAATGCCCGGAAAAGCCCAAACACCCACTTTCTCACATACAGTATATCATATACTCCCTGCTTTTTAAAGTAAAAAATCATTATTTTTTAAATAATATAACGGTTTTCACAAATTCCACCCCCCATGATTGGCGAAACCTACAAGCCACTCCGGCAAATTCCCATATTCCTCTCCGTGAGCAAGTATGATGATGGCAATACCAAAGGATCCTGCGGTCACGGAAGATGTGACCGCAGGATCCTCTGGCGAAAATAAAGCAGAAAAATTTGTTAAGAACGGAACTCCTCAACCATGGCCTCGATAAGCTGTAATTGGTGGTCGCTGAGACCCTTTAACTTCTGATAGAGTACAAGGAGTCTCTGAGGATCCCGTGACGCTTCGTCGAAGAACTCCCCGGGACGGATTCCCAAATACTCACAAATGTAAAAGAAACCTGCAAGTGAGGGCATAGCCTTTCCGGATTCAATGCTATGGATATAGCCGGGATTTTGTCCCATAGAAAGACTCATGTCTCGGGCAGAAACACCCTTCTTCCCTCGGAGCTGGGTCAGTCGCAAGGAGAATTCTTGTTCTGTCATTGATTATCACCCTCCTGTGATATATTGTACATCACACAGTCGGATATATTATCGGACTACACATGATATTCATGTTGAAGTATTGGATTATATATGATATAATGTAAATTGTATTATAAATAATCTAATATATGCAGGAGGCTACTATGGAGAATGGTCACAGCAAACTTTCAACTGTCCACTTTCAACTTTTCACTAAAAAAGGGAGCGGTTCCCTAGAACCGCTCCCGAAAGAGAGACTAAAATTACTTCATGTTCATCTGAGCAGCGACTTCGGCAGCGAAGTTCTCCTGCTTCTTCTCGATGCCCTCGCCCTTCTCGTAGCGAACAGCCTTGACGAACTTGACAGCACCGCCCAGAGCCTTTGCAGCAGCGTTGGCATACTGCTCGACGCTCATGGAGCCGTCCTTAACGAAAGCCTGCTGCAGGAGGCAGTTCTCCTCGAAGAACTTGTTCATCTTGCCGGCAGCGATCTTTTCCTTAACAGCCTGGGGCTTGCTGGCCATCTTCTCGTCGTTGTCCATCTGAGCAACCAGGATCTTCTGCTCCTCAGCCAGGATCTCCTCGGTAACATCGCTCTTGTCCCAAAAACGGGGATTCAGAGCAGCGATCTGCATAGCCATGTCCTTGCCGATGGTGGTGGCGTCGATGCCGCCCTCAACAGCCAGGTTGACCAGAACGCCGATCTTGCCGCCTGCGTGGACGTAAGCCACGGAGGTAT
>JAZNYV010000091.1:0-12135 GCA_045594585.1 Faecousia sp. | reverse complement strand
CATCATGGGGTTGAACTCATGCAGGGAAGCAATGATGGCCTTGATGTCCTCAACGGTCTTGCCCTTGGTGGCAGCCAGAGCGGCGATGTCTTCCTCGGTGGTGGGCACGAACTCGTGCAGCGGGGGATCCAGGAAGCGGATGCAAACGGGGTTGCCTTCCATGACCTCGTACAGGCCTTCGAAGTCAGCCTGCTGCATGGGCAGGATCTTGGCCAGAGCCTCTTCGCGCTCTTCCACAGTGTCGGAGCAGATCATCTCACGGAAGGGTCCGATACGGCCTTCCTCGAAGAACATGTGCTCGGTACGGCACAGGCCGATGCCTTCAGCACCCAGCTCGCGGGCCTTCTTGGCATCACGGGGGGAGTCGGCATTGGTGCGGACCTTCAGAGTGCGGTACTGGTCAGCCCAGGCCATGATGCGGCCGAACTCGCCGGCAATCTCGGCATCCTTGGTGGTGATCAGGCCGGCGTAGATGTTGCCGGTGGAGCCGTCCAGGGACAGCTCGTCGCCCTCGTGGAAGGTCTTGCCGCCCAGAGTGAAGACCTTGTTCTCTTCATCCATGGCGATCTCGGTGCAGCCGGAAACGCAGCAGGTACCCATACCGCGGGCAACGACAGCAG
Organism: Faecousia sp.; assembly: GCA_045594585.1. Lineage (GTDB taxonomy): Bacteria > Bacillota > Clostridia > Oscillospirales > Oscillospiraceae > JAZOXB01. The sequence goes on along the minus strand of JAZNYV010000091.1, from coordinate 11,515 downwards.
CGTGGGAGGTCATGCCGCCGCGGACGGTCAGGATGCCCTGCGCGGCCATCATGCCTTCGATATCCTCGGGGCTGGTCTCCAGACGAACCAGAACGACCTTCTCGCCACGGGCAGCCCAGGACTTGGCGTCCTCAGCGGTGAAGACGATCTTACCGGCGGCAGCGCCGGGAGAAGCGGGCAGAGCCTTGCCGATGGGGGAGGCGGCCTTCAGAGCCTTGCTGTCGAACTGGGGATGCAGCAGGGTGTCCAGGTTACGGGGATCGATCATGGACACGGCCTTCTTCTCGTCGATCATGCCTTCGTCAACCAGGTCGCAGGCGATCTTCAGAGCGGCGGGAGCAGTACGCTTGCCGTTACGGGTCTGCAGCATGTAGAGCTTGCCGTTCTCAACGGTGAACTCCATATCCTGCATATCGCGGTAGTGGTCCTCCAGGATTGCGCAGACCTTCTCGAACTGAGCAAATGCCTCGGGGAACTTGTCAGCCATCTCGGAGATGGGCATGGGAGTACGGACGCCAGCAACCACGTCTTCGCCCTGGGCATTGGTCAGGAACTCGCCCATGAGCTTCTTCTCGCCGGTAGCGGGATCACGGGTGAAAGCAACACCGGTGCCGCAGTCGTCGCCCATGTTACCGAAAGCCATGGACTGCACGTTAACTGCAGTGCCCCAGGAGTAGGGGATATCGTTGTCACGACGGTAAACATTTGCACGGGGGTTGTCCCAGGAACGGAAAACAGCCTTGATAGCGCCCATGAGCTGCTCTACGGGGTCGGAGGGGAAATCGGTACCCAGCTTGGCCTTGTACTCAGCCTTAACCTGACCTGCCAGCTCCTTGAGATCCTCTGCAGTGAGGTCTACGTCCTGGGTGACACCCTTCTTTTCCTTCATCTCGTCGATGAGGACTTCAAAATACTTCTTGCCGACTTCCATAACGACGTCGGAGTACATCTGGATAAAACGGCGGTAGCAGTCCCATGCCAACGAGCATTGCCGGACTTCTCAGCCAGAACGTTAACGACTTCTTCGTTGAGACCCAGGTTCAGAATGGTGTCCATCATACCGGGCATAGAAGCACGGGCGCCGGAACGAACGGAGACCAGCAGGGGGTTCTCCTTGTCACCGAACTTCTTGCCGGTGATCTCTTCCAGCTTGGAGACATAGGTCATGATCTCAGCCTGGATATCAGCATTGATCATACGACCATCTTCGTAATACTTGGTGCAGGCTTCGGTGGAGATGGTGAAGCCCTGAGGAACGGGCAGACCGATGTTGGTCATCTCGGCCAGGTTGGCACCCTTGCCACCGAGGAGCTCACGCATGGAGCCGTTGCCTTCGGTGAACAGGTAAACATACTTGTGCATAATGGTTTTACCCCTTTCTTGAATTACAGAAAGCCCTTTCATTTGAAAAATCGAGGAATTTCCGTTTTTTTATTGTTTAGATTCGCGGTGCAATGAGAGTATAACACATAAAGGCAATTTTTGCAATCATTTTATCAAAATTAGTTTAAACTTTTTCCAAAACAATGATTTTGCATAATTCTTTTTGCCTTCCGTTCTCTTTCTTTACCAAAATGCTTTCGGTTTGTACTGTAAGACATCACAGAGACTGTCGGAGCAGAGGCTCCGACAGTCCCGTAACAGGATATAGTATTACTTCTTCTTCAGCAGGTCGCGGATCTCGGTGAGGAGGAGCTCTTCCTTGGTGGGAGCGGGAGGAGCGGCGGGAGCTGCTTCTTCTTCCTTCTTGCCCATTTCACGGAGCTTGTTCATACCCTTGACCATCATGAAGATCACAAGAGCCAGGATCATGAAGCTGATGATGGAGGAGATGAAGTTGCCTACATTCAGATAGTTGTAGACCACTTCTCCTGCCTCGTCCAGCTTTTCACCGAAGAGAGAGGGGAGCTTGATCTTCCACTGGGAAAAATCAACACTGCCGGTGAAGATGTTCACAATAGGCATAATGATGTTGTCGGTGAAGGAGGTTACAAGGTCCTTAAAGACGCCGCCGATAATGACACCGATGGCCATATCGAACATATTGCCCTTAACAGCAAATTCCTTAAATTCCTTCCAGAAGGTGGATTTCTTTCTTGCCATGTTAATATTCTCCTTTCTTTATATCGTCACCCTTACGTAACAAGGGTAAACTTACGGGGTGATCAGCTCCAGGCCGCCCAGGTACTTCCGCAGGACCTCGGGAACCACAACGGAGCCGTCGGCTCTCTGATTCTGTTCCACCATGGCAGGGAAGATACGGCTGGTAGCCAGGCCGGAGCCGTTGAGAGTGTGGACGAATTCCGTCTTGCCGGTGGCCTCTCTGCGGAAGCGGATATTGCCGCGGCGAGCCTGGTAGTCACGGGCGTTGGATACGGAGGAGACCTCCTTATAGCCGTTCATAGAGGGGATCTGGATCTCGATATCATAGGTCCTTGCCATGGAAGCAGAGCAATCACCTGCAGCCAGCTTGACCGTGCGGAAGTGGAAGCCAAGATCTCGGACCAGAGCCTCTGCCTTGTGTACCAGCTCCTCGAATGCTTCGTCGGACTTTTCGGGGAGGGTATACTGGAACATCTCGATCTTGTTGAACTGATGTCCTCGGACCATGCCACGCTCGTCTGCTCTGTGAGAGCCTGCCTCACGGCGGAAGCAGGGAGTATAGGCAAAGAGCTTATGGGGCAGGTCTGCCTCCGTCAGGATCTCTCCGCGGTGGAGGGAGGCCAGAGCCGTCTCTGCAGTGGGGAGCATAAAGTGCATACGCTCGTCCGTGGGGTTCTCGATCTTGTAGACCTCATCGGCAAACTTTGGGAACTGACCGGCGGTCTCACCGCACTGGTACTCCAGCATATGGGGCAGGATCACCATTTCGTAACCGTCGGCAAGGTGGCAGTCCATGAAGTAGTTCAGCAGTGCCCACTCCAAACGGGCACCCATACCACGGTAGATCCAGAAGCCGGAGCCTGCCAGCTTGGCACCGCGCTCGTAGTCGATCAGCCCCAGGTTGGTGCAGATATCTACGTGATGCTTGGGCTCAAAGTCAAATACATGGGGCTCACCGATATAGCGGAGAGGCTCGTTGTTCTCCTTGCCGCCGGGAGTCAGATCGGGATCCGGGAGATTGGGCAGGGACAGCATGAGAGTACGGTACTCTGCCTCCACCTCAGCGAGCTTCTTGTCATTCTCTGCGATCTGTGCCTTCAGGTCGCCCATACGCTTGAAGATGGGGGCAACATCTTCCCCGGCCTTTTTCTTCATGGGGATCTCCTTGGAGACACGGTTCTGCTCTGCCTTGGAGGTCTCGGTCTCCAGGATCAGTGCTCTTCTCTGTGCATCCAATTCCAGGATCCGATCTACCTGTGCATCGCAGTCTGCCTCTTTCGCCCGATAGCCCGCCTTAACAGCCTCGGGGTTGTCCTTAATACGCTTAATGTCGATCATATATATCACCTCATCATAGGATATTATTTCTTGATTTGCAGACCCAGGAGGGTCTCGTAGAGAGCCTGGAGATCGTCCTGCCCGTAGAACTCCAGCTCGAAGTGGCCCTTACGCTTGCCGGTGACGATCTTGACCTTTCTGCCCATGTGCTTGGTCAGGAGTTTTTCGCATTCTCCTACATAATCCACAGACAGGGGAGCCTGTGCTTGCTCCTCTGTCCTTGCCTCTGTGAGCATCTTCTTGCACATGGATTCTGTCTGACGGACAGAGAGCTGGAGGGCAATGATCTTCTGTGCGGCACTCTTCTGCATCTTGGGGGTAGGGAGGGTCAGCAGAGCACGGGCGTGACCTGCACTGATCCTGCCGTCTACTACCATGTCTCTCAGCTCTCCCGTCAAGGACAGGAGTCTCAGAGCATTTGCCACGGCAGGACGGGATCTGCCTACCTTTTCCGCCGCCTGCTCCTGGGAAAGACCGAACTCATGGATGAGGGTGTAATAGCCCTCGGCCTCCTCCATGGGGTTGAGATCCTGCCGCTGAAGGTTCTCCACCATGGCAAGCTCCATGACCTTCTTCTCATCTGCTTCGATGATCACAACGGGAACCTGGTCGATCCCTGCCATGCGACAGGCTCTCCACCGACGTTCACCGGCAATGATCTGATAGTAGCCTCCCATGTCTCTCACAGCCAGGGGCTGGAGAAGTCCGTGCTCTGCAATGGAATCTGCAAGAGCCTGTAGCTGTTCCTCGTCAAACTGCTTACGGGGCTGGTTGGGATTGGGCTCCACCTTCTGCAGGGGGAGCTTGGTCACAGCACCCTGTTCCTCGGAAACAGCAAAATCATCAATAAGAGCTCCTAAGCCTCTGCCTAAGCCTCTCTGCTTTGTTGCTACCATACAATATTCCTTCCTACGGATTTTTCCGGATAATTTCTTCCGCTACGGCCAAGTATGCCCGTGAGCCCTTGGAGCTGCGGTCATAGGCAGTGACAGGCAGGCCGTGGCTGGGTGCCTCTGCCAGGCGGACATTACGCGGGATCACGGAGGCATAGACCTTGCCGGGGAAGTGTCTGCGGACCTCCTCTGCGACCTGGTTGGAGAAATTGGTCCTTCCGTCGTACATGGTCAGAAGCACGCCGAAGATCTCCAGCTTAGGATTCAGCTTCCGCTTTACCGCACGGAGGGTGGTCATCAGATCCGAGAGGCCCTCCAAGGCAAAATATTCGCATTGGACCGGGATCATAATGCTGTCTGCCGCACAGAGAGCATTGAGAGTCAGCAGCTCCAAGGAAGGGGGAGAATCCACGAAAATATAGTCATATTGGTCCTTAACAGACTCTAAGGCCCGTTTGAGAGTGTGCTCCCGTTTGGGTACGTCGATGAGCTCAATGGCCGCTCCTGCCAAGGCGGCAGTAGAGGGGAGCACGTCTCCGTATTTGGTATGTACGATGCAATCCTGCACCTTGGTATCCGAGATCAGGATATCATAGGAGCTGTGCTTGACCTGTTTCTTCTCGACACCCAAGCCGCTTGTACCGTTAGCCTGGGGGTCAAAGTCGCACAGCAGGACCTTACGGCCCATTGCAGTGAGAGCAGCGGTCAGGTTTACCGCTGTGGTGGTTTTTCCAACGCCACCCTTCTGATTGACGACGGCAACGATCTGTCCCATAGAGCCGCCTCCTTTTATCTGTGCATTATTTCTGCGGAATATCTACATCATACCACAGAGAAAGGGGATTTGCAAGTCTTTCGTGCCGAAAGATGCAAACTGTTTTTGGGTGTTTCACGTGAAACACCCAAAATACGATCAGTATTCTCGATAGATCGCCTTAACTACGCCAAGGATCTGTGCATTCCTGCCGTCGATGGGGGAATACTCGGGATTTTCGGGCATGAGCCATATCTCTCCGTTCTGCATGGACAGACGCTTGACTGTGGCCTCATCCTCCAACAGAGCAACTACGATCTCTCCATGGTCCGCAGTATCCTGGGGTCGGACAATGACCTTGTCCCCGTCGCAGATCCCTGCCTCGATCATGGAATCCCCCTTGACCCGCAGGGCAAAGGAGCCTTCTTCCCCCATAGAAAGATATCCCTCGATATTCTCTACAGCAAGAATGGGATAGCCGGCAGTGACTACACCGATGACGGGAATGCCCTTTTCCTCCGGTCTGCGGATAGCTCTGTTCTTAGAGGGGTCAATGGTCAGCTCCCCGGAATCTGCCAGAGCCTTTAGATGATAGTGGACAGAAGCTGTAGAATTGAGTCCAACGCCGCTCATGATCTCACGGACGGATGGTGCGTAGCCGTTTTCTTTAAAAAATGCAAGAACATAGGCAAGGATCTCTTGCCGCTTATTACTGGTACGACTCATAAGATCGCCTCCTTTTTCTCATTATATCATAGCTTTCAGAATAATGCAAACATTTGTTTTTAATAAATACCCTCTAAATTAAAATTCGGCAGATATTCCGTAGTTGCGGAGGAAAATTCCTGGGTGTATCCGTTGCGGATGCCACAGAACTCCATCCAACTCTGTACTGCGGCATATTCCTCTTCTGTGATCCGTCGGTTCATGGGAGGAGGTAAACTCTCATCCGGGACATACTGACTCATAAGGGAGAAGAGGACCTGGTCCTTCTTGAAGTTGTCCGCGATCCATTCTACCACACCCAGACTATTGTCCACCTGTCCCGGCAGGACCAAGTGACGGATCAAGACACCCTTTGTAAGGATCCCGTTTTTGATCTGATAGTTCCCCGTTTGGCGGAACATTTCCTTGATTGCTGCAGTGGCGATCTCGAAATAATCTCTGCACTTAGACAGCTTGTGAGCCAGTGCATTATGGGAATACTTCAGATCCGGCAGATACACATCCACCAAGCCCTCCAGAGCCTTGAGGCTTTCCACGGACTCATAGCCTCCGCAGTTATATACCACAGGAACAGGGAGCTTGGGGGTCAAGGCTTGGATCACATGAGGCAGAAAATGGGAAGGCGTCACCAGATCCAAGGTCTCTGCTCCCCGTTCTATGAGGGCTTCAAAGGTCCTTCGCAGATCCTTGGCCGGGATCCCGCGACCCTCCCTTGAGATCTGCATATTCTGACAGTAGGAGCAGCCTAAGGTGCAGCCGCTGAAAAACACTGCACCCGTACCACGGGTCCCGATAATGGGAGGCTCTTCTCCCATATGGATCATGGCCTTTGCCAATATAGGCTCTGAGGGCATATTACAGAAGCCTCTTTCTCCCTTTGTACGGTCTACGCCGCATCTTCTGGGGCAGAGGGTGCAGGCTTGATAATTTAGCATATATTCTCCTTTTTGCATTGTACTTTTTGCCTATCCATGATATAATAACATACAAACAGTGAAATCAAATGTTTCACGTGAAACAGGGTGAAAAGTATGTTAAAGAAAAATGAAATCTACAGAGCAGCCGTCACCGGCTTTACCAGCGAAGGACTGGGTGTCTGCCGTGTAGAGGGCTGTGCAGTCTTTGTGCCGAATGCTGTGCCCAATGAGGAATATGATGTACGGATCGAACACATCGGCAAAAACGCCGCATACGGTAAGATCGTCACTATTATAACTCGTTCCGAGGCAAGAGTCAACAGGGCGTGTCCCTATGCCAAGCAATGCGGCGGCTGTGATTTCTGGCATATGACCTACGAGGCTGAGTGTGAGATCAAGAGACAACGGGTCTTAGATGCTCTCAACCGCATTGGAGGACAGAGCTTAGAAGCCCTGGAGATCACAGGGGCCAAAACCTGTGAGGGCTATCGGAATAAGGTGCAGTTTCCCGTTGCAAAGGGCAAAGCAGGGTTTTATAAGAAGGGGACCCATGAACTGATCCCCATTGACCACTGTCTCATCCAGCCTACCTGTGCAGATCATGCCCGAGAAGCGGTTCTGCAATGGATGAAGGAATGCAAGGTCCCCTCCTATGACGAAGCCACCCATACCGGCCTCATTCGCCATATTTTCGTTCGATACGGGGAGAAAACAGGGCAGATCCTTGTATGCTTGGTATGCAACGGCACGGAGCTTCCCAAGAAGAAGCGGCTCCTGGAGCTGTTGCAGAGGATCCCCGGCATGACCTCCATTGCCATGAATATCAATACCCGTAAGGGCAATGCCATTATGGGAGATACCACCAAGACTCTGTGGGGAGAGGATGCCATTGAGGATGTTCTCTGCGGTCTGCGGTTCCGCATTTCTCCCCGTTCCTTCTACCAGGTCAACCGAGATCAGGCAGAAGTGCTGTATGAGAAAGCCATTGCCTGTGCAGAGCTTACAGGGGAGGAACGGGTGTTAGACCTGTACTGCGGCACCGGCACCATTACCCTGTGCCTTGCAAAAAAGGTCAAAGAGGTCATCGGTGTAGAGGTGATCGATGCCGCCATCGAAGATGCCAAGAAAAATGCAGAACGAAACGGCATTTCCAATGCAGTATTTTTCTGTGCCGATGCAGGCCAAGCCGCCCAAAAGCTGTGCCAAGAGGGCACTCGCCCCGACGTCATCGTAGTTGACCCTCCCCGAAAAGGCGTCAGCCCCGACGTCATCGAAGCCATTGACACCATGAGCCCCAAGAAGGTCGTCTACGTCTCCTGCGACCCTGCCACCTTAGCCCGTGATGTCAAGCTCCTCTGTGAACGAGGCTATAGACTCACTCACGCAGAAGCAGTAGATTTATTCCCAAGATGCTCTCATATTGAATCAATCGTGTGTCTCACACGGGATTGATTCTAACTAAGCTTGCCTGTGGCAAGTGAAGTTTCTTGTAGAAGTGAAGTTGCTTCGCAACGAAGTTTTGCCTAAGGCGAAGTTCTTTGCAAACTTAACTTCCCTTGGTGTAAGCTAAACTTCACTGATGTGGAGTAATACACAGGATGCTCGTTAAGTCCATCTCGACTGCCAAAATGAATGTGGGAGGAAAGAAATGAAGTACCAACTCCATGATTACGAAATTGATTCTATCAGTTTAGAAGAAGATCGGATCATATTTTCCTTTCCTCAGGGCTTCTATGCCCAAGATGAAAAAGGAAAAGAAATACAGCCCTTGCCGAAGAAATTGATTTTCCACATTGAGAAAGACTCTCCCCAAGAGCCTTTGGAAGCCTATCTGCATATTCGGAAGCACAATTATTTCGGAAAGAGAAGGAAAGATATTTCCTTTCAGCAGTTTACTGCCCTTTTCAAAAAGGGGAATATGTGTATCTACGATGAATACGTGAGTAAGTTTACCAACGCAAGAATGCTTCAAATCTCTGCTTCTGCCTGGATCGAGATGTATATTGACAATATTGGAGAAATCACATGGCAATGAAGAAAGAATACAGAAAAAAATGGACTGAAACATTTTCAGCTTTTGGAGTTATCCTCCTTATGGTCCTATTTTCCCCCATTATTCTTCTATTTCTCCTTTGGGACAAGGTCGTGGCCTTTTTCACATTGCCCAGGAGGAAAAAGGAATATCATCAGTCCCCCTTTTATAAGGATCTGTCTGTTCCCTATAAGAGGAACCTACAGCATTCTCCTCAATATCGGGTGTATAACAGCTTGAAGGAGAGACACTTGGAATTTCGGTTCTCATATCCGCAAAGCTACTTTGTCTATGAGAATACTGTTTATCTCCTTGGGGATTTTGATCAGATCCTGTCTGATGAAAATGAAGGGATCTGGAAGGCAGACTATGACGGAGACCTTAGGCCCCTTGACAGAGTATACGAGGCTATGGCGGCAGAAGCTCGGTCACGGGAGGAGACTCTGCCTGTAAAGCTCCTTGTAGAGCGGAGAGTGGTAAGTGAGACAGATCTGCGAGGCATGGAGCTTCCGGAATATATGACCCTGATCCGAAGCTACGATAGAGTATTTGAGGAAGAGGATCCCCAACTGCTGCTGATGGTTCCTACAGACGAGGAGGAGCTCTATGATATGATGTGCCGGACCCCCGGCCTTCCGGGAAAATTCGCCTTCCCTCAGGAGGGTCCCCTGGTCTGGGAGCTGTACGAGGATGCAGAGCTCCACATTGGAGTCGATCCCTTAGATTGCTGTGTCAGTGTCCATAAGAAAGGATCTTCCAAATTCCGCAAGGAGCTCACCCATTGGCATTCCGATATTTTTGAGATCTACGACCAAGTCCGAGACTTAGGCAAACCTGGAAACATCCTGGCCATCCGCAGCTCCTTGTTTGGAAAGACCACCTACATAGGCAACCGAGAAGGCTGTCCATATCACAGGTCAAAAGGATCCCTTTTCCGAAAGCTCCATATTTACGAGCCCAAAGAGTGATCCTCCCCAAATTTCCGATTTATGTAATGTCTGCTGAATAAGTCGCTACTGCGACTTATCCCCACAGCTATGCTGTGGGGACCTGTAAAAACGGCTGTTTCAAGCCGTTTTTACAGGTTTGCAGACATTATACACTGTGTTTTTTCCAACGAGTATCCTGATACTCGTTGGAAAGGTGCAAGGGTTTTGCGGTAAAACCGCAAAAATCCTTGCACTTGAACAATGCAATATAGTCCTGAAAGCCTTGGCTTGCAAGAACGATTGCATTGTTCAGTACACATTATGTAGTTGTTCGATTCCCGTACCATGCAACATATCATCGCACAAAGCTGTCGTATGGCAAGCTGCCCTACGGGATAGTGCGTGATTTGGTGGTTTGTGCCTTTTCAATCAGCTCGATAAATCGGGAATTTAAACTGTTGTGAGGTTTATTTATGGATAAAAATCAGAAGATCCCTGTGGAAATACTCTCATAAAGGGATTCGTAGAAAGGAGAAATATATGAAACAAAGAAGCATATACATAGACCATCTACGGGTCTTTACGGCTATGACTGTAGTGATCACTCATGTGGTATCAGAATTCTGGTATCGCAGAGAGATCGGGAGCCCGGAATGGAACGTTCTGAATCTCTACGAGGCTGCCCTCCGTTGGAGCGTGGCTGTATTTGTTATGATCAGCGGCTCTATTTTCCTGTCCAGGGATATTCCCCTTAAGACCCTTTACAAGAAATATATTCCCCGCATGGCAGTGTCCTACATCGTATGGTCCCTGCTGTACGCAACGTTGGATCATTACGTAAAAAGCGGTGTCCTTGACCTCTCCCTTACGGCAGTGATCAAACGCACCCTTGACGGGGGATATCATATGTGGTTCATACCCATGATCGTGGGGCTGTATATGTGCATTCCCATTTACAAGGAGATCATAAAGTCCGAAAAAGTCACAAAATACTTCCTTGGCCTTTCTTTTCTCTTTACCTTCCTGGTCCCTCAGCTTGCCTTGCTGTCTGAGGACTTTGTAGGGGGAGTCCTTGCAGAGGGGATGGGGAATATAGACCGTTTCGTCTCCCAAAAGCTGTCTCCTCATACGGTCTTTGGATATTCCTTTTATTTTATCCTGGGATATTATATCAATACTGTGGAGATCACCAAGAAGCAGCGGACTCGGATCTATGCTCTGGGTCTCCTGGGCTTTCTGGGTACTGCTGTGTTTACTGCTATCCTGTCCCTAAGGAGCGGAAAGGGCAGCCCCCAATATTATGACCATTTCTGTATCGGAATCCTCTTCGAGGCTGTTGCGGTCCATACCCTGTTCAGATACAGAGACTATCCCCATGAGAAGAGAAATGCCCTGGCCCGCACCCTTGGGACCTACAGCTTCGGTGTGTATTTGGTCCATGTATTCCTTATGAACATCCTGCTGTTCCGCCTGCGAGTGCCCGCCCTCTTCAGCACCTCTCTGATCTCTGTTCCCGTGATCTCCCTTATGGTGATCCTCCTCTCCTTCGCCGTTACCCGGCTGATCCACAAGATCCCCTTCTTAAAAAAGTGGATCGTATAAAAATCGTACACACAGCCTCCATGGCGTATTTTTACCAAATTTCGATTTATACTGTTTCTTGATAAAATGGTTTGAAAACCATTTTATTGCAGGATGAATATCCTGCACCGCCTATGGCGGCAAGAACAGTATTACACGGCATTTCTTGGCGGCTTTGCCGCCATGCCGCTTACCAGCGGCATAATAAAACGGTTAATCCGTTTTATTAGAAATAAGTATAA
>JAZNYV010000090.1:0-10250 GCA_045594585.1 Faecousia sp. | reverse complement strand
TATCACCTTTCATAAGCAAGACACAATATGTCGATTTCTTTTTCGTAGAATTGTTGTGTTATTCGTAAAGAAATCCACCCTTTGTTGGATTCACACACTGCAACATCTTCGGTTATGCTTACTAAAGGTTATAGCCTAAATTCCAATTTGTCGAACAGCTTAAGTCCCGGGCCGCGGCCTGTAGAACTTCTTGACAATATTTGCGTGTTTTCTGTATCATACCATTATAGGATACTGTATGCGATTCCCCCACTGTATACATAAAGGAGACAGATTATGAAGTTGGAATGTACAAAGAAGCTATTGGACTTCTTAGGTGAGAAACCCGGCAAAGGCGTTGCCGATCCGAATGCAGATCCCCTTTTCTCCTGGACTGCAAATTTGATTCTGCTGAACCGAAGAAAAACCATCGTATTAACCCATGTGGCCTCCCATGCCACTTTTGTATTATACGGAATCACTGCCAAGGATCTGCGGAACATACAGGAGCTAATCCGGGAAGGCATGGAGAATTTGCTGAAAAGCATGTATGTCCGTCGGGAAATCATTGAGCTATACCTAAGGGACTGTGGAAGATCTGTAGAGTTTGCAGCGAACGCCTCCCGTTCCACTGTTGCCATATGCAATAAGGCCTGTGAGCGTGTACAATATCTCACCAATTTATTTTGGAAAAGGATTCTCACGGTCGCCCTTCAAAGCTAATCGTCCCCCCCTAATGTGGAACGCTTTGATTATATGGACGGGACTGCACCGGAATATATTGACAGTTCAAAAATCACCTTAGAAAAAGTGTTCTCCTCCTACGAATCCCTGCAGTACGAGTATGATTTTGGGGACAGTTGGACGCACCACATCAAGGTGAAGGGCTTTATTGATCTTTTCGACAACATTCATCCCCACTGCACAGAGGCAGAAGGCGACGCTCCCATGGAGGACAGCGGCGGTCCTTACGGCTTCGCTGAAATCATGGATATTCTGAATCAACCGGATCATCCGGAATACAAGGATACGCAAAGCTGGGTAAGAAGCACTTTCTGGCACCCATTAGATTGCAATCGTATTAACGCAGAACTCAAATACTACAACCCCATGCCTATACCTGTGTATTACGGCTGATCATCCTTTACCGACAAGCAAAACACCCTGGCAAATAGTAAAGCTCTCGGATTTGCAAATCGCAACTCCGAGAGCTTTGTCATAATCGAAATTTCGTACAGTAGAAACTTATGCCTTGCACAGCTTCATAGATAGACTATACAGCTCAGCAATGGCAGCCAACGCTTCGTCCACCTCCATCATACTGTTTCTTGATAAAATGGTTTGAAAACCATTTTATTGCAGGATGAATATCCTGCACCGCCTTTGGCGGCAAGAACAGTATTACACGGCATTTCTTGGCGGCTCTGCCGCCATGCCGCTTGTGAGCGGCATAATAAAACGGTTAACCCGTTTTATTATACTGAGTTTCTTTAGTAGACATTTTGAATGGCTACTTTCTATAGCCCGAAAGGGCGTAGAAACTCGTACAAGACGGCTTATGTGCCCGGCAGGGCACATAAGGTCCAATGAAAAGTGTCTACTTTTCATTGGAAAATAGTATTAGAAATAAGTATCAGTTGTTCTAATGCTAACCATTCGCAGATACTTCCAGACTCCCGAAATTGCAAAAACTGCAGTTTCGGGAGTCTTGTATGCTTTATTTGCGGATCAAATGATAGCGGACTCTGATCAGGTCAACGATGGTTTGTGTTTTGACACGCAGAGAGATCAACGCCATATTGTTATCATAATTAGGAGCGAATCCAGGAAGTTTTCCCGTGTTTGTGTCACGGAGAAGTCCGAAATGATTGGTATGTCGGTCGGGATTGGCACAGACCGTGTCCATAAAGAGTAAACGGATATAGTCAGCAATCGCCTCAGGGCACAGTTTCTTCAAAGCTTCCACCACATCCGGATATTCTTCGTTATCTCCCATAAAGGCAGAAGCGGGTTCAAAATTGACCGTGGCAGAATTCGTAAAATCCAAAGACTTGATGCATCCGTCTCCCCGCTCGTAGACTGCCATATTCATTCCCAGAGCAGTTCCCAGCTCGTGGATAAAAAGCTCCGAAGACATTTCGTCGTGGTTGGCTTTTTTATACATCCACCATCTGCCCTCACGGAGCTTCCCGTTTGAAAAACAGCGGAAGCAGTGCTTCATTCACAATTTCCGCTTGTCTGTTCTGCCATATCGCCACAAGGGTGTCCCCCGCTTAAAATTTCATAATTGTCTCTGTCCATTTCGCCCACCTCCTATGAAAGCTGATGATCGCTTCCTATACCTCCAAGAGCTGCAGCAATTCTTCCTTGGACATATCCAAGATAGCTGTATCATTATCTCCGGATACAACATTCAGGAGCGCAGCTTTCCGTTCCTGCAGATCCAGTATTTTTTCCTCAATGGTACCTTGTGCAATAAGCTTATATACATGAACACAGGCGCTCTGTCCAATACGATGGGCGCGGTCAGTTGCCTGATTTTGGGCCGCTTGATTCCACCATGGGTCATAATGGATCACCACATCTGCGGAGGTCAGGTTCAACCCGGTTCCCCCGGCTTTCAGGGAAATAAGAAACACCTTTGCACCACCTTGGTTGAACTCCTTTACTAGCTTCGCCCGTTCTTCCTTAGGCGTGGAGCCTTGGATGGTATAGTTGGAAACCCCCATTGCATTCAGACGGGAACGAAGAATGTCCAGCATAGAAGTGAATTGGGAGAACAGCAGGATCTGATGACCGTTGGATACCATTTCCTCGCACAGCTCCATGCAGGCATCCAGCTTGGCAGTCTCCCCTTCATAATTCTCGAAGGACAAATTGGGGTCACAGCAAATTCGCCGAAGCTGTGTTAAGCCCGCAAGGATCTGTAGCTTGCCCGTATCTCCCAGAGAATTTTTCAGGGCGTGGACTGCACTGTAATAGGTTTTCTTCTCTATTTCCCCAAGGGGGATACGATGAATATGCTCAATCTTGGGAGGAAGCTCTTTCAACACATCCTGCTTTAGACGACGCAACAGGAAGGGCTGTGCCAGTCTGCGCAACTGGTCAGAGGCCTCCGCATTTTTGCTTTTGATAATCGGTTTTTCCAGCTTTTCAACAAAGGTTCTGTGGGAGAATAAGTATCCGGGCATGAGGAAATCGAACAGATTCCACAGTTCACTGAGCCGATTCTCAACAGGCGTTCCCGTAAGGACAAAACGCTGACGACAATTTATGGTCTTCACCGCTTTAGAAATCAAGGTGGATTGGTTCTTGATATGCTGTGCCTCATCTAAGATGCAGGTATAAAACTCTCGGCCCTCGTATTGAGCAACATCCTGTCTAAGGAGCTCATAAGATGTGATCCACACATCCACCTGCCCCTCTTGGACGATCATTTGCTTCCGTTCCGAAGCCGTCCCGTAAATCATGGTAATACGCAGCTCGGGAGCGAATTTTGCAAATTCTTCTCCCCAGTTTAAAATTAAAGAGGTAGGACAAACGATCAAGGACGGAGCCTTGGTTTCCTCCCGTTTCAGGGATGCCAGAAATGCGATGGTCTGAACTGTCTTACCTAACCCCATTTCATCCGCAAGGATCCCACCGAAGCCGCAGCTTTCCAGGGTTTTCAACCAACGAAAGCCTGTCTTCTGATAGGGGCGAAGCACAGACTCCAGGTTCTCGGGAACAGTAAAGTCACTTTCCTCCACAGCCTTGAAATCTCGAATCATTCTGCGGAACTGTCGATCCCGTGTAACACGGAGGCTATCCTCCTTCCCCAGAACATTGTCTAAATACAGTGCTCTGAAGGCAGGAATCTTCAGTTCTCCCTTCTTCAGATCCTTGGGAGACAGTTGAAGCATATGTGCCATTTCTGCAAGCTTCTCGTAGGAACTGCCATCTAAAGGAAGGAATCGTCCATCCTCCAGCCGATGGTACTTTTTCCTCTTGAGCATGCTTTGATACAGGGCCTCCAGTTCCTCCGGTGGGAAGTCTCCGGTATTCAGGTCTAATAGCAGCATACCGTCGGACAGGGAGATCCCAACAGCAGATTGAGAGGAGGAAACCTGTCTCCCTTGCAATCTCTCGGAAATATAGACCTCCCCCGCCTCTCGGAATGCTTCTAAATGCTCTGTCAGGAAAGCATATGCCCTATCCTGCCCCTCGATCTCATAGGGATCAGACTCCGAATCAAAATAGTTCTCTGCCAAAATAGATGCCTGCTGTTCACGCCGTATATTTCGGCGGATATTAGGAGTAGAGGAAACCGACTGTCCTGCCGAAACCTCTGCTTCACCATAACGGAAGCTGATCCGCAGAGTTAGTCTATCCTCCTCCATATCAAAATAGAAACAGGTATCACAATCCTCCGGCAAATGGTCTCGAATCAGCTCGTCCGGATCCTTAAGCTCTACATGTCCCTGAATTTTGGGCAGAACACAGCCGCAAAAAGTAGGAATATCCTCAAAAGCCATCTCCATAACCGGGTGTCCGTTTTCCAGCAAGGGGTAGACCCGAGTGCGGAATTCCTCACTGCAACGAATCAATCGACTACCACTGCACATATAGAGGGATTGGTGATTGCCAAAGGCGTGATAGCTATCATACATTTCCAGAGATAATCTGGCATAACCAGCTTCCTTTTCCAGCGAAACCGTGACCCGGGGATCCTCAGTAATAAACAGTCCTCCGCCATCAACAGTCTGTCCCTCCATTAGGCAGAAAAAGCGATCAAAGGCTTCTCCCCTCAGGGTAATCTCATTTTTCCCATCTTCGGAATAATACCGGCTATTCCCCCAAGTCCCCCACCTGTTAGATCGTGAGTTGGAATACTCATTCATAAGAATTCGTATCAGTTCCGAGGAGCTTTGGTCAAACTGTCCGATGCTATGGTTCAGGGAATAATTCTTCCCCAAAGCTACGGTTTCTCCCTTTTGAACACTTTCCAAAAGCTTTTGAATATCCTTGACAACATAGAGCTTTTCCTGTCCAACTCGAAATGTAATGGTGGGATATTCCGCCCCGTATCCAAAGCGAATAGAAGGAACCAGTTTCGCAGGAACAAGGGGCGGTTTCGGTGGATCCGCTTGTTGAATATAGCTTTCTAAAACTCTTGTGACATATCTGTCGGATTGTATTTTCACATTCTTCTCGGAATATTCGCGGACATAGGCAACCATAGCAGCAGCCATGTGCTTACAGCAACTACTTTTGGCAAATTGATAGCAGGAACAGCATCCCGAGAGCTGTCCGGAAGTTACTTCGCAGAACAATACCTCGGATAAGGTCGCTCCCAAAACCTGACATTTTACGGTAGCCATACCCTCCTCTACTGTTTCTTTCAGTCCATAGACCTGTCCTTTTTGATAGATGTCTATTCCCCGTTTTAGGGTTACTTCGTCAAACATATGTCGGAGATGAGCCATTTTTAAATCAATCATTGATTTCATCCTATCTCTCTTATACTTATTTCTAATAAAACGGATTAACCGTTTTATTATGCCGCTGGTAAGCGGCATGGCGGGAAAGGCGCCAAGAAATGCCGTGTAATACTGTTCTTGCCGCCTTAGGCGGGGCAGGATATTCATCCTGCAATAAAATGGTTTTCAAACCATTTTATCAAGAAACAGTATTATTAGGTAATAACAAAAATATCGCCGGGTTGATATACCATGCACTGTGTTAATACAGGATTCTGAAATAGTCCAAATAGGCCTTGAAGCGGTCTTGGGCGGTGAGGCAGGTATCTGTGAGATAGCCTTTTTCCCGGTTCCATTCCTTGAGGCCGCGATAGTAATAGAGTTTCAAACTGTCCTCGATGATGAAGGGGACAATATTGTGCTTCAGACATTCCTTAAAGAGGATCAGACGACCGACACGACCGTTTCCGTCTTGGAAGGGATGGATGCGTTCAAAGGCTACATGGAATGCCACAATATCCTCGAAGCTTTTGTGGGGTATGGCATGATAGTCTGCCAATAGCTTGCGCATTTCAACGGCAACATTTTCGGGGAGGGTTGTGTCGTTCCCACCCACCTCGTTGGGTAGCTTCTTATATTCGCCCACAGCAAACCAATCCTTGCGGCTGTCACCGGTGCCGGTTTTCAAAATAGCATGCAGTTCCTTGATGAACTTTTCCGTCAAAGCACAGTCGGCTTTGTCGATCATCATGTCGATACACCGGAAGTGGTTGACGGTTTCGATCACATCATCCACATTCACCGGCTCGTTTTCAAAGCCGACGGTGTTGGTCTCAAAAATGTATCGGGTCTGATCATGGGTCAGGCGACTCCCCTCCATGTGATTAGAGTTGTAGGTCAGATCGACCTGCACTTTATGATAGATGCCGCCTTTGAGCCCGGAGACCTTCTGCTCCCGCAGAATTTGCAGCAAGGTGGGGATTTCCCTTCTTTTGTTGATGCGTTCGGGTTTCTTTGCGTCTTCGGGAATGTACCAAGTTTTGCCGATAAGCTTCGCATGGGCAATTCTACCGTTAGCACAATAATTTCGCACACTTCGTTGGGAAATTCTCCACTTTTCAGCCATTTTTGCAACAGAAATGTATTCCATAATACCATCTCCACAGATTTTCTTGGTTCTATTATATCATATTATCGGCAAAATATCAACAGAAACTAACGAAAATAATTGCTATATTTCTGCCGATAAAGGCCTCCGAGAATGGCGTCTTTCAATTCTCGGAGGTCTTGTTATACTTATTTCTAATAAAACGGATTAACCGTTAGAGCGATACTCTAAAGGACAAATTAATTTAGGTTACGGTGTAGCCCGTGAGGGTTGCACCGGTTTCCTTGGTTTTAGGCGGTTTGCAGCGGTTTGGCTCGCATTTCCTCCATTGCTGATAGTAATTCTTTTTCGGTGGGAATGTTAATGATACCTACAGCGGTGAAGGTAATATCGATCGGTACATGCTTTACTCCATCATCGTCTGTTTGACTACGATGAACCTCAATCCTTTGGATCAGGGTATTTACGATTGTCGGTGTTAACTCCTTTAGATCGATACATTCTCGGATCGCATCAAGAAAGACTTTTAGGTTAACTTTTTGCTGTTCTGATTCCTGGATCATTTGCTCTGCATGTTCAACTGTGGCGATCAGTTCTTTTTGTTCCTTCTCGTAGTTGGAAGACATACGGTAATAGCGATCATCCGAAAGTTTACCTAAGACATTATCCTCATATATGTGCTCAATCAGCATGTCGATTTCCTTAATGCGACGTCTGGACTTCTCAACATTTTGCCTCATGGTTCGGAGTATTGTCTCCCTGCCAAGAGAATTCTGTTTTGCAAACAAGTACAAGAACACCGGTTCAAATTCTTGTACATACTTTGCAACCTTCTGCAATGTATCAAGCACTATCTCTTTCAGAACTGAATCACGGATATAATGAATTGTGCATGTGCCACGTCTATCCTTATACTCAGAACACCGATAAAATTCCTTCCCATCCTCTATGCTTTTTGATGCACAATAATATAGTTTGGAACCGCAGTCTGCACAGTATAACAGTCCTGTAAAAATGCTGGTTTTTCCTGTAGCAGAATTTCTTCTCCGATGCTTTCTAAGCTCATGCACTCTTTCAAAAGTATCTTCATCAATAATCGCTTCTTGCGTATCGGGAATAATCTGCCATTCTTCTTCCGGACGAAACACCGTTTTCTTAACCTTGAAGCTAACGAAGGTTGTCTTAAAATTCACCGTACACCCAGTATACTGTCGATTGTCTAAAATATGGGCAACAGTTTTTTCGTTCCATGCATATGGATTTTCCGGTTGCTTGTGCCTAGTCCGTTTTCCGATTCGATAAAAGTGCTCTGTGGGTGTAACAATCTGCTCGTCTTCTAACCGATGTGCAATTTGCTTTGGACCAAGTCCTGAGAGGCAAAGTTCAAAAATATATTTCACTATATTTGCAGCAGACGAATCAATAATCCATTGTTTTGGATCGTCGGGAGCCTTCAAGTATCCGAATGGGACAGCACCGGCGACGCGTTCTCCGTTATCAGACTTAGACTTCCATACGGCTTTGATCTTCTTGCTAGTCTGCTCTGCGTACCATTCGTTGAAGATGTTGTAGAACGGCATCATCTCCAATCCTGTTCCGGTAGAGGTGTTGACATTCTCCTGAATTGCGATAAAGGTGATTCCGAGAGAGGGATATACCACCTGTGTCAGTCTGCCCATTTCAATAGTTTCTCTTCCAAAACGGGAAAGGTCCTTTACAATGATGGTGCCGATTTCTCCATTTTCAGCCATAGCTTGCATACGACGAAACTCTGGACGATCAAAGGTTGTACCTGAGATGCCGTCATCCACGAAAAACTCGGTGTGGAGATATCCGTGCTTCTTTGCATAGTCAAGAAGGATCTGCTTTTGATTACTGATACTGTTTGACTCATCGCCTTTGTTTTTTCTTCTCTTATCATTGTCGTCTTTGATGTCCTCAACGGACAGACGGCAATACAGAGCTGTGATCTTTTCTTTGTTCTCGGCTTTTTTCTTAGCCATAATTAACTCCTTTCTTAGAAAGCCGAGCATTGCATATTGGGCAGTTCCATTATACAATGCTCGGTACATTTGTGACAATTCTACGGTTTACTGATCGGCAGACAGGATCAGCTTCCTAAACTGCTGTAATATAGTTTCCTTTCCATCCAAATTGAAGTTGGCGGTGACATCGTAAACGGTCTTTCCGATTTTCTTGGACAGGGAAATTTTTCTGGGAATAGATGCAACCGGCACCGGCTCAGTTGCTTTTTGATCGTTTGTGATGGCATATTCCTGCAAGTCGATAGGGCGAGAATCATCGACCCGTCCCATGCCCTTGATTGCAAGGATATCTTGAAAGTTGATTTTCTGAATCATAGATTCACCTTACCTTTCGTCTCGATTCCGCTGCCGAATCAAATACTTGTGGTAATACTCACAGGCTTTCATTACGAAGTCCTCCGCTTGCTTTTCATCCCCTTTGGGGACGAATTTTCGCAGTTTCTCCATAGGAACCTTGAACATTTCTCGTTGGTTAGCTTTTTCTTCTTTCATAATAGCTTCAAGCACATCGCCGGAAAGCTCTCCTTCACGACTGAGCTTTTTCAAACGGCAAGCTTGAGAAAGGGATGGTGTGCAATCTTGCATTTCCATCTGCTCCAACAAAGAATACTGCTCTTCTTCGGTAAGATAAGAAAGCTCTACTGCGGGGGTGAAGGAGATTCGTCCTTCATCTACATATTGCAGAATTTCGGGGATCAGGTTGGTGAGGCGGATGTAGCGACGAACCTGATTTTTGCTTTCTCCTGTTTCTTCCCCAATAATCTCTGCTGTTTCTAACTTCCGCCCAAGTTGGTCGGAAGTTAAATCGGTTCGCAATCCCTGTCGTTTCATTGCTTCAAGCTTCATCTTATAGGCAAAGGCTTTCTCCGACGGTAAGATATGTTCTCTATGGAGATTGCTGTCCACCAACGCAATGGCAGCAGCATTGCGATCCAGAGAAACAACAGAGGCAGGGACTTCTGTGATCCCTGCCTTTTGGCTTGCTATGATCCGTCTATGACCGGATATGATCTCATATTCATCTGTGGCGTTCTCTTTGGGTCGGACAATAATGGGGGACAGAATTCCGTTCATTCGGATGCTTTCTGCGAGTTGCTCCATTTCTTCATTGTCCTGCACCTTGTAGGGGTGGTTTTCAAAGGAATGTAACTTCCCAATGGGGATCATTTTCTGGGTTTGGTTCATTGTTAATACCTTGTCCTTTCGTTTTGATTTCTCTGAGGAAGGTTCAGAGCCTTTCGCTCCTGTACTTCCTCCTGCTGTAATAATTCTCTGATTTTAGGTGAGCGTTCTGCAATCCGCAGGGTACTCTTAAATTGCTTTCTCAGCGGTGTAATTTGCTTGGTGATCTCCTTAGCTTGCTTCTTTAGATCCTCTGCAATCTCCGGTGTCTTGGCTCTGCGGATCTTTAAGCGAAGTTTGTAGCGTTCCTGCTCCAACTCCTCAATTTTGAAATGCACATTTTCTTGAAAGGCCAAAAGCTGTTCGGCTGTTTCGATCTTGTGAAAGGAGAGAAGTTCATAGTCCTCGATGTACCGATCTAACTTCTCCATCTCCTCTCTCATAGATGGAGAAAGAGGACGGGCATCTATGTTTTGACTTTGCAATTCCCTGCAATACCGAATCAAGGCGATATAAACCTCATACACCATCCGTAAG
>JAZNYV010000089.1:0-14378 GCA_045594585.1 Faecousia sp. | reverse complement strand
AATGGCTACTTTTTATAGCCCGTAAGGGCGTAGAAACTTGTATGAGACGTCTTTTGTGTCACTTGTGGCACAAAAGCTTCAATGAAAAGTGTCTACTTTTCATTGAAAAACAGTATTAGTCTGTTGCTTTCCGGGTCAGGAGCATGGCTACGGGGACGGCGGTGATGCCTGCTGTGAGCTTTGCCAGGATCACGGGGACCAGCATTTTGGGCTCATAGCCTGCGGTAAAGCCAAGATGATCCCCAAAGACAAAAGCGGCAGAGACGGCAAAGGCTACATTGACCACCTTCCCGCGGCGATCCATATCCTTGATCATAGAGAACATGGGGATGGAGTTGGCAAGGCTGGCAACCATGCCTGCCGCAGCGGTATCGTTTATGCCAATAAGGCCGCCCAGCTTCATAAGGGGCCTGCGTAATACCTTAGTCAGTGCCCATACCAGGGGGAAGGCCCCTGCCAATACGAAGCTGATCCCTGCTACCACAGGGACCCCATCCATAATGGGTGCCATGCCGGGGATCAGAGTCACCCCCGTCAGATGTCGGAAGATCCCTGCACCCAATCCCAGGGTAATGAGCCCTACAATGATCCGACCGAACCACAGGAAGCCTGTGACCACCGCCTTCTCGAAGAACCATAGGCCCAGAACGATCCCACCTGCAAACAGGACGATTGGGAGGAGATTCCGAAGGACCATTCCCACAGGGAAGCCTGCAGCCAAGCCCCCTGCAAGAGCCCCCACAGGAATCGTAATGACCCCTGCCAGGATCCCCCTTGCAAAGAAGGACCGATCCTCCTCACCAATGATCCCCAGGGCAATGGGGACCGTAAAGACCACCGTAGCCCCCAGCATAGACCCGATGATCAAGCCGCCGAATTGGGCGGCTTCCTTGCTTTCTGCCAGTTCGTAAGCAAGGGGAGCACCTCCCATGTCATTGGCAAGAATGGAGCCTGCAAACATGGCAGGATCCGCTCCCAGGAAGCGGAACACAGGCACAACAACAGGTGCCAATACCTCTGCCAGAACGGGAGCAAGGGCTAAGATCCCCAGCATGGACAGAGCCAAGGTGCCCATGGCAAGGAGCCCTTCTTCAAATTCCTTTCCCAAGCCAAGGGGGGACCCAAGGATCCGATCTATGGCACCTGCTGCCATAAAGATCCCCATGAGCCACAGGATCACCTCGTCAACGGTCATTCCATCCACCTATCTTTCATCCAATATAGCAACGATCACAGCGTCTGTGGGACACTGGCACTCCTGCCTTGCGGTATAGCCCTCCACCACCAGGACCCTCTCTCCCACACCGGCCCCAATGGGATCCACCGCAACCAGCTCCTCTGTCCCCATACGAACCCGCAACAGAGTCCGCCCTCCCAAGAGGGCGCTTTTCCTGGTAGCCCACACCGCTCCCGTAACGGTTCCAATGATCACTCCATCCACCTCCCGGTATTTACCAAATTCCGATTTATAGTGCGGTTGCTTCCTTATTTATGCTGTGACTCCTCCAAGATATCTCTTGCCAGGGGGGTCAATCTGCCCTTGATGGGCAGGCCTTTTTCCAGACGGTGGCGGACCTCACGGGCGGTAAGGATCTTGTGGTCCTCCTCTGTGAGACATTTGACCCCTAACTCCTTAAGGAGCCGTTCTGCACCTAAGAGTCGGGCGTAGAGCCGAGGGTTACAGGTATCCCTGTGCTTGCGGTGCTCCAGCCCCCGGGCATAGAGGAGGACGGGCTTGCCCTTAACCAGAGCCTCTGTACAGATGGGATCCGGGAATTGGAGCAGCTCCCAGGGTGACAGGGATCCGATGACCACGGCCTCATACTCTCCCTCTCGGACGTAGGTATACCCCATATCTCCCTCGGGCCTACGGCCTATGAGATAGGCCTTGGGATAGGCTCTGTCTACCTTCTCCTCACGACCCATAACCTCCTCCACCACCTGCCTCACCAGCTTCTCCAATTCCATATCTATCCTCCGTATCTATCAATTCCGATCTATCGCTCCGATTGAGCGATTTTGGAATTTGAGTCCTGCTATTCTAACTGTCTGTGCCTATGATGATGCCCATATCGCCTTTGGTGTAGCCGCAGGCGTTGGCTTCGTCGTAGTCTAAGTGGGCGTAGGTGCGGAAATCCGGGCTTACACGGAGGGTCACGTCCTCGAAAATCAGGGGTCTTTCGCTAATGGTACGCAGCCGCACACGCTGTCCGTCTGTAAGTCCGCGGGCTGCGGCATCCTTGGGGGTCATGTGGATATGCCGCTTGGCAACGATGACCCCCTCCTGAATGGGATATTGCCGATCTCCGTTCACAAGGACCAAGCCCGGGGACCCTGCAACGTCTCCGCTGTCCCGCAGGGGTGCCTTTAAGCCTAAGGTCACACAGTCCGTCCGACTGAGCTCTACCTGACAGGCCTTCCGCTCGGGACCCAGGACCGCAACCTTATCAATGGTTCCCTTTGATGTCACAAGAGAGACTCTCTCCGTAGCTACGAACTGCCCCGGCTGGGACAGCTCCCGCAGGGGCGTCAGCCTGTGTCCGTAGAGAGCTAAGGCGGCTTCACGGGTCAGGTGAACGTGCCTGCCGGAGGCCTCTAATTCTATGAATAATCGGTTGGTGATCTCTTCGATGAGCCTGTCCATGCGGAACCTCCTTTGCCTTCCTTCTCCCGTTCCTCCAGACACAGGATCCACAGCAGAGAGGACAGTCGATTCAGAGCCCTGTGCAGATCCATGCGATGGGGGAAGGCCTCGTAGCTCTTTAGCTCCGTTTCCCGTATCTGTGTGCGGATATAGTTGAGATACAGCAGGACCCTGCTATCCTCCGCTCCCGGCAGGATGTGGGGCGTGCCGTAATATTTCTGTGGGTTGTGACTGCGGTGTCGCAGCTCCTCCTCTGTCATGCCGTAGAGGCAGAGCTCCGGCACAGCCTCCCCCAGGACGTCGCAACGCATGAGTCTGCGACACAGCTCCAGGACCTCACCCAGCACTGCTACCGGGGCACCGGGCTCCTTCATACACAGCAGCAGCTCTGCCTCTAAGGAATCCAGCTTCCCGCGGAAGGCAATACGGGGATGGGTCTTGGGCACCAATTCTCCCTGCCGCAAATGAGTCATGTGCTCCGGCTTGCCCTCTGCGGGAGGGAGCTTCTGCTTCTGTAACAGATCCCTTGCAGAGGGGGTCAGACGGTCACCGGGGCAGAGGACGAAGGTCCCTGCCTTCAGTGCCTTCTCGAGGGAATGCTCCGTATAGAGCATTACTTGGTACCCTTATCCCCGTTACCGTGGGGAAGGATGAGCTCAACCTCATTGTGGGGACGGGGGATCACGTGGACGGAGATCAGCTCGCCAACCTTCTCCGCAGCGGCGGCACCGGCATCGGTGGCAGATTTTACGGCACCTACGTCACCACGGACCATTACCGTGACCAGACCTCCGCCGATCTGCTCCTTGCCTACAAGCTGCACGTTTGCAGACTTTACCATAGCGTCCGCTGCCTCAATAGCACCGACCAAGCCGCGGGTTTCTACCATACCCAGCGCATTTGTGTTAGGGATCATTGTCCATTCCTCCTGAGTTTATTCAAAATTTCTTGGGTCAACCGTTCGATTAGCTCCCGATCCGCTGTGGAAGCAGGGGAGTCCTCTGTCTCGCCCCATGCAACTCTGCGGATATTGATCAGATCCATGGGGCTGATATTGTTGGAGCTGGAGCTGCCTCCCACAGCACCACAGCCTAAGGTGAGTGCCGGGAACAGCCGTGTCGTGGCTCCGATCCCGCCTAAGGAGGAGGGCGTGTTTACCAGGAAGCGGGAAACAGGGATCTCCTTGGCAAAGCGGCGGATCACATCCTCCTGCCTTGCATGGATGGAGAAGGTATGGCCTGCTCCCTCTCCCAAGAGGACCTCCACAGCCCGTTTGAGAATGGTTTCCTGATCCTTCTCCACAAAGAGGGCAAGAATGGGGCACAGCTTCTCCCGGGAATAGGGTCTGGTGGGGCCTGCCTCCGTCTCCCGTGCAATGAGGACCGTGGTCCCCTGAGGCACGGAGACCCCTGCCATGGCTCCGATCTCACAGGCGGTCCTGCCCACGACCTTGGGATTGGTACTGCCGTTGGGACGCAGGAGAATAGCGGCGATCCGCCCTGCCTCCTCCTTAGACAGGAAGTAGGCACCCTGCCTGCGGAATTCCTCCTTCACAGCCTCCTCACAGCAGGCCTCAATGATGACGCTCTGCTCCGAGGCACAGATGGTCCCGTTGTCGAAGGTCTTGGACCGAATGATCCGTGCCACCGCCGCAGGAATGTCTGCAGACCTGTGAATATAGGCAGGTCCGTTGCCGGCACCCACGCCGATGGCAGGCTTACCGGAGGAATAGGCCGCCTTCACCATTGCACCTCCGCCTGTTGCCAGGATCAGCCGTGTGTGCTCATGGTGCATCAGCTCCTGCACCGCCTCCATAGTAGGAGTGGAGATACAGCCGATGGCACCCTTGGGACAGCCTGCCTCCTGTGCTGCCTGAGAGAGGAGCTCCGCCGTCCTCCGTGTACACTGTACCGCTCCCGGGTGAGGGGAGAATACAATGGGAGATCCTGCCTTGATGCTGATCATGGCCTTGTAGATCACCGTGGAGGTGGGATTGGTAGAGGGGACGATCCCTGCAATGAGACCAACGGGAACTCCGATCTCCCACAGTCCCGGCTCCTCCTTGAGGATGCCCACCACCTGCATATTTTCAATGGCATGATAGACCCGATCCGCGGCAAAGCGATTCTTCTCTCCCTTGTCCTTGGCATTGCCGAAGCCCGTTTCCTTTGCCGCCATAGCCCCCAGCTCCTCTGCATGGGCCATGGCACAGTCTCTCAGTGCTCTTACGATACGGTCAAGGTCCTTCTGCTCCATGGATCCCAGAACCCGGAATGCCTCATGAGCCTCCTGAGCCAGGACCCGAACCTCCTGCCGAGACCGTAGATCCTTATCCAATTCCATACCGATCTCCTTTCCGATCATATCTTCAAATTCCAATTTATCGTTCCGTCGGAGCGATTTTGGAATTTGCTAATACTGTTTGGGTTGGGCGGCTACGTTGCAGACGGCCTCTGCGAAGGCCTCGCAGGCGGCTTTACAGGCAGATTCCGTTCCTGTTAATAGGGCCCCTGCAAAATTGGTCTCCGTGGGAGGCAGATAGATCACCCCCGGCTCAACTGCCGCCGCCTTTAAGGCCGCGTCTACACCCAACATAGCCTCTACGGGAGGTGCGATCAAATAGGCAATGGCACTGCCCTGGGCTACCTTCGCCTCCTTGGACAGATAGCTTCCCGTCCTTGCTACGGTATGGGCGAGATAGACCACATCATCCCTGTCGTTGGCACTGCGGAAGGCAACTGTCTTCATTTGCTCCAATGCCGCGCGGAGACCGCTCTCTGCTTCTCCCGGCGTCTCTGCTCCCAGGATCCCTATGACCTCTCCTGCAAGGGCGGTAGAGGCATTGGCCGCTCCTGCATAGAGGCTCCGTGCATATACCACCTCTACAGCCGCCGCCTTAGTGGCGTGATCCAGAGCAATATAGGTCACGTCGTCACTGTCAGCAGACAGGAGGGCTAAAGAAGGATAGTGCTTCTTTAGCTTCAGTGCCTTGCACAGGCCGGGGGAGGCATTGGGAATCAGACGGGTACTGAGGACCCGTGGGAGGATCCGATCACCCTTCATAGTGCAGATCCAAGCCGGAGGCCTTCTGCTCCAGCATTTTCATCAGAAGCTCCGCAATATGGGCCCCTGCTTCCACAGCAGGGATCCCTTGGGCGTGAATGTTGGAGATCACCGTCCGCTTTGCCTCCGGGATCCCTCGGTAGGGACGGTAGGTAATATAGGCAGACATGGATTCTGCCGTTACCAGCCCCGGCCGTTCTCCTACCAGCATACACAGCAGCTCACAGCCTGTGAGCTCCCCGATATGATCGCTTGCTCCCACACGGCAGTAGTGGATATAGGGGATCTTGTCAACGGTGATTCCCCTGTTCTGCAGGCCCTGTCGTATGGCAGCAATGCAGTCTAAGGCATTTGCCTCAATGGCGGCAGAGGACAGTCCGTCCCCCACGACCAGCATGACCCGAGGGCTCTTCCAGGTCTCAGACAGGACTCTGGAATAGGTGTCGTCAAAGATCCTGCCCAGGTCCGGACGGGTCAAATACCGATCCTTATCCTTACAGCAGGTTTGCAGGGGGATGAGCCCATGGGATTTGGCAAAGTCCTCTCCCAGCTCCTTAAATACACTGTCCCTTGCGGCGGCGTGATCTGCACGGAAGCGGAGCATGGACTCTGTGGGATAACGGGGACCTGTCCGACCTACCCCTAAGCGTGCAGGAGTCTTTTCCTTCAAGGCCAAGAAGGCCTTGGGCTCTGCAGGGTCCTTAACTGCATAGTGCTTCCGCAGATCTAAGGTGCTCAGATCCTTCAGATCCTCCTCTGTGGGCAGGGGATCCCCACGTTTGGGATCCGCGGGCTTGTAATCCGAGGCCTTAACGGGAGGCTCCTTGTTCAGCTCTCCCAGCATCTGTGCCACCAGGGCCTTGATCTCTTCTTTGTTCATACCATACCCTCCTACAGCAATACAGAGCCATCTCCGGCCTTTGCCGTGAGGACGCCGTTTTCTACGAAGCCCATTTTCTCCAACCATTTCTGGAAGGGGGGGATGGCACTGAGTCCGTAGAGCTGTCGCAGGGTAGCGGCCTCACGGAAGCCGGTGGTCTGATAGTTCAGCATGACGTCATCCCCGTGGGCAATGCCCATGAAATAATTACAGCCTGCGGCGGTGAGGAGGCAGGACAGATTCTCAATATCGTTCTGATCTGCCTTCATATGATTGGTATAGCAGGCGTCACAGCCCATAGGCACCCCGGACAGCTTCCCCATAAAATGGTCCTCCAAGCCTGCACGGGTCACCTGACGGGAATCATAGAGATACTCCGGCCCGATAAAGCCCACCACCGTATTCACAAGGAAGGGCTTAAAATGTCTCGCAAAGCCGTAGCAGCGGGCCTCCATAGTCACCTGGTCTGCCCCGTAATGGGCATCGGAGGACAACTCCGAGCCCTGTCCCGTCTCAAAATACAGCACATTGGGACCCTCTGCGGTGCCGCGTGTAAGAGCCAGAGAACGGGCCTCCTCCACAGTCTTGGCATCGAAGCCGAAGGCGGCGTTGCCCTTGCCGCTGCCTGCAATGGATTGGAAGATCAGATCCCCGGGAGCACCCATTTCCAGAGCCTTCATCTGTGTGGTAATGTGTGCCAGGACACAGGTCTGTGTAGGGATGCTGTGCTTCTCCTTGACCTCACGGAACAGCTCCAGGATCCGCTTACAGCTCTCAACGCTGTCCCCGGCAGGATTCAGCCCAATGACCGCATCCCCGGCCCCGAAGGACAGCCCCTCTAAGGTAGAGGCCAATATTCCGTCAAGATCGTCTCGGGGATGATTGGGCTGGAGACGGCAGGACAGAGTCCCGGGCAGACCGATGGTGGTATTGCAGTGGGCAGTAACGGGGATCTTCTTTGCTCCATAGATCAGGTCTAAATTGCTCATGAGCTTAGCTACGGCGGCGATCATTTCCGAAGTCAGCCCACGGGAGATCCTGCGGATGTCCTCTGTGGAGGTCCCTTCTGACAGGATCCATTCTCGCAGCTCTCCTACGGTCCAATTCCGTATGGAGGCATATATGGTCTCGTTGAGATCGTCCTGAATGATCCGTGTGACCTCGTCCTCCTCGTAGGGGACGACAGGGTTTTCACGGAGTACGGACAGGGGCAGATCGGCAAGGACGATCTTCGCCGCCACGCGCTGGGCATCATCCTCCGCAGCCAGACCTGCTAAGCGGTCTCCCGATTTCTCCTCATTGGCCTTGGCGAGGACCTCCTTCACATCTCGGAAGGCGTAGACCCGACCAAATAACCGTGTTTTTAAATGCAATGCAAACACCCCTTTTTACTATAGTGCCAGAGTTTTAATGACCACAGGCAGCACACTGCCTCCTGCAATGGGCTTACCTACGTCCAGGTAGGAGTTTTCCGGCAGCCGCAGACCATCTACGCACAGTATGGGCTTGTGTGGCAGGAGGCTGTGGATAGCCTGTCCCAAAGCCTTCCCCATATCTCTCTCCACAGCCAGGAACAGGGTCTGCCGATCCTCCATGGCCAGCGCTACCGTATCTGCCAGACGGCACAGCTCCCCGAATTTCGGTGCCTTCATGCCCCTTAGAGCGAGGATACAGGGCTCACCCTCCGGGGCAACACGGTCCATAGCACTGCGGAACCGATCTATGAGCTCCTCCTGGGGAGCCTCCTCCTGTGAGATCCGTGCCACAGGCAGATCCTTTAATGGGAAGGTCATATTGTTGTAGAATATAGTGCTGCCGGACAGCTCCGTGGTATGGAGTCCTGCTCCCAGGACCGTTGCACGGATGGTCTCTCCCATGGGAATATGGGGGACCTCCTTCCACAGGGGGGACTCTCGGATGGCCCTGCCTAAAAGCACTCCCAGATCCCCGTAGGCAAAGGGATCTGAAGGACTCTCACGGATCAGATCCGCCACACCTCCGGAGAAGGACAGCAGGGGAGCGGTCTTGCAGACCTTGTCTGTGACAAAGCTCAGGTAGGTCTTACCCTTACACAGACCTACAGCCTCCTCTAAGAGCCTGCACAGGAATCGGGCAACCTCCCAAGGATCGGAGTCCGGGGTAAAACAGTCCTTCAAAACAGGGGAGAGGTACACACATTTTCCGTTGCGGAATTTCATGAGCCGCCCGCCTACGTTGAGACAGCCTGTGTCTGCGACCTCTCCATTTTCAAAGAGGGCGAAGTTGGTGGTCCCTCCGCCGATGTCTAAATTCACTACAGCACACTCATGCTTACGGGAGTATTCTGCGGCACCGGCTCCCTTGCCTGCAAGGACACTCTCTAAGGCAGGACCTGCAGTTGCCACCACGAAGTCTCCTGCATAGCCTGCCAAGGCCCTAAGGACCTGACGGGCATTGTCCTTCCGTGCGGTTTCTCCCGTAATGATCACCGCCCCTGTTTGGACCCTGTCCTTGGGGATGGCGGCCCGTGTGTATTCTCGGTCCACGATCTGCCGCAGAGCCTCCGCATCAATGATCTCCTCTGACAGTAGAGGGGTGAGGTGGACTTGCCCCCTGTACAGGATCTCCTTTGCACCTATAGTAAAATCCGGCACCGTGAAGGCACTTGCTTGGTTTTGGACCCGTAGACGGGAGAAGATCACCTGTGTAGTGCTGGTGCCTACGTCGATCCCTACGGACAAGAGGCTCTCTGTCATAAGCAGGCCCTCAGGATCCGACTGCAATCCTCCACGGTTACAGGACGGGGATTGGTGGCTGTGCAGGGATCTGCCATAGCGGTCTGACACAGACTGTGGAGCTGTGACAGGAGAACAGACCGTGGGATCCCTGCTTCAGACAAACTCTGCGGCATACCCAGGCTCCGCAGCAGCCTTGAGATCCCGAAGATAGGACTGCCTCCCAATAGGCCGTAGGGGGCATAGTCCTTGTTATATGCCATGACCTGAGGCAGCAGCACAGCGTTGAGCCTGCCATGGGATAGGTGGAACTGCCCACCCAGAGCATGGGACAGACCGTGACACAGCCCCAGACCGCCTTGATCAAAGGCAATGCCTGCCATAGTAGCGGCACAGTGGAGCTCCCCCCGTACAGACCTGTCCCCATGGTAGGATGCAGGCAGCAGCTTCATGATCCGCCCATAGGCACTGACAGCTAAGGCACGGGAAAAGGGAGAGCTCTTCCGACTCCCCAGGGCCTCAATGCAGTGACTCAGAGCATCCGCTCCTCCGTCAGCGACCAGGGAGGCAGGCAGCTCCTCTAAGAGCTCCTCATCCAGGATCGCCATATC
Organism: Faecousia sp.; assembly: GCA_045594585.1. GTDB lineage: Bacteria > Bacillota > Clostridia > Oscillospirales > Oscillospiraceae > JAZOXB01. The sequence goes on along the minus strand of JAZNYV010000089.1, from coordinate 4,466 downwards.
CGGCCGAAGGGACGGATCCACCAAGGGGTGCTTTACCCCCTCGTGAGTGAGAATGGCGAAGGATGTGACCTCGGACCCCGTCCCCGAGGTAGTGGGTATGGCTACAAAACAGGGCCTGTCTGTCCCTGTGCTGACCATGCCCTTGGCACAGTCGATGGCACTGCCGCCTCCCAGGGCTATGAGGGTATCTGCACCGCAGAGCTGCATCTGTGCCAATCCTTGTGCTACAACGGATAGAGGAGGATCCGGCACCACCCCGGAGAAGATCTCCACAGGACCGCCGCATAGGGTAGCTACCCTCTGAGCTATGCCGTTCTTCAGGAAGAAGGGATCCGTGACTAAGAGGAAGCTCCTTCCCTCCAGGGTCCTTAGGGCCTCTAAGCACCCCCGTCCGAAGTATATCTGGGTTTTCAGCCGGAAACATTGCATCTTATCGCCTCATTTCTATGAGTATCATGCCCACATTTCCCGTTCTCATTCGTATCTGCGTATGTAGTTTCTTAAAAGAGTTTCCCTTATACACAGGGGGCAACGGTGTTTTCCTGTCATCTTGATCTTCTGTCATATGTGATGGGCGGCAGGGACTCCCTCTTTGCCGGCTTCCTTTATTTCTAAAAAAATTTCCAAAAACCCCTTGACTTTAACGGGTAAAACTGGTAAAGTGTAATACAGAAGGAGACTCCGCTCTCCTCATTCCTAAAGATAAATGGAGTAAGTTATGGTTATTTCTGATTTTCTTGAAAAAAATGCACGACTCTACGGTGAAGAGGTAGCCCTTGTAGAGATCAACCCCTCCGAGGAGCGGGACAGAGCCACCACCTGGCGTGATTTCAGTCTGATCGAGAATACCTCTCCCGATATGGCATACCGCCGTGAGCTGACCTGGTTCGAGTTCGATTGCAAGGCTAACCGCTTTGCCAACCTCCTCCTGTCTCGTGGCATCAAAAAGGGGCAGAAGGTAGGCATCCTTCTGATGAATTGCTTAGAGTGGCTCCCCATTTACTTCGGCATCCTTAAGGCAGGAGCCATTGCCGTTCCCATGAATTTCCGTTACTCCTCCGAGGAGATCGCATATTGCGTGGATCTTGCTGATATTGAGCTCCTGATCTCCGGGCCGGAATTTGTCAGCCGGATCGAGCCCATCCTCCACAAGATGCCTCGGGTGAGGATCCATCTCTTCGTAGGCAAGGACACCCCTGCCTTTGCAGAGTCCTACCGTGAGCTGGTCAACTATTATTCCCGCAGTGCACCTCCCGTATATGTTCACGAGGATGATTTTGCAGCCATTTATTTCTCCTCCGGTACTACAGGCTTCCCTAAGGCCATTCTCCATAACCACCGTGCTCTGGTAGGCTCCTGCTTTACGGAGCAGGCCCACCATAATCAGGGTAGGGAGGATGTGTTCCTTTGTATTCCCCCTCTGTATCATACAGGGGCCAAGATGCACTGGTTCGGCAGCCTCCTCTCCGGCAGCAAGGCTGTTCTCCTCCGCGGTGTCAAGCCGGAGTGGATCCTCCGTGCCGTCACTGAGGAGAAGTGTACCATCGTATGGCTCCTGGTGCCTTGGGCACAGGATCTCTTAGATGCCATCGAGAGGGGACAGATCGACCTAAATAACTATTATTTAGACCAGTGGCGGCTGATGCACATCGGTGCCCAGCCTGTGCCTCCCAGCCTCATCCACCGTTGGAAGTCTGTGTTCCCTCACCATGAGTATGATACCAACTACGGCTTGTCCGAGTCCATCGGTCCCGGCTGTGTCCACCTGGGTGTGGAGAATATTCACAAGGTAGGTGCCATCGGTAAGCCCGGCTTCGGTTGGAAGACCCGTATCGTGGATGAGCAGGGACAGGAGGTCCCCTGTGGCGAGGTGGGTGAGCTGATCGTACAGGGCTCCGGGGTCATGCTCTGCTACTACAAGAATCCTGAGGCTACCCGTGAGGTCCTTAGAGATGGCTGGCTTTATACGGGGGATATGGCACGGGAGGACAAGGACGGCTTTATCTACCTGGTAGACCGCAAGAAGGATGTCGTCATTTCCGGCGGCGAGAACCTGTACCCCGTACAGATCGAGGACTTCCTCCGTGAGAATGACAAGATCAAGGACGTAGCCGTTATCGGTCTGCCGGATCCCCGTCTCGGCGAGATCGCTGCTGCCATTATCGAGATCAAGGAGGGTCTTACCTGCACCGAGGAGGAGATCATCGAATTCTGCAAGGCCATGCCACGGTATAAGCGTCCCCGTAAGATCATCTTTGATCAGATCCCCCGTAATCCTACAGGCAAGATCGAGAAGCCGGTCCTCAGACAACGCTACTGCTCCGGCCGCCTGGTAGAAGCTCAGACCACAAATTGATCCTTATAAAAATATGACTGCTCTTATGATGTTACCCATCATAAGAGCAGTCTCTATTTCGATTAGATTATTGTACCTCGTTCTGTGAGCCGACGGGGTTGACGATACTGTAGCCTACGTTGATCAGATGGTCTGCAACACGCTCCAGACCGGCAACAGCGGAGGAGTAATAGGGGCTGACAGCCACACTGCAATTACCTGCCGCCAGACGGGCGAAATGGCTTGCGGTCAGCTCCTTCTTCATGCCGTCGATCTGATCCTCCAGCTTGTCCAGCTCTGCCAGATTCTCTCTGTCCAGCTCGTCGAAGGCCTTCTTGGACAGGTGGAGCATATCCATGACCTTGGAGTACATTCTCATCAGGTCCTCCTTGCCCTTGGGGGAGAAGGTCAGACCCTTGGCTGTCATTTCCGTTGCGATCTCATAGAAGTTCTCTGCATGGTCACCTACACGCTCCAAGTCGTTGAGAACGTGGAAGTAGGAGCCGATGATGAACTCGTCACTGCCCTCCATCGTAGAGGACAGCTTAATGAGGAAACGGGTCAGAGCACTGTTGGTGAAGTCGATGAGTTCCTCGTTCTCAGGGAGCTTGGCGGCCTTGGCAGGATCTAAGTCCTTCATGGCCTCGTAGGACAGGGTCATGTTTTCCTCTACCAGTGCGAAGAGGTAGTCCATTTCCTTCTTGACCTGCATCAATGCAACAGGTGCCATGGTCAGCAGTCTGTCGTCTACGTACTTGAGGCTGTGTTGAGGCTCCAGGGTCCTCTTGTCCTTAATGACCTTGCAGGAGTATGCCACCAGCTGGGAAACGAAGGGCAGGAGCACTAAGGTAGTGGTGACATTGAAGATCACGTGGAAGGAGGACACACGCATCTGCAGGGACATGGCATCGTCTCCGGGGAAGAGGGAGGTCAGCAGTCGGATCATGGAATCCTTGAGGATCCAAACAATGGCAGTAAAAATGGCGGTGCCGATGACATTGAAGGTGAAGTGGATCAGAGCCACACGCTTGGAATTGGCGTTTGCACCAACAGAGGCAAGGAGGGCAGTGACACAGGTACCGATATTAGCACCCAAGATGATGAACAGTGCCAGGTCCAGGGGCAGGACCTCTGTACCTACCATAGTGATCACAACGCCCGTAGCCGCAGAGGAGCTCTGCATCAGTGCGGTAAAGATCGCACCTACCAGGATCAGTAGCAGGGGGAAGTCTATAACACGGAAGACATTTTGGAACATATCCTCTACCAGGGGATTGCCGAAGGCCTCCTCGCTGCTCATGACGTTCAGCCCTACGAAGATGAGACCCAAGCCGCTGCACAGCAGGCCTGCGGTCTTGACCTTTTCATTCTTGACGAAGCCCATCATGACCCCGGCGAAGGCAGCCAGATACATCAGTAGGTTAAAAATATCGTTCTTCAGTGCAACCAACACACCTGTAATGGTGGTACCGATATTGGCACCCATTATAATGGGAGTGGCCTGCATCAGGGTCATGACCCCGGCGTTGACTAAGCCGATGACCATAACAGAGGTAGCAGAGGAGCTCTGGATAATGGCGGTAACACCGGCACCGATGCCCACACCGGAGAATCGGTTGTTGCTGATACGGCCCAGGAGCCGTTTCATACTCTCGCCTGCACTCTTTTCCAGAGCCTCGCTCATAAAGTTCATACCTACAATAAACACGCCTACACCTGCAAGGAGCCATATGAGACTGCCCACAAGCTGTAGAATTTGATCTGCTGGTAACATTATGCTCTCCTTTCTTTGACGCAACATTCGTTCTCCTGCGTCCAAAAATAGTATAGCATATTTGAGGCTAAGATACAACACAAAAAATGGAAAAATGAATGAGTGAAATGAAATCCACCCACCGCCGCAGCGATCTCACTCCGCCCTGGCGGAATCTCATATTGCGAAGCAATATTTCACTCACCCGTAAGGGTGGATTTCGTTGCAAAAGACGATTGCGAAAGCAATCGTCTTTTTCTGGTGCGGGTGTTCATAACGGACTTGATTAAAAAGTATTGAATAACCGGCAGAAACACACATATTTTTCATCCACACATTTGTGTATTTCAAGGTTTCTTCGTAAAATAAAAATACAGA
>JAZNYV010000088.1:0-15028 GCA_045594585.1 Faecousia sp. | reverse complement strand
AACGGTAGCCTCTACATAGACGGTGCTCATGTCAAAGCCCTCTAAGAGTGTCTTGGAGACCACAAGATTTACGGAAATATCGCTGGCAAGGTTCAAGCTGTGGTTCAGCTTCAGAGAAGCCTCCTCTACAGGCTCCTTGATTTCCTGCTCGCCGCAGATACAAGCTCCATTTTCGTAGCTGTGAGTAGTTTCCTCGGAGAAGTCACAGTCTTTACAGGTAATCAAATGGGATAGAGCATTGAGTCGTGTATACACATAGCTGTGACCTGTTGCTTCTACAATAGTATCTACGTAGCTATGGGAGCAACGGGAGCAGGTGTGGGTGGTATAGCCCTCTGTATTGCAGGTAGGTACGGTAACGACACTGCTGTAGCTATGACCTAAGGCTGCTACCGTGGTCTGTGCAGTGAGAACGGCGTTGCAGACAGAGCAGTGAGCACCCTCTGTGAGGCCTGACTCCGTACAGGTGGGGGCTACGGCCTTGTCCACGATCTCTGTATGGCCCTTGGGGTCTATGGCCTGGGTCTTGGTGCCCTTACAGAGAGAGCAGGTGTAGGTCTCGGCCCCCTTGGCTGTGCAGGTAGGCTCTGTAGTGACCTTGCCTGCATCCCAGCTATGGGAGGAGGAGAGGTTGTAGCCGCAGGAGCAGGTGGCCTTATGGCTTTCGCTGTCTGTATGGGTGTAGCTGTAGCTGTGGGAGGCGGCGGTAAATTGGGCTGTGACCACTTGGTCTGTTGTCACATTGGCCAGGCTCTTGTCCCAACCCTTAAAGCTGTAGTGGCTCTTGCTGTCATAGGCCTTGGTGGGAATGGGTCCTGTGTAGATGGCCTCCTCTCCCTTGGATACCAGGAGGGTGGAGAGGGTGGTGCCGTCGGCATTACGGAAGGTCACTGTATAAGCAGGGGTGGGAAGCCCCTTGCGGGAGCCTACGTAGATATAATCTACGATGACTCGGCTGTTGGTATCTGCTGCGATCCGGCCCATATACACATGGAACTTGTTCACATAGCCTGTAGAGCGGTCTGCGTCACTGAGGGGAATGGTCACAGTGACGAAATCGCCTCCCGTGACCTGGGAGTCGGTGAGGAAGCGATCCTCTGTATCCACTTTGAGGGAATCTGCGTAGAAGTCCATGGTGATCAGAGGGGTCTTGCCGGAGGGGACGGAGACGTTTTCCATGCGGAAACGGATCTGATAGACCTCTGCCTGAGACAGGTCATAGTCCAGAGGGGTCCCGACGGTCCCACTGTCTTCTGCACTGTAGAGGATCAGGCAATCCACAGCCTTGGAGGGAGTGAGGGACAGGGTGCCTGTGGTGTTATCCACAGCCGGGACTGCTCCTCCGGAAGCTGTCCAGTGGAGGTTGGTGGGATCGTCGAAGTTGTATTCCCCGTAGGTGGGGGAGCTGTAGCGGTCACGGTCCGAGGAGGTATTGGTAAAGTCAAAGAACAGGGAATCCCGTGTGGGAATGGTGGCTGCACCGCCGATATAGATATAATCTACGGTAACAGAGCCGGTCTTCCCCGTTGCGGATGTGATGTTATTGAAGGTGGGGCGAATAGCCCGAATGACCTCCATAGAGGTAAAGACAGAGGACATGGGGACCTGCAGGGTCACATATTCCCCGGAGGTAAGGGCCTCTGTAGGAATGGCGGCGGCTACATAGTCACTGTTGGCAATGGTGCCGTCCCCCTTCATATAGTACATACGGAGGGTGGCATTGGTCCCGGACTTTACGGCACAATCCGTCAGCTTGAAGCGGATCTCCATCATGTCATCGGAATGGGGCACGTATTGCAGGACCTGTGCGGATTTGTTAAGATCCATGGTGGAGGTCTGGAAATAGGGAGAGTCGGAGGCCAGCCACAGACGGAGGGTACCCTCGGCATTGTTGTAGGAGGGCAGGGAGTTGCGGCTCTCGTTGACGGACCAGTTCCCCGTATCGTAGTTCCGTCCGCCGTAAATGGGGGATTGATAGCGATTGACAGAGCTTTGGTCAGAATCAAAATCAAAGTACAGGTAGTCCGTCTGTTTGGAGGGAGCGTTTTCTGCAGGTCCGATATAGAGATAGTCTATGGCATAGGTGCCGGTGGAGGTAGAGGTCTTGTCCGTATTCAGAGGATCGATCCGCAGATCCGTCAGCACCTTGCCTACTGCAGAGGCCGGCATGGGAGCAGACAGGGTCTGATAGCTGTCTCCGGGAGCAAAGGTGCCGAAGAGGTTGGATTTGGCAGAATTCCAGGTTCTGTCATCCTCCGTCAGGAAGAAGATCTGTGCACCCCTGTCTGCGGCGTTGGTGCTGGTGACCTTGAGACGGATCTCCAAAATATCCCCCTCACGGACGTAGCAGTGCAGAGCCTTCTCCCCGGTGCGGACGTGGGGGTCGTAGGCGGTCAGCTCCCCGTAGAGGGTGCCTGCGGTGAGATCTGCGTTTACGGTAGACCGGGTGGGGGTCCACAGCTCTGCCGAATGGAGAGGGCTGTACTCGTTAAAGTGGAGGAGCAGATTCCCTTGCCCGAGAGAGACCGTACCGTTCTCGTCTGTGGTGAAGGAGGTGTCCTTGCCATTGAGCAGGACCTTGGTAATATTGGAGCCAAGGGTCACACAAACACCTGCGGTATAGACCAGGGGATCGGAGCTGTCAATATACAGGGTGGTACCCTCTGTATAGGCCGCAAGATCCGTAAGAGTCCGGGAAGCACGGAGAATGGGGAGGGAAGATGCGGTGACACGGAGAACAGAACCACCGGAGAGAGAGGCAAAGGTCCTTACGCCCTTGCTGTTAAGGCTCAAGGCGGCAGTCTGTCCGTCGGTGGTATAAGCATCGAAGCTACGGGTACCGGCAGTAAAGGCGTTGTAGTAATACAGGGTCTTTAGCTCCGGGTTGGCGGAATCCGTAATGGAGACCTTCATAGCACGGGCGGTGCTGTCGTCGGTGCCGGAGACAGTGAGCTTGGCAGGCTGCAGGCTCACGGTTTGTCCCTGGGCAGTGGGATAGAGAACGGTCTGATAGGTCACGGTGCCGCTGCCGCTCTGCTTGTACTCAAAGTAGGTGGTAGTGGTGCCGGGTGCGGTGGAATCGTAGCCGCTGCGGACCGTGGGGGTAATGCTGTTGCCGCTGGCCTGGGCAATGGTCAGATTGGGCCCGGAGGCAAAGTTGGTCTTGCCTGTGTCATAGCTGTCGGCTGCAACTGTTGCCTTGGCATAGGGCTCCGTGTGCCAGTTCTGGGTATAGGAATGGCTCTGGCTGTCGCCGGGAACTACCTTGTCTGTGACAATGATCAGATCTCCCAGAGCCTTTAGGAAGCTGACGTTGCGGTAGTGGGTAAAGTCTGTCTTGTGATAGACCTTGTTATTCACCACGCCATCCATAGACAGGCTCTTGGTGTGGGTGTCGTTGGTGTTGGCAGTGGTCCATGCAGTGACCGTAGCGGCGGCAGCGTTGGAACTTAGGTCAATGTCTCCCCGATCCTCTGCGTCGTAGAGATTCTGATACAGGACCTGGGAGATGCCGTCGATCTCAATGGTGTTGTGGGAACGGGAAATGGAGTTCTGCCAATCGTAGTGGGTGTGCTTGTTGCTGTAGGAGGTCATGCCCGTGTCGCTCAGGAGCTCCCGCCCGTCATAGAAGAACAGGAGGGCCAGGGCATCCCTGTGGGAGTGATTGCCTGCACACTTGGCGTTCATGAAGATCATGGAGTCAGAAGACATCCAGCCTGTGCGATCCGTTACGGTCTTGATGCCGTCGAATTGGGCAGAGGTGGGAGGGACGGTGCCGTTTTGGGCATTCAGGAAGTACCGCAGATTCTGGACCAAAAGATTGGAGTCGTAGGCACTTCCTATGGTATCTAACAGGGTCTTAACGGCAACGGTAATATCCTTGGAACCGCCCTGTCCCCAGTTGGGGGAGCTGTGGTCGCTCTGGGCACAGTGCATGAGGTAGTTGCACAGGAGGATGAACTTCTTGTCCATCTTTTGGATACTGGCGGTGGGATCTCCCAGCTCTACCATAGATCTGCGGAGGAACTGATACCAGCCCAGCACGTTGTAGGGATAGCCGAAGGTGACCTCATTAAAGGAGCCGTCCTCGTGGATCAGGGTGTTTAGCACCGTGGACTCACGGGAGAGGTAGCGGCTCTTCCACTGAGACGCACTGCTGAATTCCGGCCAGTAGGCAAAGCCGCAGTAGAAGCCTACCAGGAGCCAGTAGCCCTGGTTGGTATACACCAGGTCCCCATGGGCAGAGGGATCTGCGTTGTTAAACAGGCCGCCTCCTGCATCCATATAGACCATCTCATCATAGAGCCAGGCAAGGATCTGCCGATTCTCCTCCCCGGTAAGATCACCGTGTGCCAGGAGGCTCTTGTAGATGTAGGGGAATTCCATGAGACGATTGCCGGACTGGATCCCTCCTGCATAGGGCCAATCGGCGGTCATCTGTACGTCGGCCACAAAGTCCAGGAGGAGCTCCTTGGCCTTGGCAATATAGGCAGGCTTGTTCCCGGAAATACCCTGCTGTAACAGGGAGGTCATCTGAATAAAACGGGAATTGTAGGCGTACCACTGATTGGAGACACCCTCCGGCTCCTTCCAATCAAAGCCTCCGGGGATCCCCTTCCAGGAATAGTGACCGATGCCGTCGTTGGATAGAAGGTAGTTCCAGGTAAGGTTGTCCTCCGTCCAGGTCTTCCAGTAGGAGACGAACTGGTACAAAGGGATGGCGGTCTCTGTACCGCCGCCCTCTACACGGGCGTGGATTTTGAGCTGGGTGTACTTGGTCCCGGCAGGGAGCTGTGCAGTATCGAACTTGATGTAGGTACGGCGGCTCTTGGTGCCGTAGGGGAGATAGGTGCCGTCAGAGCTCTTGGTGTAGCTGTCCTTGACGTAGAGATAGGTGCTGCTGCCGTAGGCCGTGTCTGCCTTGCCGTAGTCAACATAGCTGTCAGCAGAGGCAGAGAGAGTGCCGATGAGCTGACGGGAGGAGTCGTAGCACAGGAGCTTGGGGCGGACGCTTTCCGTGCTGTGCTCAGAGGAGCAGATGCGGATCTGATTGGTGGTCTTGTCCAGTGCAGACAGGACGTAGGCACAGGAGGTGTCCTTGGTGAGGGCGAAGGCGTATTCCGTATACGTGCTGTCGTCGTATGCCACCTGTACAGAGCTCTGGAGAGCCTCGGAGAAGGTAAAGGTATCCTCCATAGCCGCCACAGCCACGGAGCCTACGGCGGCAGTGGCGTAACCCGGGTCATAGGAGGCAAAGCGGTCCTTGTAATAGGCAAGGAGGAGGTTCTTGGCTTCTGTGTAGTTCCCGGCAGAAACCGCAGATTTGACACTGCTGAGGTCAGTGGCATTTAAATTCAGTTTGCCGAAAAAGGCAGCGTCTGTAGAGAGAGTAGGGGTCCTGGTCTCAAGGGCAAAAGCCCCTACGGGGAAGAGAGAGACCGTTAAGGAGAGCAGTAATATGAGGGCAATGCCCCGAATTGGCTTCATGGCGGTGTGGTCCTTTCTGTGTGATGGGGGGGAATAACTGTCCGCAGGACAATATCACTCGGCTTCAGCCGAATATCACTCGGCTTCGGCCGAATATCACTCGGCTTCGGCCGAATATCACTCGGCTTCAGCCGAATATCACTCGCCCTTGGGCGAATATCACTCGGCTCCGGCCGAATATCACTCCCCGTAAGGCGAATAGAAGGTTTAGTGATATTGCAAACTGTCGTTTGCAGTGATATTTTTGCCGAAAGGCAAAAGTGATATTGAAACCTATGGTTTCAGTGATATGATATTCGCCTGTGGCAAATATCGTTTTAGATTACTTTGGTTTTGCCGGAGAGAACGTTGCGGTAGTCCTCTAAGTTTCGTTTCAGGAGTTCGGGGGTGTTCAGCTCATAGGGACAGCGGCTACTGCATTGGCCGCAGGAGAGGCAGGTGTCGATCTTAGCCATCTTCTCCTGCCACTGCTCCGTGAGCCAATCCCCGGAGGGGGCTCTGCGGAGCATCAGGGACATACGGGCGGCATTGTTGATCTCGATGCCTGCAGGACAGGGGAGACAGTAGCCGCAGCCACGGCAGAATTCCCCAACCAGCTCTAAACGCTCCTTGGCAATGAAGGTGCGAAGCTCCTGTGTCATTTCTGCAGGTGTCTCGAAGAAGGACAGCCAATCTGCCAGCTCCTGTTCCTTCTGAATGCCCCAAATGGGGAGCACGTTGTCATACTGTGCCACGAAGGCGAAGGCGGCGGCAGCGTTGGTAATGAGGCCTCCTGCGAGAGCCTTCATGGCGATGAATCCCATGTTCGCCTCCCTGCACTTTTCTGCCAGGGCCAGCTCACGGTCTGTAGACAAGTAGCTCATGGGGTACTGAAGGGTCTCGTAGAGGCCGGAGGCGATAGCCTCCTCTGCCACGCCGATCTTGTGGGTGGTAATGCCGATGTGCCGGAGCTTTCCCTGTGCCTTGGCCTCCAGCATACACTCATACATTCCGGTGCCGTCACCGGGACGGTAGCACTGTCCCACGCAGTGGAACTGGTAGATATCAATATATTCCTTCTGTAACAGCCTCAGGGAGGTCTCCAAATGCTGCCAAAAGTCCTTAGGGGTCTTGGCATGGGTCTTGGTGGCCAGGACAATATCCTTCCAACCCCCACCGAAGGCCAGCCCCAGCTTCTCCTCACTGTCGGAGTAGCCACGGGCTGTGTCGAAGAACCGCATACCGCCCTCATAAGCGGCACGCACCAGCTTCACAGCCTTCTCCTTGGACACCCTCTGCATAGGCAGAGCCCCAAAAGCATTCTGAGGCGTAACAATACCGGTAGAACCTAATGTGATCAGTTTCATAGTCATATTCCTCTCAAATCAGTTTTTGTTATTCATTAGGGTAAGGATTTCGTAGGCACCAAAGCCTTCTCCTCGCAGGGTTCATAGGGTTTCCGTCCTTATGAAATGAACTATGTGCTGTGGAAACGAAGGATCACAGCGGCTTGATCAAATCCTTTAGGGGGCTTTCGTGGAGGGAGGCACGTTTGCTTTCCTCGCGGAGGGCCCGGATCATACGGGCGATAGAGTCATTGGCCCGTTCAATTTCGTCAAAAAACTCACGGGCGGAGACACGGAGGGTGCCTTGCCGTAGGGCGGAGAGTTGGATCATGGAGTCAGAGGTGGCTACGCGGACACGGTAGTTCCTGCCGATCTGTCCTAATAGGGTCTCAATATACAGGTCTGCACTTTCCTGCTCCTTGGTAAAGACGATCTTCAGATCGTTGTACTTGGTCTTGGAGCCGATGCCGCCCTTGACCCGATAGCTGTCAAAGACCACCACCAGCTCACAGCCGCGGTAGCCCCGGTAGTTACTCAGCAGATCCAGGAGACGGTCGCGGGCACCGTCAATATCGGTCTTGGCCTGCTCTCGGAGGCCCTCCCAGGCAAAGATCATGTTGTAGCCGTCAACAATGAGATAGTCCTGCTTTGGGGGTGGGAGGGTGATCTCCTTGGCACGGACAGGTGCAGGGGGACGGTAAAGGACCCTTTTATCCGGGCCGAATTCCCGCTCCATAATGGCCTGCAGTGCCTTCTCATCTAAGTCCAGACTGCCTGTGCGGAGCTGAGGGGCAGGATCCCGACGGGGCTTAAGGACGGACTCGATGTGCATATGCTTGGGAACTTCGTTCCACTTGATATTGATCCCTGCACCATGGGAGCAGAAAATGGAATCCGGGGGATTCAGGGTATCTGCCTCCGGGTCGTAGTCTGCGGCGGAGATCACTGCCTCCCTGTTATGACAGGGAGCGTAGCCGGCAGGGGTGCACAGGAGCTTGCCCTTGCCGCGGGTGTAGGAAATGATCTGGGACATATAATCCTGCATCTCGGACACCGGGGCTGTTCCCGTAAGGACCATATTCTCCCCGTCGTCCTCCGGGGAGCCGAATTCTCCCCCCATGGCACGGATGTCGTTAATGGCTCTGCCGATCTGGGAGCCGGGAACCGTCAGCTTAAAACGATAAACTGGCTCTAAGAGAATGGTCTCTGCCTGCATTAAGCCCTGCCGCACCGCTCTGTAGGTGGCCTGGCGGAAGTCGCCTCCCTCTGTGTGCTTCAGATGGGCACGACCTGCGGCGAGGGTGATCTTCATGTCTGTAATGGGGGAGCCGGTCAGGACTCCTACGTGAGTCTTTTCTAACAGGTGGGTCAGGATCAGACTCTGCCAGTTCCGATCCAGGGAGTCCTCCGGGCAGACGGTATCCGGCACCAGACCGCTGCCACGGGGCATAGGCTCCAAGATCAGATGGACCTCTGCATAGTGTCTGAGAGGCTCAAAGTGACCTACACCCTCAACAGTGTTGGCAATGGTCTCACGGTAGGAGACACGGCCCTTGTCAAAGGTGACCTCCATATCAAACCGCTCCCGGATCAACGCCTGCAGGACCTCCAATTGGACCTGCCCCATAAGCTGGAGGCGGATCTGTCGCAGCCGCTCATCCCATACAATACGGAGCAGGGGATCCTCCTCCTCTAATTGCTTCAGCCTCTGCAGAGCAAGACGCTCGTCGGTGTCGGGAGGCAGGAGCAGACCGTAGGTCATGACCGGGGTCAGCAGGGGAGGGACACTCTGCTCCTCCTCCCCCAGGGCATCCCCGGGAAGGGTCCGGCTGAGACCCAGGAGGGCACAGACCTGGCCGGGATATACTGTGTCTGCTACCTCATAGGTCTCCCCGGAATAGAGACGGAGCTGGGTGACCTTTTCCTCTACATCCTTGCAGAGGATCGGTGTACGGACCTTTAGGCAGCCTCCTGTGACCTTTAGGTGGGTCATGCGGTTGCCCATGGGGTCTCGGGAGATCTTATAGACCCGTGCGGAGAAGGTCTCTCCGTAGGTCTTGGGGAGGGTCAGGGTATTCAGTGCCTCTAAGAAAGGGGTGATCCCCTCTAACCGTAAGGCGGAGCCGAAGCAGCAGGGGAAGAATTTCTCCTCCGCAACAGCCCGTGCTACATCATCAGGGGACAGAGAGCTCTCCTCCAAGAACCGCTCCAGGAGAGCCTCGTCACACATGGCAAGAGCCTCATGATCCCGGGGATCTCCGCAGTGCTCGCTCAGCTCCCTCCGCACCTGTGCAAGGAGGCGGTCTCTGTCTGCACCGGGCAGATCCATTTTGTTAAAGAACAGGAACGTGGGGATACGATACCGCCGCAGGAGTTTCCACAGGGTCTCTGTGTGGGCCTGTACTCCGTCGGTGCCGGAGATCAGCAGGATGCCGTAGTCCAGGACCTGCATGACCCGTTCCGCCTCCGGGGAAAAGTCTACGTGTCCCGGGGTGTCCAACAGGGTGAAATGCCGATCTCCTGTAGAAAATCGGGCCTCCTTGGAGAATACGGTGATCCCCCGTGCCCGTTCAATGGCGTGGGTATCTAAGAAGGCATTGCCGTGATCCACACGGCCCAGCTTTTTGAGCTTTCCTGTTTCATATAAGATGGCCTCGGAAAGGGTAGTCTTTCCGGCGTCCACCTGGGCAAAAATGCCTATGGTCAAATGATTCATAGGGAGGAAAATCCTCCTTTCTTGGGAAATCCTGAAAATCACTATTGCAAACCGAGAGAAAATCGGTTATACTCGTATGTGGATCAAATAGAAAGGGGTATACTCTTATGTTTCAACTGAAAAAATACACCGCACCTGATTTTACCCGTGAGCAGTTTGTCAATGCTCCCGACTGCGTTCTGGTTCCCGCACCCTTTGACGGTGTGGCTCCCGAGCAGTATCATGCACTGAGCATTTTCCCTGAGTACTTCAAGATAGATGGACAGTGGTATATGGCTGAGGAGAGCCGCATGGACTGCGTTCCCGTATTCAAGGACGGCAGGATCCATGTTCTGGAGTTCCGCAACCTGCACAAGGGTGAACTGGTGGTTACCGGCAGAACGGAGAATTGCGAGGACGGCATCTACGTCCATGCTAACGGCTTTAACGAGCAGAAGGCACAGGGGGACGTCTTTGCCTTCCGTCAGAACCGCTCCCGCGAGACCGCCTTCTCCCGTGACTATGACGAGATCTACGAGCTCCTGAAGCATGAGAAGGAGCACGGCAAGATCGTCTGGGTCCTGGGACCTGCCTTCTCCTTTGACGCAGATGCACGCCGTGCTATGTCCAAGCTCATTGAGAACGGCTATGCCCACGCTGTCCTGGCAGGCAATGCTTTGGCAACCCATGACTTAGAGGGTGCATACATCGGCACTGCCCTGGGGCAGGATATCTACACCCAGGAGTCTATGCCCAACGGCCATTACAACCACCTGGATCTCATTAACCGTGTCCGTTATCACGGCAGTGTCAAGAAGTTCATTGAGGAGGAGAAGATCGACAACGGTATCATCTACTCCTGCGAGAAGTGCGGCGTCCCCTACGTCCTGGGCGGCTCCATCCGTGACGATGGCCCCCTGCCTCCCGTGTTCGGAGACGTTTACGCAGCACAGAACGCCATGCGTGACCAGGTCCGTGATGCAACTACAGTGATCTGTATGGCAACCATGCTCCACACCATTGCCACGGGCAATATGACCCCCTCCTACCGTGTTATGCCCGACGGCACTGTCCGTCAGATCTACTTCTACTGCGTAGACGTAGCGGAGTTCGTGGTCAACAAGCTGGCAGACCGTGGCAGCCTGTCCGCCAAGGGCATCGTCACTAACGTCCAGGACTTTGTAGTCAACCTCCAGAAGGGCCTGGGACTTTGAGTAGTGGAAAGTTGAAAGTGGAAAGTTGAAAGTGGAAAGTTGAAAGTGGAAAGTTGACAATTTAACAGTTGGCAATAAACCAAAGGGCTGTTTCTTCCATGTGCGGAAGAGCAGCCCTTGTTTATGGATGGATATGGAGGGTTACTTTTCGGGGATGGAGGCGATGGACTCTGCTACGGCGGCCTCTGCGGCTGCGGCTTGTTCTGCCTTGGCTGCCTTTTTGGCGGCAGACTTCTCCTTGAAGCTGTCCAGCAGGGGCTTAACAGCACCCATGATGCCCTTGGACTTGGCCTCCTCCTCGGAGACACTGAGGAGCTGGACCTGTCCGTTGGATACGGCAAGGAAGGAAAGAGGGGTCTTGCTGACCTTGGCACCGGCACCTGCCATGAGGCCGTCTGCCTTCTTCTTCTGTGCCAGGTCAGAGCCGCCGCAGCTAAAGCCGCAATTCAGCTTGGAAATGGGGATCAGCGTTACGTCTCCCACTACGATGGGAGCGTCTGCCACAGATTGCTCTGCGGCAAGGGCACGGATCTGGGTGGTGGTAAATTCAAAGATATTCAGAAGCTGGCTCATATTAGTTTACGCTCCTCTTAAAATAATTCTTGATCAGACCCCACAGGAACTGAATGAAGTTCCAGGGGCGGTATTGGAGCCGTCCGTCAAAGGTGACGGCAATGCTCTCCCGGGCAAAATCGCAACGCAGGTCTACGGTCCTGCGGCGGAAGGTGAAGGCGGAATCTGCCATGGTGATCAGAGGGTAGACCACACCGCAGATCTGTCCGTAGGTCATAGCCGCATCGGCGGCATCCTCGTCTCCCACCACTACACGGAGGGTAAATTCACGGAAGACCCCTCGTCCTATGAGCTGACCCACACGGGTCAGAATGGCTCCTATGGCAGAACGCAGATCTGCCAGCAGCTGCATGGCACCCTTCTGCTCCAGGGCCCTTTTGGCGTTGGCAATGCTTGCAATATCTCCCAGACCTAAGAAGCTCAGCAGGGATTGGGCGGCACCGCCGGAGGACTTCTTCTTGTCCTTGGACTTGGACTCCTTGGGCTTGTCTTCCTTTGGCTTCTCTTCCGTGGGCTTGTCCTCCTTGGGCTTGCCGCTGTCAAAGAGGGGGATCCATGCAAAGCTGAGACGGAAGCGGAAGCCGGATTCTCCGTCATAGTGGAGACCGATCCCTATGGGCAGGAACAGGATCAGGCCTATGAATGCAAGAATGCCGAGAAAAATATACAATACGATCATAGGCGGTCCCTCCTTTCCACAGGGGAGCACAGGCCCCCATAGGTTCTCCCACTATTATAATGCATAATCGGAAAATTTACAATACCGCAGACCTTTACTTTTTTATTTTTCTGTGATATCCTGTTAGAAGATCGTGAAATTTTGACCCCTTTTCAGAAAGGAGACAGAGATATGGAGCTGTTTCGACAGATCGGCTACGTCTTTACCGGGAAGCAGCGGTGGAAAATGGCAGGGATCTTCCTCCTGCAGTTTATCGAGACCGTTATGGATTTCTTCAGCATTTCCCTGATCCTGCCCTTCGTTTCCATCCTAACCAATATGGATCGTATGGAGCAGGCCTCCTGGTATGGCCTTATCTGCAGACTCTTCGGGGAGCAGGATGCCCAAGGGGCGTTGCTGATCCTGACCCTGTCTATGATCGCCCTGTACGTAGTTAAGAATCTGTATGTGATCCTGCTGACCAATATACGGGTCCGCTTCCTCAGTGTGAATCAGATCCGTATGGGCTCCCGTATGGTCCATTGCTATATGCATAAGCCCTACACCTTCCACCTCCAGCGGAACACTGCTCAGATCGTGCGGAATGTTAACTCCGACGTATCCGGGGCCTTTAACGTGATCTCCAGTATGTTCGCCCTGGTGTCGGATGTTCTGATCATTGTGATCCTGGTGGTATTCCTCTTTGCGGTGGATACGGGTATGACCCTTGCCACTATGGCAGGCCTGGCCTTCTGCTCTGCCTTGTATTTCCTGATAGTGCGGAAGAAGATCCGTAAGGCCGGTGAGCACAACCGTGAATACGGTGCCAGGATGATCAAGGCCATCCACCAGGCCATGGGTGGCATCAAGGAAGTCAAGATCATGGGCAGAGAGACCTACTTCGCCCAAGTCTACGAGGAGGCAGGCTCCGAATTTGTTGACCGCCGCCGCAGGTATCACATCCTCTCTGCCATTCCTGCCCGGCTCATTGAGACCGTGTGTATGGGCAGCATCCTGGGTGTCATTGCCTACAAGATCAAGGTAGGTCAGAACCTGGCAGAGGTGGTGCCCTCCCTGTCTGCCTTTGCCGTTGCCGCTGTGCGGCTCCTGCCCAGGGCCAACGCCATTAACACCCATATTAACGGCATTACCTACAACCTCCCCTGTCTCAGAGCCATTTACGAGGATCTGACGGAGTCCGACCGCCAGGAGGCAGAACGGCTTGCCGAGGAGGCGTCACGCCGCCGGAGGCCCAAGACCGAGGAGAGGGACGGCACCATCCTGGTGGAGGATATCAGCTTCACCTATCCCGAGACGGACAAGCCGGTCCTGCAGAACGTGTCCCTGCGGATCGAGAAGGGCTCCTCCATAGGCATCGTAGGGGTTACGGGAGCAGGCAAGACCACTTTGGTAGATCTGATCCTGGGCCTGCTGAAGCCGGACAAGGGCCGTATTTGCTACGGCACCATGGATATCCACGAGAATTATCCTCAATGGAGGGAGCATATCGGCTATATCCCCCAGACCATCTATATGACCGACGATACCATCCGCAAGAATATCGCTCTGGGTGTCCCCGACGAGGACATTGACGAGGAGGCCCTGTGGAGAGCCCTGGACAATGCCCAGCTTGCAGACTTCGTCCGTGGGCTCAAGGATGGCTTGGACACGGTCATCGGTGAACGGGGGGTCCGCATTTCCGGTGGACAACGGCAGCGTATCGGCATTGCCCGTGCCCTGTACCGTGACCCGGAGATCCTGTTCTTTGACGAGGCCACCTCCTCCCTGGATAACGATACAGAGAATGCCGTCATGGATGCCATCAACACCTTAGGCACCCACAAGACCATGATCATCGTAGCCCATCGCCTCACCACCATCGAAAAATGCCACCGCATCTTCCGCGTCGTAGACGGCAGTGTAAGAGAAGAATAAACCACATCTCCGAGGTAGCTTATCAGCTCCCTCGGGGTTTTTTATACTTATTTCTAATAAAACGGTTTAACCGTTTTATTATGCCGCTCATAATCGGCATGGCGGAAGAGCCGCCAAGAAATACCGTGTAATACTGTTCTTGCCGCCAAAGGCGGTGCAGGATATTCATCCTGCAATAAAATGGTTTTCAAACCATTTTATCAAGAAACAGTATTATCAGTGCTCGTTTCTTGGCAGAGATGATAAATTAGGAGCTTGGTGTTTGTACAAAATATGGCTTGACAGATATTGACGAAAATTGTATAATTTATACATCTATCATAGGGTAATATTACCGGAGAGGGGGCACTATGAACAAGTTAAGACAAGCAATGTTACAAGCAAAGGAACGATTTGAGAAGGTCCTTCTTTTGCTGACAAAGGAAGAACTTTTGTCTAAAGATGATCTGAGCGGTGCATATGAGACTCTGGAGCTGCTACGGGAGGAACAGACTCGCTGTGTAGCGGAGTTTAGCACCAAAACAGGCTGTGCCGAAGAGGAATGTAAGGATCTGGCACAGATGGAGGCCTTGTATGAGGAATGTATCGTAAAGCGGCAAAAGGAAAAGAAGGTTCTGCAACTGGCTATGCGATTTACATCTGTTTGTGCCGAGGGAGATTACGGATTTTCTTTGGAATCCTTCCAGAAGGACATGGGAAATAAGACTGCATCCGAGCTGGTACGCATGGAGCAAGCAGGGGAGCTGAAGCCCTATGAGGACTTCCTCGCCATAGTGGACAAAAAGGATCCTAAGGTCCAGGAGGTCCGCCCCCTTATGAGTTTCTTCGGTCCATATGTTGCATTTGGCCTTATGGCCAACGAGTATGTTTGTCCCATACAGAAGGAAACGCTTGCCCAGCCTGAGAACGAAGAGGGAAGCTGTGACAGAACCATGGCTGCACCTTTGGTTGAAAAGGCATTTGCAGAAGAGACTCCCGTAGAGGAAGAAACTCCCGTAGAGGAAGAAACTCCCGTAGAGGAAGAGGCTCCCGTAGAGGAAGAGGCTCCCGCAGAGGAAGAGGCTGCCGTAGAGGAAGGGGCTCCCGTAGAGGAAGCGGCTCCCGTAGAGGAAGAAACTCCCGTAGAGGAAGAGGCTCCCGT
>JAZNYV010000087.1:0-37851 GCA_045594585.1 Faecousia sp. | reverse complement strand
GTAATGCATTAAGCTGACTGATACTAATAAGCCGAAAGCTTGACCTACAAGAAGGAAGCAGGCTCGGTTGCACGAATAATCGAATCAGAGAATCAAGATATGTTCAGTTTTCAGGGTATATCCTGAATCTAATAAGTTGGTGTTGATTGCGATGAGGGTCCACCTGTTCCCATCCCGAACACAGAAGTTAAGCTCATCTGCGCCGACGATAGTTGCCGGGCGACTGGCTGTGAAAATAGGTAACGCCAACACAAACCTCCACAGAAATGTGGAGGTTTTTTCTTGTACGCTATCGTGTTCGCCTAAAACATGCCCTCGGCATGTTTTTTCACGGCGAAACGATAGTCGCTTTCTAGCTGTGAAAATAGGTAACGCCACCGGTGCTGTTGCATAAATAATGTGTGCAGCTCTGATGGCGTATTTATATGAAATTCCGGTTTGTCGAGTAGTTTCGTACCTGTCGCTGTAGGGGCGGATATGATCCGCCTGTGCACTATCGATAAGGTAAATGTTATCCATTTTACGAAAATTCCTACGAACTCGAAACCTTGCTGGCGGCTAATAGCCGCCCCTACATTGGTCTACGTAAATTTGGATCGGAGCGATAAATCGGGAATTTGATGGGGCAAGAATGGGATGATGGAAGAAACAGAGAGACGGTCCTTTTTGGGACGGTCTCTCTGTTTCTTTTTACAAGGGTCACAGGGTTTTGGAAGCTAGGGCGTTGGTTTCTTCGTTCCAGGTAACTTCGTACTCGGTGTGCCAGCGTTGGTCCCAGCGGTCGTGGTCTCCATCACAGTGGGGGTAGTTGTCGATCCATTCTACCCTACCGAACTGCAGGGAAACAGCACCCTGCTTCCACAGGAGACGGACTTCTTTATATTCCCGAGCTTGGGCCTCTACACGGCAGAGCTCCTTGCCCTCCCGATCCCAAAAGACCGCTTCGCCCTTGGAGGAAGCATGGATCTCGTAGCCCTTGCAGGCGGACTTCCGCAAAAGCTCTCCCCCTACGGCAAGGGAAAAGTTATGAGGCTCCAGGGTGAGCTTCAAATGGGTCTCTTGGCCAAAGGCTGTGTCCTCTGATGTTTGGTAGCTTCCCAAGGTGTTGAACCTATATACGATTTCTCTCATCCAATATTCCTCCTATACGGATTGTGGTTTATATTCATATTATCAGCTTCGGGAGGAAATGTAAAGACCGAATTTCCCTAAATCACAGAATATTACCGATCTGTCCATTGGTCAGGAAGCAAATCACAAGCTCCCGTAAGAGGCATAAAAAGCAATCCTTCAGGAGAAAATATGATACAGAAAAATTTTTAAAAAACGGACAAATGTCCTTGAATTTAGGGGTTCTCTGTGCTATCATACAGACCGCTGTTTCGGGCACTTCATTTTGACAGAAGGAGGCACACTTCCGTGACAGAGAAAGAATTGTTCGGGAAATTCTCCTTATTAAACAGGATCTCCCGGGGAAAGAAGGAGCAGATCCTCCTGTATTTCGCAACGGCTCCTACTTGGCTTCTGGAGAATATGACAGTGGAGCGGCTGCCGGCCAATACCACCTTTGTGTTGGAAGGGCACAGAGCAAGCTACGTGTACTTTGTGGCAAAGGGATCTGTTAAGGCTATTGACTACCGCTTCCCCGGTGTGGAGTATGAGTTCATGCAGTTCAACAAGGTGGTCTACGCCATGGGGGGCATGGAGCTCCTCCTGGAACGGAAGGACTACCTCACTACCTTAAAGACCGCTGTGCCCTGTATTATGATCCGTTGCGAAGCCGAGGCCTTCGGCCGGTGGCTCCTGCAGGATATTGTTGCCCTGCGGTATGAATCCAAGCTTATGGGAGACTATTTGCTGGAGCAGGGGAGAATGTCCAGAGCCTATCTGTTCCTGCCGGGACCTGAGAGGCTTGCACAGGTTCTGATCCATCGGTATGATGCCGGTGAGGTGGGGGGCATCCTCAAGACAGACGGAAATCAGCAGATCCTTGCCAATGAAACGGGCTTCAACATTAAGACCGTGGCACGGAGCATGAAGACTCTGACAGAGGAGGGCCTCGTCTCCCGTGAGGGTCGCAAGGTCCTTATCAGTCCCCAACAGTACAAGGGGCTAAAGGAATTGGTCAGCAAGGTTATGGATCCTGAGGATCCCGAATCTTCAGAAAACAAATAAACGGAGGAAAGAAACATGAAAATGTTCTTGGCAATGCTTATGGTTTTTGCAATGGTACTGTCCCTGTGTGCCTGTGGAGGCAGCACCGGGGAGAAGAATGATTCTACCTATCGGATCGCACTGGTTACCGGACTCAATGACATTACGGATCAGTCCTTCAACCAGGCTACCTGGGAGGCTCTGGAGCAGTTCAATACCGACTATCCCGGTGATATCAAGTATTATATGCCTATCTCCGATGACAATGCCGCCCGTATTGCCGCTACAGAGCGTGCCATCGCTGACGGCTATGATATGATCGTATTCCCCGGCTACACCCACGGTGCTACCATTGCCGAGATATCCGAGCTCTATCCCGACGTAAAGTTTATTGCCTTGGACGTAGCAAAGGGAGATATCCTGTCTGCTGCCCTGGCAAATAAGGGAATTGCCTACGATTACAACCCCGACAACTGGAATCTGACGGACTATGTATACATGGACAATGTATACTGTGCCACCTATCAGGAGCAGATCTCCGGCTATATGGCAGGCTACGGTGCTGTAAAGCTGGGCTACACCAAGCTGGGCTACCTGGGGGGCATGGCTGTTCCCTCTGTTATGCGGTTCGGCTACGGCTTCGTCCTGGGTGCCGATGCAGCGGCCCGGGAGCTGGGGATCACCGTAGATATGAAGTATGCCTATGCAAACCAGTTCTTCGGTGATGCAGACATTACCGCCGCCATGGATACCTGGTATGCAGGGGGGACCGAAGTTGTATTCTCCTGCGGTGCCTCCATCTGGACCTCTGTTGCCGAGGCAGCCAAGAAGGCCGGTGGCAAGATCATCGGTGTAGACGTGGACCAGGCTCCCGTTATCGACAAGGATTACGGCGAAGGCATTACCGTGACCTCCGCTATGAAGGGTCTTGCCCCTACTACCTATAATACTCTGGTGGATGTGCTGGTGAATGGGAATTGGGCCTCCTATGCAGGGAAGATCGAAGCCCTGGGTGTGATCTCCGAGGATCCCTCTGCCAACTATGTTCAGCTTGCCGAGAGCACTCGCTTCGAGGAAGGCAAGTTCACCTATGAGGATTATGCCGCACTGGTTTCCGCTCTTTATAACGGCACCATGACCGTTTCTGACGACCTGTCTACAGAGCCCACTCCTGCCAATGTGAGTATGCAGTGGCTTGGAAATATCAAATGAGCCAAC
Organism: Faecousia sp.; assembly: GCA_045594585.1. Classification (GTDB taxonomy): domain Bacteria; phylum Bacillota; class Clostridia; order Oscillospirales; family Oscillospiraceae; genus JAZOXB01. The sequence continues at coordinate 34,479 of JAZNYV010000087.1, read as the reverse complement.
AAGGAGAGTGGGACGCCCCACTCTCCTTGCACGATTTTGACGGAGGATACTGTTATGTTAAAGCGTTCCGATTCTCTACTCCGACGGGAGGGGGTACAGACCTTCCTCACCTCCCTGGTCTGCGTAATGGCAGGTCTGACCCTGGGCTATTTGGTCCTGCTTCTCATTGAGCCTTCGGGAGCGACCGAGGGCATGACAGCGGTGCTGTCCGGCTTCCTCAGCTACCCGGGCAAGCTGATGCTCAAGTACCTGGGGCAGACCCTGGTGCGGACTGTGCCCCTGCTGCTGTGTGCTCTTTCGGTCCTGTTTGCTTACGGTGTGGGCATTTTTAACATCGGGGTTGCCGGTCAGTATACCACAGGGGCCTGCATAGCCCTCTACGGTGCCCTTGCATGGCATCTTCCTTGGTATCTATGCTTGGTGCTGGGTGTTTTGGCGGCGGCCTTGTGGGGCGGACTCTCTGCTGTGCTGAAGCTGTACTGCAATGTGAACATCGTGATCTCCGGCATTCTGCTGAACTGGATCGCCCTGTATCTCACCAACTGGATCTTAGAGGTGGTGAAGGACCCCTCCGGACCCTATACCCAGTCCCTTCAGAGCGAGAATCCCTCTGCCCTCCTGCCTCAAATGGGCCTGGACAACCTGTTCTTCCGGGAGAAGAGCGTTACCATCGCCATTCCCCTTGCTATCATCCTGGCAGTGGTGGTATGGGTCGTCCTGTACAAGATGGCCTTCGGCTACGAGCTGAGAGCAACGGGACACAGCTTCCTTGCGGCCCGCTATGCAGGCATGAAGGAACGGAAGAACGTGATCCTTGCTATGATGATCTCCGGAGGTCTGGCAGGGGCCGGTGCGGTGCTGCTGTACCTGTCCGGTATGGAGCAGTGGTCTACCACTACGGCGGCCCTCCCTGCAGTGGGCTTTAACGGCATTGCCGTTGCCTTCTTAGGGGGCCTGCATCCCTTCGGCGCCATTGCAGCCTCCTTCTTTATCCAGCATATTACCATGGGAGGGGGCAATCTGGATCTGCGGCTGTACTCTCCTCAGATCTCCGACCTTATTGCCGGTCTGATCATTTATCTCTGCGCCTTTGCAGGCTTTATGAAATACGTTCTCCACAGACGGATGCTTATGAAGAAAGGAGATGCCGAAGTATGATCCTCTTAGTACAGTACACCCTGCTTTTTGCCTCTGTTCTTACACTGGTAGCTCTGGGGGGCTGTTTCTGTGAACGGAGCGGTATTATTAACATCGGTTTAGATGGCATCATGGTCTTAGGTGCCCTGGGTGGTGCCTTGGTCCTGCGGTTTCTCCCTGCACAGGTAGGGTCTCTTGGAATGGTTCTTGCCACTGTCCTGGCAAGCGCTCTCCTTGGTCTGCTGGGGTCCCTGTTCTTAGGGGTTGCGGCCATTGAATTCAGGGCAGATCAGACCATTACCGGCACCGCCCTCAATATGCTGGCAACTGCCGCCGCTACCGTAGGAGTCAAGGCTATGAACTCCGCCCTCTCCGGGGGGAAGGATACCACCTCCGATATTGCCTACCCTCGGACAAAGGAGCTGCTGGTAGCAAGGATCGGTGAATTTGACTTTAGCTGGTTTATGCTCCTGGCACTGGCGGCCCTTGTCCTTGCCTACCTTTCCCTGTACAAGACCAGGTTCGGTCTCCGACTCCGTGCCTGTGGCGAGCATCCCCAGGCAGCAGACTCCGTAGGTATTCATGTAAAGAAAATGCGTTACATGGGCGTCCTTCTTTCCGGCATCCTGGGAGGCTTCGGGGGTCTGGTATATATCACCGCCGGTGTCAGCCTGTGGAAGTTTGAGAACGGTGTCTCCGGCTTCGGCTTCCTGGCTATGGCGGTTATGATCTTCGGTGCCTGGCACCCTCTGCGGATCGGCTTGGGAGCCCTCCTCTTCGGCTTCTTCCGAGCCTTGGGCAATGTCTATTCCGGCTTTGACTTTATGGCAAGGCTGGAGCTTCCCGGTGTGGTATACAATATGCTCCCCTACCTCATTGCCCTCCTGGTCCTGATCTTTACCTCCAACAGATCCCCCGCCCCCAAAGCCGCCGGCATCCCCTACGATAAGGGGGCAAGGTAAAGGGAAAAGTGAAAGTAGTGGCCTATTAAGAAAGCTTTATCAGTAAAAAGGTGTAATTCTGGAAAAACTAGGATTGCACCTTTTTACTGCAATTGTACAATTTTGTCCTGATACTTATTGTATGTAGACTGATAGTATGCAACAATAATATAATACTAGGAGAAAGGAGGAAGTTTATTATGGATATTATAAAAGTATTTGGAAGCAACCTAAAAAAGTATCGTACTGCTATGGGATTATCTCAAGAAGTATTTGCAGATAAATGCGGTATGCACCGTACTTATATTAGTGCTATTGAGTGTTACCGCAGAAGTATATCCTTGGAAAACATTCAACGAATAGCAGATGCACTTGAAATAGAAGCATATAAATTACTTATGGAGGATATATCCAATGATAATTAAGTCCTTTTTTGACTTCTGCTCGGGCATCGGCGGAGGAAGATTGGGCTTGGAACAATCAGGCTTAGAATGTGTTGGCCGTTCAGAAACGAGCAGACTGGCTGACATAACATATCGGTTAATGCATAATACGGAAAATGAGGAGAATTACGGAAATTTAAAAAAGATTACCGGAGATAAAATTCCGGCGTTTGATTTATTGATTGCAGGTTTTCCGTGCCAAACTTTTTCTGTTATTGGACGTCAGGGTGGTTTTTCTGATGATCGCGGACAAATCATTTTCCAGTTAGCCAGAATACTACGAGAAACACAGCCAAAGTGTTTTATATTAGAAAATGTAAAAGGTCTTGTAACGCACGATAACGGAAAAACCATAAAAGTGATTTTACGAGAATTGGGGGACTCCGGATATACGGTGTCGTATCGTGTTTTAACCAGTTTGGAATATGGGGTTCCTCAAATGCGGCAACGTGTCTATTTTGTAGGGTTCAAGACATCGATGGGACTTGATTACTCAAAATTTAAATGGCCTGTGCCTGTTTCACTTCCCACTTTATCAAATTACCTAATTGATAATAATCTTGCCAATGATCAGAGATTGGATATTCTAAAATACTACTTAAACAACCCTACAAATGCCGGTAGATATTCAGTCAGCGATATTCGTACTATGGAAGGGAAAATAATAGATACGAGAATGAATGATTTACGTATTTACACCGCAAAATGCCCTACATTAAGGGCCCAACGCGATGGAATTCTATACGTACGCAATGGTGAGATCTATCAATTAACGGGATATGAGGCACTCTTGCTTCAGGGATTTCCAAAAGAATATGCTGATAAGGTGAAAAATATAGTAACAGATAGACATCTCCTTATGCAAGCGGGGAATGCAATGACTGTAAATGTAATCAAAGCTTTAGGCGATAGTATCATAAATTTTATGAACTTACAGGAGGAAAGATATGAGACCGGGAGAAAAGTTTGAAATAAAATGCTATGAATATTTAAAGAAATTCTACAGCACCGAAACCACCGGGTTTTATCACGAAGGCGGAATGGATTCCACCAAATCCGATATAGCAGTCATCAAAAATGGAAGGATTGAATTCTATATTGAAGCCAAAGATTCCTCGGCCCAATCCGGACAGTTTGTGCTGTTACCCGACGAAGATACCGAAACCTTTGTGTTTTCTCCTCGCAACAGAAGTAAGCCTAACGAAATGACCAGCATCATTATCAGTTTTATGAATAGCAATTTCCATCGTTTTAATAGTGCGGGAACTGCCGGACAATCACTGGATATTGACATGAATGTTTTTGGTGATTGGATCATTGAGCATTACAAAGGTAAAAATGTCAGATATGTCATCAGTTATGATGGGAATTATGTAATATTCCCCATACGTAAGTTCAAGAAATACTTTGAAATCATAGCAAAATACCGCATAAAGAAAAGTGGATCCAGAGAGCCTGCACAAAAAAATATTCCGTCCATTCAACAAAGCATAAGTGGTTATTACAACACAGCAAAATTTACAAAAGAAAACAAAAAATTATTCGTAGAAATAACCGAGCCACTAACAATAGACAGATTTGCATTAGGGAAGTACACATATTATCTTTCGCATCAATCATTAAATGAGTATGAAGTAAGGCAGTTATCAAATACTTACAATATGAATGTCATTTTTTCCATTAAGTTAATGAACTCTCAGAATGAAGGCGATTTGGAAGAGTTTAAGGCAAACCTTTAACACATTATAATTTTGAGTTTTTGCAAAACATAACATAGTATTTAATGGCATGTCTGAATGTGCTCATATAATACTTGCCGATAGGGAAATTTGCATTTGGGTATTTTTTCATCTCCTCATTTTTTCCCATATTCAAAAATAATGCCATTAAGGATTCACAATTGTCACTGCGATATTCCTCGTCAATATCGCAGTTTTCAATTTCTCTTTCTATTTTTTTGATTCTTGATACAATATCGCTTTGCACTTTGCGATTTACATCATTTCTTGCCATCCAATTTCTGAAATCAACTTCGTTCATACGTTATTCCTCTAGTGCTTTCCCTATTTCAATACCAATATATTGAAGAACATCTATCACTACAGAATTCCCGAACTGTTGGTATGCTTGATTTGCTTTTTGGCTTATTTTATACGAGTCCGGATAACCCATTAATCTGGCACATTCCCTCGGATGCAGTCTTCGGGGGCGTCCATTCACCAAATAGCCACCTGTTTTAGCAAAAACCCCGCCGCCATAGGCAGAAAAAGTGATTGCTATCCCCTTTGTACTATAAATCCGCTCTCCTTGTCCGCCTTTATTAACAATACCTAAACGAATAGATTTATTGCTGAAAACATCATCTTTTGTATCGTTATAATAAGTATCTTTCCGATCAACATATAGATGTTCTGTCAATGCAGTGTCTTCTAGCAAAAAATCCTCGACATGCTTTGTGAGAGGAACTGCTCTGGGAAATACAAAATGCTTCACAGCAATATCATTTCTGAAGCATACCATATAGATTCTCTCTCTTTTCTGTGGTATGCCATAATCAACAGAGTTCAGTACACGCTGATTGAAGGAATAACCCAGTTCTTCCATAGTAGCCTTTACAACTTCAAGAGTTTTTCCCCCATCGTGTGTTGCGAAATTCTTCACATTTTCCATAAAGACAATTTTGGGTTTTTTTTCTTTCACAATACGAGCAACATCGAAGAACAGGGTTCCTCTGCTGTCTTCAAATCCACGTTGCTTTCCGCTAATAGAGAATGCTTGACAAGGAAAGCCCGCACATAGTATATCGTGATCAGGAACTGTGGTTTCGTCTACTTTTGTAATATCGCCCTCAGGTATGTCACCAAAATTATCACGATACACTTCTTGCACCGGAATATCCCATTCATTAGAATATACACATTCTGCACCTAAAGATTCCAAGGCAAGGCGAAAGCCCCCTAATCCTGCAAATAAATCAATAAACTTCCAGTTTTTGAAATATGGTTTCTCTATGGTAATCATGATAATCCTCCCCATAATTACTGTATGCAATTATAGCGCATAGCGCTATAATTGTCAACACAACGAAAGACTGTTGTCAAACTTTACAGTAGGGAGCAAATTTCTATATGTTGCTCGATGATGAAATTTAGGGAAAAGGAATATGTGGATTCATACATGGAAACAAGGCTTTGGCTGTAACAGCCAAAGCCTTGTTCTTAATCCATTGCATTTCTATGAATTATGAAGTTCAAAATGCTTCCTTATTCACCTGTGAAATTGGGGAGCTCTTTTTATATCTTTTTACAGGGGGACTGCGTCCATGTCTGTTTTTAGGTTGAAGTCGGAGATGAGGCGGCGGGGGCAGACGGCGGCACAGCGGCCGCAGGAGACGCACTTGCTGTAGTCTATGACAGCCAAGTTGTTGATCACGTGGATGGCATCGTAATCGCACTGCTTCTCACACAGGTGGCAGCCTACACAGCCTACCTCGCAGAACTGACGGGTATAGGCACCGCGGTCCTTGTTGGAGCAGGCAATGACGATATCCGTGTTGTAGGTAACGGGGACGATGACCTTACGGGGGCAGACCTCTACGCACTGCATACAGCCGGTACACTTCTCCGCATCCACACGGGCAATGCCGTTCTCTACGGTAATGGCATCGAATTTGCAGACCTTGGCACAGGTGCCCAAGCCCAAACAGCCGTTAGGACAGGCAGAGGGACCGTTGCCGGTGACGAACATGGCGGCACGGCAGTCCTGGATCCCCTCGTATTGACCCTTGAAGACGTGGTTATGTCCACGGCATTTGACCATAGCCACCTTTTTCTCTACCTCTACAGCCTCAACACCCATGACCTCGGCCATCCTTTGGGCAGCCTGGGGACCGCCGGCGGCACAGAGACCGATCTGTGCCTTGCCGTCCAGGATGGCCTGGGCATAGGCCTGACAGCCTGCGTAGCCGCAACCGCCGCAGTTGGCTCCGGGGAGGGCATCTTTAAGGAGGGGAAGTCTCTCGTCATCCTTGACTGCAAAGATCTTGGAGGCAACGGCAAGGATGGCACCGAAGGCGGCACCTAAGATACCCAATACCAGTATGGCAGAAAGAATATTATCCATACACCTACCTCCTTAGAAAACCTTGAAGCCGGAGAAGCCCATAAAGGACAGGGCTAGGAGTCCGGCAGCGATCAGTGCAATGGGGAAGCCCCTAAAGCACTTGGGACAATCGCAATCCTCCAGCCGTTCCCGTACAGAGGAGAACAGAAGGATGGCAACAGTAAAGCCAACACCGCCCATAACACCGTAAACCACAGACTCGATAAAGCTGTAGCCGTTCTGAATATTCAGCAGAGCCACGCCTAAAACGGCACAGTTGGTGGTGATCAGGGGCAGGTAGATCCCCAAAGCCTGGTACAGGGAGGGAATGGCCTTTTGGAGGAACATTTCTACAAACTGGACCAGGGCGGCAATGACCAGAATAAAGACCACGGTCTGCATATAGCCCAGGTCATTGGGCCGGAGCAGATACCGATCTACTGCCCAGGTGGCGGCAGAGGCAATGCCCATAACGAAGGTAACGGCAATGCCCATGCCCAGGGCGGTATCGGACTTCTTGGACACCCCCATAAAGGGACAGATGCCTAAGAATTTTACCAGAATAAAGTTCTCGGCCAAAATGGCACTGAGAGAAATGGAGAAGAGGGAAAGGAAGATGCTCATTTCTTTTCCTCCTTTTCTTTGGTACGGGTGTTAAACCACTGGGCGAAGGCAATGAGACAGCCCAGGGTCAGGAAGCCACCTACAGGCAGGATCACCAGGAGGGCAGGGTACTGTGCTTCAATGAGGCGGATGCCGTCTGCACCGAAGACCCCCTTGCCGAAGGTGCCGCTGCCCAGGAACTCACGGACCACACACATAATCACCAGGGCGGCGGTGTAGCCGATACCCTGAGTCAGACCGTCCATAGCAGAGGCAAGGATGCCGTTCTTGGAAGCAAAGGCCTCGGCTCTGCCTAAGATAATGCAGTTGACCACGATCAGGGGAATGAACACGCCCAGACTCTCCGACAGTGCCGGGAGGAAGGCCTTGAGGAGCAGGTCTACCATAGTAACGAAGCCTGCAATAATGACGATATATGCCGCAATGCGGATCTTCTCCGGGATCACCTTCCGCAGGAGGGAAATGACCATGTTGGAGCAGATCAGGATCAGGGTTACGGAAATGCCCATGCCCAATCCGTTAAACAGGGTGGTGGTAATGGCCATGGTGGAGCACAGGCCCAGGAGCTGACCCAGAACGGGGTTGTTGGTCAGGAGGCTGTCCTTTAAGCTTTTCTTAAAATTCATGGCTGTACCTCCTTTACAAATTCTACGGCACGGTTTACTGCCTCGGTAACAGCACGGGAGGTAACGGTGGCCCCTGTAAGGGCGTCCACGGTACCGCCGTCCTTGGTGACCTTAAGATCTCCGGCAGTGCCTGCAAACTGGGCTCTCCAATCCTCACGGGTACACTCTGCACCTAAGGAGGCGGTCTCGCTGTGAGAGATCACAGAAACCCCGGTGACCGTACCGTTCAGATCGATCCCCACCATCATATCCATGGCACCGCCGAAGCCGCTTGCATTCAGACGGACCACGTAGCCCTTCTCGGACTTGTAGACCTGGGTAATATCCGGGGCGGTGAGCTCCAGCTTCTCATAGGAGTCGGAGGGGAGAACGGCCTGCATGGCTTGGGTGGCCTTCTTGGCGGTGTTCTCTGCGATCCTGTCCTTGGTCAGATCGTTGACAAAGCCCAGGAGGCCTGCTACCACTACGGTAATGAGCAGGAGGACAAGGGCTAATTTAAGGATGTACTTCACTTGCTGCCACCGCCTTTCTTAGCACCGAACCGCTTGGGCAGGCCCATCTTGTCGAAGAAGCCTGCACAGCAGTTCATGATCAGAATGGCAAAGCTGACGCCCTCTACATAGGAGCCGAAGTACCGCAGGAGGATGGTCAGCACACCGCAGCCGATGCCGAAGGCGATCTGCCCTCTGTGGGTCACGGGGGAGGTGGTGTAATCCGTTGCCATGAAAATTGCACCTAAGAGGAGACCGCCGGACAGGACCTGGTACAGGGACCACTGCCAGCCTGCATTGCCGCCCTGAGGGAAGACAAAGGCCAGGATCGCAACCGTAGCTACATAGGAAAGGGGAATGCGGAGGGTAATGACACGGGTCCACAGCAGATAGGCAAGACCCAGGAGAAGGGCCAGTGCTGAGATCTCACCGAAGGAGCCCCCCACTCTGCCCAGGAACAGGTCCAATAGGCTCACGTCGGGGAGCTTCCCTGCGGCAAGGGCCTCCATCGGGGTGGCAGAGGTCACTGCATCTACGGGACCGGTGACGGGAATGCTCTGGCCGGGGGTGTTCCAGTTGCCGGACATGAGAGAGGGCCAGCTAAAGAGGACGGCACGGGCAGCCAGTGCCGGGTTGACGATATTCATACCAATGCCGCCGAAGAGCTGCTTGACCACTACGATGGCAAAGAAGTCTCCTGCGATCAGTGTCCAGTAGGGCAAATTCACAGGACAGAGGAAGGCCACCAAAATGCCGGTGACCACTGCAGACCAGTCTCCCACAGTGGAGTCCTTGTCCATGATCCGCCGATAGCCCCATTCAAAGGTGATACAGGCTAACACGGAGATCACCGTTGCAGACAGGGCACGGGCACCGAAGAACCATACCGCCGCAATAAGGGCAGGCATCAGTGCGATACACACGTCCTTCATGATCACGTCGGTGGTACAGCCGCTGTGAGCATGGGGGGAGGAGGAAAGGGTGAGCTTTAGATCCTTGTATTTCATTTTGCAGCCTCCTTTGCCTTGGCATCACGGAGCAGCTTCTTGCCGGTACGGAAGCTCTGGACCAGGGGGATCCCGGCGGGACAGCCGTAGGCACAGGAGCCGCATTCGATACAATCCATGATGTTGCCCTTGTCCAGGGCTTCTAAATCTCCCTTGGTCTGTGCCTTGTGGAGGAACAGGGGCATCAGACGCATGGGACAGGCGTCCACGCACTTGCCGCAGCGGATGCAGTGGGGAGTCCGCTCCTTGGGGCGGTCTGCCTGTGAATAGCAGGTCAGAGCGTTGTTGCCCTTAATGGTAGAGGCTTCCAAGGTGTGCTGGGTAATGCCCATCATGGGGCCTCCTACAAAGATCTTGTAGGGCTCGGCAACAAAGCCTCCTGCAGCCTCCACAAGATCCTCGAAGGAGGTGCCGATGGGAGCCAGGACGTTACAGGGCTTGGCAACAGCCTTGCCGGTGACAGTGACTGCACGGCGGACCAGGGGCATACCGTCGAATACTGCATCACAGATGGCGGCACAGGTAGCTACGTTAAAGACCGCACAGCCTACGGCAGCGGGGAGCCCTCCGGGAGGGACCTGTCGGCCGGTGACTGCCTGAATGAGCTGCTTTTCTGCACCCTGGGGGTAACGGACCTTAAGGGGCAGCAGCTCTGCCTCTCCGTTTAATCTCTCTCGCAGGGAGGCGATGGCACGGGGCTTGTTGTTCTCGATACCGATGACGGTCCTCTTAGGCTCTAAGATGGCCTTGATCACGGAGATACCCTTAAGGATCCGATCCGGGGACTCCTGCATAAGACGGTCGTCGGAGGTAATATAGGGCTCGCACTCCGCCCCATTGATCAGGACCGTATCCACCTTGCCCAGACCGGAGGACAGCTTGACATGGGTGGGGAAGCCTGCACCCCCCATGCCGGTGATCCCTGCCTCACGGATGATCCCGATCAATTCTTGGGAAGTCAGCCCCTCAATGCTGTCTCTCTTGACCAGGGTGGGGCAGGGGGTGTATTTGCCGTCGTTGGCAATGACGATGGATTCCATATAGGTGCCTGTGGGAGCAGGACGGAGACCTACCAGGATGACCTCACCGGAAACGGAAGCATGAACGGGGGCACACAGACCCTGTCCGTCGCCGATCTTCTGTCCTACGGTGACACGGTCACCGATAGAGACCAGGGGCTTGCAGGGAGCACCGATGTGCTGAGACAGACATATGGTCACGGTTTTGGGATAAATAGGCGTAATGGGCATCTCACAGCTTAGTTCCTTGCAGCCCTTGGGATGGACACCGCCGAAAAAAGAGTGTGCCATTCTTTGCATCACCTCAATTCATAATTATACGGCTTTATCATAGCATAAAGTACGGGAAAAATCTACGACAAATCTTCCTGTTATCCCCCAAAAAGCCATAAAATTTTTGGTAAAACCCCAAAGCCGCAAGCTCTCGATTTACGGAACTGATGCAACGCACCCAATGTAGGGGCGGATATCATCTGCCTGCGCACCATTGATACGGTAAATGTTATCAATTTTACGAAAATGCCTACGAACTCGAAACCTTGCCGGTGGCTGATAGCTGCCTCTACATTGGTCTACGCAAATACGGATCAGAGCGATAAACTGGAATTTGCTTTAGAATAGGGTTATTTTGTTGAATTTGCTTGACAGCTTGATGGTGGATATGGTACAATTTACGGATGAAAAAGTATGTTTTATGAGGTGATCTCTATGTTAACTTGGGCAGAAAATATAGCCAAGCAGATTATCGCTCGCCGGCCTGATAAGGAAGAATACGTCTGTGCTGCAGGTATCAGCCCCTCCGGCTCTATCCATATCGGCAATTTCCGTGACATCGCTACCAGCTTCTTCGTTGTACAGGCTCTCCGCGGCCTGGGCAAGAAGGCCAAGCTCCTCTTTAGCTGGGACGAGTATGACCGTATGCGTAAGGTTCCTGTCAACGTTGCCGCTGTCCGTGACGATATGGAGCAGTACGTAGGCAGACCCTATGTAGATGTACCCAATCCCTTCGGCGAGGCTCTGGGGGCCAAGACCTACGCAGAGTATTTCGAGAAGGAATTTATGGCCTCTGTCAGTGCCTTCGGCATTGATATGGACTTCCGTTATCAGGCTGAGATGTACCGTAGCGGCAAGTACACGGAGCACGTCCTCTACGCTATGGAAAAGCGTAAGGAGATCTACGATGTTCTCTCCCGTCACCGTACCCAGGAGCCTACGGAGGAGGAGCGTAACGCCTTCTATCCTGCTTCCATCTACTGCGATCATTGCGGCAGAGACACCACCAAGATCCTGTCCTACAATGACGAGACCAAGGTGGCGGAGTACCGCTGTGCTTGCGGTCACGAGGGCAGCTTCGACTTCCGTGAGAACCACAACTGCAAGCTCAGCTGGAAGACAGACTGGCCCATGCGCTGGATGTACGAGGGCGTTGACTTCGAGCCCGGCGGCAAGGACCATGCTACCCCCCACGGCAGCTTCGATACCTCCAAGGACGTTGCCAAGGAGATCTTCGGCTACGAGCCTCCCCTGTTCCAGGGCTATGAGTTCATCGGCATCCGCGGCACCACCGGCAAGATGTCCGGCTCCTCCGGTCTGAACCTGACCCCCGGTGCCCTCCTGCAGATCTACCAGCCCGAGGTCATTCTGTGGCTCTATGCCAAGACCGAGCCTCTCAAGGCCTTTGACTTTTGCTTCGACGACGGCATCCTCCGTCAGTACGGCGAGTTCGACCGTATGCTCACTAAGTACCAAGAGGGCACTGCCGATGACCTGGTCAAGGGCATTATGGAGTCCTGCCTCATTGAGGGCCGCAAGGTACAGCCTGTTCCCATGAGCCTCCTGGTCCAGATGGGCTCCGTTGTTAACTTTGATATTTCCCTCTTAGAGACCGTCCTGGCCAAGAACGGCACCCCCTACACCTACGATCAGTTCAAGGATCGTCTGGACCGTGCCAAGTACTGGCTGGAGGCCTGTGCTCCCGATCAGGTCTACAGACTCCGCAACTGGAGAAACTGGGAGGACTTTAACACCCTCACCCAGGAACAGAAGGCAGAGATCCTCCTGCTCCACAAGAAGCTCAGCGAGAAGGACTATACCTTAGACGAGCTGAACACCATGATCTATGCTATCCCCGTCGAGGTCCGCGGCGTAGAGATGAACGACAAGGAGAAGAAGAAGGTCCAGATGCCCTTCTTCAAGAATGTCTACCGTCTCCTCTTAAACCGTGAGCAGGGTCCCCGTCTGTATCTGTTCTTAGATGCCCTCAACAAGGAGGATTACCTCTACCTGCTGGACTTCACCTACGAGCAGACTGAGGAGGAGAAGGAGCTGGACGCCCGTGCCAACGCTCCCGAAGAGGAAGAAGTGGAAGAGATCGTCTACGGCGATCCCGATCCCGTAGCAGATTTCAAGGACAATATCACCCTGGACGTATTCAACACCATCGACCTCCGTGTGTGCAAGATCCTCAAGTGCCAGGAGATCCGCAAGGCCCGTAACAACTACAAGCTGACCCTCTTCGACGGCAAGGACAAGAGAGTCATCGTCTCCAGCCTCAAGGACTACTACAAGCCGGAGCAGTTGGAGGGCAAGAAGATCATCGTCATCGCCAACTTAGAGCCTGCCCGTCTCACCGGCGTTACCAGTGAGGGTATGCTCTTAGCCGCCACCAACAACGCCTGCGGCTGCAAGGTCATCTTCGTAGACGACTCCGTCCCCGAGGGCACCATGATCCGCTGATCCCCATCATAAACCGATCCCCGTGCGAGCACCAACCTCGCACGGGGATTTTTGGCTGTAATTGCAAAAGAATCAACAGCTCCATAATACTGTTTCTTGATAAAATGGTTTGAAAACCATTTTATTGCAGGATGAATATCCTGCTTAGCCTTCGGCGGCAAGAACAGTATTACAGGTTATTTCTTGGCGGCTTTGCCGCCATGCCGCTTACCAGCGGCATAATGAAACGGATTAATCGTTTTATTAGAAATAAGTATAAATCGGCATAAAAAGCCCTCCCTGCCCCCATAGGGCAGGGAGGGAACGGTTATTTCAGCTCAGTGCACGGTAGAGGAAGGTTACGATCTGACCGCGGGTGCAGTCCTTATCGGGGGAGAATCTGCCCTTGCCGGTGCCCTGGGTGGTGTCGTTCTCTACTGCCCACAGGACAGCGTCGTAGTAATAGGCATCAGCGGGGACGTCGTTAAAGGGATTGGTGCTGTCAGAGACTGCGGGCTCGCCCTGGGCTCTGTACAGGAAGGTGGCGACCTGTCCACGGGTACAGGTCCTGTCGGGACCGAAGGTGGTGGCAGAGGTGCCCGTGGTAATGCCCTGCTCTACTGCCCACAGGACAGCCTTGTAATAATAGGCACCCTCGGCTACATCAGCAAAGGGATTCGTGCCGCTGACAGGCTCTGGGCTGCCGGAGGCCCTCCACAGGAAGGTGACTACCTGGGCACGGGTACAGGGCTTCTCAGGACCGAAGGTAGTGGCAGAGGTGCCGGTGGTGATGCCATTGTCTACGGCCCACAATACGGGGAGATAGAAATAGTCTCCCTCCTTTACGTCTGCGAAGGGGTTCTGAGGCAGGGACGAAGGATCGATCTGACCGCAGGCCGTGCAGACACCCTCTGCGTAGCTGTGACCTGCGGGGAGGGTGAGGTCATCGGTGTAGCTTGCATTGCAGGTGGTGCAGTGATACCGGGTATAGCCCTCCTCTGTGCAGGTGGGAGGAATGACCGTAGCCTCGTAGGAATGCCCTGCGGGAGGAACGATCTCCGTAATGGTGCTCATACCGCAACGGTTGCAGAGGTAATAGGTAAAGCCGTTGTTCGTGCAATCGGGAGGATAGAAGTGGGCCTCGGTACTAAGATCATGACCTAGAGCAGGGATGAGGATACCGTCCATGGTAACGGGAAGGGTCAGGGCCTCGTCCATGAACATGGTCTCGCAAACATTGCACTCAAAGTAGGAGGGGTATCCTGCCTCTGTGCAGGTAGCCTCCTTGCCGGGGACCTTATAGACCTCCAAATGGGGGCAGGTGTCAAAGAGCCGCCAGGTGGAACGGACATTCTGATAGTCATCTACCTTGCCGTGACCGGGGTACTTGTCCTGGGAGGAGACTACGATGGGGAAGGCACAGTACCAATATCTGGCCTCCTCTAAGGTATCATAATCCGAGTGGTGGCACCAGTCCCAGGGACCGATCTCGTCCTTCATGGCAGAGGAGGCGTCGGCAACGGTGTTGCCTGCAAACATCTGGCCCCAGAAGACCTCCTCCCATGCATAGTCATAGTCGAAGGTAACGGACTGGGAATAGCCGTAGGCTACCTCTACGCCCTTGGCACGGAGGGGAGCATGGAGACCGTCGGTGGTCATACTGAGGCACAGCGCCATCCACAGCAGGCTGTTGGGAGCCTCCTTGTCCATGTGGTTGGCAATGGCGGTTCCGTTGACACAGTAGAACTTCATTTGGTTGTAGGAGCCGGCATAGTAGGCATTGTAGTAGCTGTTGAAGGGACCTACAGATACGGAGAAGTCCTTGTCGGTCAAGCCCTCACCGCTCTGGAGACAGATATAGGAGGTGTTGGCTCTGGTGGCGAAATCATCATAGTCATCGTCGTTGGCGTAGTCCGTGTCACCGTGACTGTCGAAGATCACCACGGCACCCTTCTCTATGGCATCGGCAATATTGTCTACAGTGGCGGCGTCGGTGCGGTAAACCGTAGAGGTGCCTCTCAGGACCTTGGCAATGCTGTTGGCCTCGTCTACATACTGGGTAGTGAAGTCAGCGTCAAGACCGTAGTAGGGCTGGATCAGATATACGTCCTTGGCTCCGGGGATGCCGCCCTTGGTGGCGTAGGAGGTGGTAAGGACGGTCTCGGTCTCGGCAACAGCAGGAGCCTCTGCCTCCCGTGCCAGAGCAGACAGACGGGGGGAATAGCCGCAGGCAACGCCGTCGGTGGTCTCCCAGAAGAAGTGATCCCCGTTGCGGATCAGGCTGTCCTCTTGGTAGTAGGGGGATGCGGTAACGGTAGCAATGAGAGCCTCAACGAGCTGAGACACAGGGGCTCTCTTAGAGAGCATGTGTGTCTCCTTCTCATTTACAGCCGCCCACATCAGATCGGCGGTGACATAATCCTCCTCAGTGAGGACCCTGGCCTCGGGGGTCCGATCTGCAGCGAAGCTCATGGGAAGCAGTCCCGTGAACAGGGCACAGACCAGCAACAGTGCAAAGAATCGTTTCATGTTGGTTCTCCTTTTGTAATTTGGATCTCATAAGAGATCTCTGTCTTCTTATATCATAGACCAAAAAGCCGAAACTGTCAAGAACGACCGAAGATAAAACAGAATTTAATACTATAGCTTTTCAATAGCAATTGGGTACATACACGTACCTCCGTCATTGTAATGCAAATATAGTATATCACTGAATTACAAATAATGCAACGAGGTTTATGGAGATAATTACATTTTTTACGGCGAAAAAGAAGCGATACTCGGTTATCAAACCGTGTATCGCTAACTTTTGTTCAGTCAACCCCGTTTGACAGATACCGTAAAACGGTTAAATTTTTGGTTTCACTGTTTTGCCGACACCCGCCAACATGGCAGTGCTTTTTTGGGGAGGTGTTAGGTTTTACGGATGAATTTTTCGCCGCAGCGGGGACAGCGGATGTTGATCTTGCCCTTGTGACGGGGAACCCGGACCCGTTGTCTGCAGTGGGGGCAGCGGAAGTAGCGGTGGTTCCGATCCTTGAGCCGTGCCAGGAGGCCCAGCCATTTCTGATTCTCCATCCGTCTCAGAGGGATGTTCTTAGAGAACATCCGATAGAACACAAAGCATACCACCCCGATATACAGGAAGCTCAGCAGATAGTACAGGAATACACTCCCCAGGAGCACATAGAGCAGGTTATTCACCAGACTCAGTGCCAGGACCAGAAGGATCAGTGCAATATTCAGTTGATCGGAGCCGTATCGGCCGGACATAAAG
Source organism: Faecousia sp. (assembly GCA_045594585.1). Taxonomy (GTDB): domain Bacteria; phylum Bacillota; class Clostridia; order Oscillospirales; family Oscillospiraceae; genus JAZOXB01. Next base: position 18,098 of record JAZNYV010000087.1, on the reverse strand, counting down.
CGTCGAAGCATAAGGATCACCCTTTGTTTACAGCATGAGATATCTGCCCATTATAGAAATGCAGGCAGTTTGTTCCATAGTCATTATAGCAGAAAGCTGAGAAGATACAAGTCTTTTACAAAAACATTCACGAAATATTTACCTTTTGCCATAGAATGGAGAGGTCTATTGGTCATTTCGACAAAGTTTTTCTTTTTCTCCATACTGTATTGTATACGGGATCAATATTTGTTATAATAATAAGAAAACTTAAATTGGGGAAGTGTAAATATTTTGAAGTATGGAATCTGGAACGTTGCATCTGTAGACAGAACTGTTGTGGAGGAATTGATCCGACAGGGGTACTCCCCCCTGACAGCCTATACCCTCAGTGGGCGAGGGATCCGCACCCCGGAGGAAGCCCATTCCCTGCTGCGTAGGGATACGGCCCTCATAGACCCCTTCCGATTAAAGGAAATGGATAAGGCCGTAGCCGCTATCCGCCATGCACTGCAGGAGGGACAGACTATTGCTGTATTCGGTGATTATGACGTTGACGGCATTACCGCAACCTGTCTCCTGGCAGACTACCTCCGCTCCCTGGGAGCCACCTGTCTGACCCATATTCCCGGCAGATTGGAGGAGGGCTACGGTCTGAACGAGGGAGCCATTCTACAGCTCCATGCCGGGGGGGCACGGCTCATTATTACGGTGGATTGCGGCATTACTGCCTTAAGAGAGGCAGAGCTGTGCAAGGAGTTAGGGATCACCCTGGTGGTCACGGACCATCACGAATGCAAGGAGCAGCTCCCTGCCGCCCAAGCCGTGGTGGATCCCCACAGACCGGATCGGACCTATCCTCATACAGATCTCTGCGGTGTGGGCATTGCCTTTAAGCTGGTCGCCGCCCTGGAGGGAGACCAGGAGGCCATTGCACGTCGGTACTGCGACCTGTTCTGCCTGGGAACCGTGGCAGACGTCATGCCCCTACGGGGGGAGAATCGCCACCTGGTGGTCCGTGGTCTGCAGGAGCTGAACCATTGCCGCAGGCTGGGCATTCGTGCTCTGATGGAGGCCTGCGAGTGTGATAATAAGGTCATTACCGCCTCTACCATCGGCTACGTGGTGGCTCCCCGGATCAATGCCGCCGGGCGTATGGAGCACGCAGAGCTGGCAGTGGAGCTGTTCCTGACCCAAGATCCCAACAGAGCCACAGAGCTGGCACAGACCCTGTGCAGGCTGAACAAGGAACGGCAGACCATTGAGGCACAGATCCACAAGGAGGCTGCCGCCCTCCTAAAGGGACAGAAGCACAAGGAGGGAGCCATCGTCCTGGCAGGAGAGGACTGGCACCAGGGTGTAGTAGGCATTGTAGCCTCCCGCCTGTGTGAAGAATACCGCCGTCCTACCTTCCTGATCTGTCTCAACGGGGACAACGGCAAGGCCTCCTCCCGTTCCTACGGAGGCTTTAACCTCTTTGCCTCCCTACAGGAGCTGTCCCACCTGCTGGTGGGCTACGGCGGTCACGAGCTGGCGGCAGGCTTCACCATCCTCAGGAGTAATATAGACGAATTTCGCCGCAGGATCAACAAGCTGGCAGAGCAGCACGCCCTGGCCGAGCCGGGAGGCAGTGCCCTCCATATCGACTGCGAGATCCCTGCAGACCTGCTGACAGAGGCAAACGTAGATGCCTTGGTCGAAATGGAGCCCTGCGGTATCGGCTGTGCCCGTCCCGTGTTCTGTATCAGCGAGGTTATTATAGACCACCTGGGAACCGTAGGAAACGGCAAGCATCTGCGTCTCCGTGTCCACAGCCGTGAGGGCTGTCAGCTGCAGGCCATCTACTTCTCCGGGGGCAATCTCCTGCGGAAGCTCCGTCCCGGAGACAGAGTGGACCTGGCCTTCCAGCCTACCATAAACGAATATCGGGGAGTCCGCAATGTACAACTGAATCTCACAGACATCCGCCCCGTCAGTACCTTCGCCCTCTACGACCGCTATTTGGGTCAGCAGGCACTGAGCCGTCATGAGCAGTGGCTCCTGCGGCCTGTTCGGGCTGACGTTGCGGCAGTTTGGCATTACATACAGGCAAGCTGTGCAGGAGGCAGGGTCCTCCGCTGTGCTCTGGAGGACTTCTGCTACGCAGTGGCCTCCGGCAATGCAGAGGGTCACAGCATCCGCCGCACAGGTGTCTGTTTGGATATTTTGAAGGAGCTGGGCTTGATCCGCCTCCACCGGGAGTATATGACGTTGGAGGTACAGCTTATGCCGGAGACCCGGTTCAATGCCCTGCATAACAGCACACTTTATTGCAGATTAGGAGGGGAGTAAATGGAAACCTTTGCTGAGCATTACAGTAGCTTGATGCGAGCGATCTCTCGCTATTGTCCACAGGTGGATCTCCAACAAATAGAACGAGCCGTTGCTTACGCTGACAAGAAGCACGCGGGACAGAAGCGAAAGGACGGCTCCCCCTACATCATCCATCCTCTTGCTGTAGCGGAGATCGTTGCAGAAACGGGCCTGGATACCGATGCCATTCTGGCGGCCATCCTCCATGACTGCATTGAGGATACCGATGCCAGCCACAGTGACATTGCCTCCGGCTTCGGCTCCACCGTAGCCGAGCTTGTAGAGGGCGTTACCAAGCTGACCCGTGTGGAATATTCCACTCACGAGCAGCAGCAGATGGAGAACCTGCGTAAGATGTTCATGGCCATGAGCAAGGACATCCGAGTAGTGCTGATCAAGATCTGCGACCGCCTCCACAATACCCGAACCATGCAGTTCCAGACCCCTGCCAAGCAGATCTCCAAGTGCCGTGAGACCATGGACATCTTCGCTCCCCTGGCACACCGCCTGGGTATGCAGAAGATCAAATGGGAGTTGGAGGACACCAGCCTCAGATACCTGGACCCGGAGGGGTACGAGGATATTATGACCTATTTGGAAGCCCACCAAATGGAAGCTGACGAATTTATGAAGGGCATCCAATCCAAGATCATGACCCGTCTGTCCTCTGTAGGCATCCACGGCGCCATTTACGGCCGGGTCAAGCACATCTATTCCATCTACCGCAAGATGCAGAGCCAGGGCAAGAGCATCGACGAGCTCTACGATCTCTACGCCTTCCGTGTTATTGTAGATTCCATTGCGGATTGCTACAACGTATTGGGCCATATCCACGACCTGTTCACCCCGGTTCCCGGCCGATTCAAGGACTATATTTCTACGCCCAAGCCCAATGATTATCAGAGCCTCCACACCACGGTGATCGGACAGCAGGGCATCCCCTTCGAGGTGCAGATCCGCACCTGGGAGATGCACCAGACTGCCGAATACGGTGTTGCCGCCCACTGGAAGTATAAGCAGGGAGTGGCAGGGGGCGATGAGAAGCAGTTCGAGTGGGTCCGCCGCCTGCTGGAGAGCCAGCAGGAGGAGAGCGACGCCGAGGACTACATCACCTCCCTAAAGGTGGATATGTTCGACGACGAGGTATTCGTCTTTACCCCCAAGGGCAAGGTCATGTCCCTGCCTGCAGGGTCTACGCCCATTGACTTTGCCTATGCCATTCATTCCGGCGTAGGTAACGCCATGGTAGGTGCCAAGGTGAATAACCGCATTGCCTCCTTCGACCAGCCCCTCCGCAACGGGGATATTGTAGAGATCCTTACCTCCAAGACTGCCAAGGGTCCCAGCCGTGACTGGCTGAAGATCTGTAACAGCAACCAGGCCCGTACCAAGATCCGCCAGTGGTTCAAGAAGGAGAAGCGTGAGGAGAATGTAGCCCACGGCAAGGCAAGCTTCGACGGTGAGCTCCGCCGCAACGGTTTCCAGCCTGCCCTTCTCAATGACGGGGATCTGCTGCCTCTGCTGCTGAAGAAGCTGTCCTTCGACGATCTGGAGGATATGTACGCCGCTATCGGCTACGGCGGTCTGACCGCTGCCAAGGCCTTCGGCCGTATCCGTGACGATCTGAATCGTGCCACCAAGCAGCAGACCCCTGCCAAGGAGTCTGCCAAGGCCCCTGTGGAGCAAGCTCCCAAGGCTAACCGACACAAGGCCTCCGGTGTCATCGTCCAGGATATTGATTCCTGTATGATCAAGTTCTCCCGTTGCTGTACCCCGGTCCCCGGAGATGATATTATCGGCTTCATTACCCGTGGCTACGGTGTCAGTGTCCATCGCAAGGATTGCATTAACGCACAGACAGCCACCTCTGCCTCTCAGCAGGATCGCTGGGTCTCTGTATCCTGGGCAGACAACGACAACAGCCCCTTCTCCACCACCCTGGAGATCGACTCCAATGACCGCAACGGCCTGTTCTTAGACGTTGCCTCTGTCCTCAATGCCGCCAAGGTAAAGGTCACGGAGCTGGCAGGACGGGAGATGCCTGCAGGGAAGGCAAGGATCCTCGCTACCTTCGAGGTCAAGAATGTAGAGGAATTAGAGGCCATCCGTGGGCGGCTCCGTCAGATCGCCGGAGTAGTAGAGGTACGAAGGGGGCAGGCCTGATGCGCGCAGTTGTCACAAGAGTCTTAAACGCCTCTGTAGAGATCGGGGGCGAGATCGTGGGACAGATCGGAGAGGGCCTCCTGATCCTCCTGGGCATTGCCCCCGAGGACACCCCCTCTCTGTGTGCCAAGCTGGCAGACAAGCTCCTGGGGCTCCGCATTTTTGAAGACGAGAACGGCAAGATGAATCGGTCCCTCTCCGACGTAGGAGGGCAGGTCCTGGTAGTGAGCCAGTTCACCCTTTACGGGGATTGCTCCCACGGACGCAGACCCAGCTTCATCGGTGCCGCCCGACCCGAAACCGCCATCCCTCTCTATGAGCAGTTCCTACGGGAATGCGAGAGCAGGGGCTTCCCTCCGCAGCACGGAGAGTTCGGTGCAGATATGCAGGTCCGCAGTCAAAACAACGGCCCCGTCACCCTGATCCTCGACACCGACCAAATCGCCCCCAAGGGTTAACCTTCCGCTGTCAACTTATAAAAAGGCCGCCGTTATGGACAATTCCGTAACGGCGGCCTTAGCACATATGGTGTTATTCTGCCGGGGGCTCCTCGGTGGGGTCTGTGGACTCTGTGGGAGGTTCCGTGGGCTCCGTGGGAGGCTCCGTGGGCTCTGTGGGAGGCTCCGTGGGCTCTGTAGGCTCTGTGGGAGGCTCCGTAGGCTCAGTAGGGTTTTCGATGGCGTCGATCTGCTCCTGCATAGGCTTGGAGGGATCCAGGACATATGCGATCTCCTTATCACGGCGATCGTAGTTGGAGTTGTTGATCCAAATGGTCTCGATATGGTTGCCGTCCAGATCGTATCTGTACATATAGGTCTTGACCTTGTAGCCGTCGTAAGCGGTCTGGATAGTCTCGCCGTGGCTGTAGTTCCTGAACTTGCTGTAGTCCTTCATATCCGGGTGGATGTAGATGGTCTTAACCTCAGAGGGATCCTCGTCTACTACGGAGTAGTCCAGCTTGACCCGATAGTTACGGGTCTCGGTGCCCACCAGATCAATATAGACGGAGCCGTCATGGACAGAGGCATCTACACGGATGGGGTAGGGAGTATTGTTGACAAAGCGGTAGTCCAATGCACCCCAATAAATGGTAGCATCCATGCCCCAGGGCACGTAGGTGGGAGTGTACTGGTGCTCGTAGCGTTCCGTGATCTTAAGATCTGCCTTGAGGCAGCTGTAGTAGATAGCAGAGGCTACCTGGCAGACACCGCCGCCCAGCTGGTTCTCTGTTCTGCCGCCTACGTAGACACCGGCTTCGCCGTAGCCCTTCTCCGCAGTTCTCTCACCGACGATGCGGTTGAAGGAGAACTCCTCACCGGGGAGGAGGATGGTGCCGTTAATGGCGGCAGCCGCCAGCTCCAGATTCCGGGTACGGGTGGGGTTCCAAACGTGGGGGCTGACACAGCTACCCAGGATATCCTTGAACAACAGCTTCTCCATATCCTCCTTGGTGTGCTGAGGCTCCAGCTCTATAAGGGGCAGTGTGATGGTATCCCCGGCCTTGGCATTCTCTGCAAGGGCAAGGGCATCGCTCATAAGGAAGCCGAAGCCCATAGTCTCCGGGGTGATCTGGAAGGTCTGGGGATCGCACACAGCATTTACGGGGAGGGAGCAATTGTAATCTGCATAGACTTGGTTCAGATCCAGGACAGTGGGAAGCTCCTCCTCATAGATCACCTGCACCTCGAACTCTGCGGCGGTATAAGCCTCCATGATCCGATCATAGAGTGCTTCGGTATCTAAGCTGCGGCCCATAGTGCCGAAGGTGATACGCAGACCATCTACCTCGAGCTCCTTGTTCTCTTGGTCCAGGATGGTGACCTTGCCCTCTTCTACCTTGGTGGCGGTGGCTTGGAGGAGGGTGTCCTCGTAGGCACTGTCCAGTACGTCACGGATATATGCCGTATCCATAGACAGGAAGGGAGTCAGATCCACGTCTGTGCCATCCTCCCCAAGCTCGGGACCGCCCTCTCTGCCTACAGCAAAGGCGGCATCCACAGCGGCTGTCAGATCCAGGGTCACATTGACCTGGGAAGCAGGCAGGACCAGGGTCTTGTCCAAGAGGTAAGCCGTACCCTCCTCTGTAAGGGGAGGATCCAGATCCTCGGGGAGGGCTACGGCAGTGGTCGCCTGGGTAGCCTCGGTGGTCTCGGAGGGCTCTGTCTCCGTAGGAGCCTCCGTCGCCTCTGTGGGCTCCTGCTCCAGAGGCTTGCCGTAAATATCCACAGGGATCATGGCAGAGGGGTCATAGGTGCCGGTATAGAGGACCAGCTCCTCGGGGGTAGTGTACAAGCGGATATTCATATTCCTGTCAGCGTAGAGCTGTGCCACTACGGGACCCTGGATGGTCCCCTCTGCAGTGGTGGCAGGAGGGGTCACAGGGGGGTAGGTCTCCATGAGCAGGTCCAGGGCAGCGGCCTTGTCCATGCCTCCTACGTCCACACCGGCGATGTAGACCTTTTCCTTGATCTGATTTAGGGTGGGATCCTCGTCCTTGCGGAAGAATTTCATACACAGCAGCCCTGCTGCAACGCCTACACCCACCACCAGTGCTCCCAGAACAAGGGGGAGGACCAGCTTGTTTTTCTTGGGAGCAGGCTTCTTGCTCCCGGCAGAGGGATGGGGCTCATAGGCTCTGCGATCGGGGGTGCCGGAATATGCTCCGGGGCGATTTTGCTTCTCAAATTTACCCATTGGTTTCTCCTTCAACTATGTCATATAACAAGGTCACAAAAGACCACTTTATCGTTCCACTGATATTATACCTAAGGAAGGAGAAAAAGCAATGGGTTTTCCTTAAAAAAACTGTAAATTTTTACGCTTCTTTCTTTCCCAGGATGTCGATCAGATACCGAGCCTCCTTTAGGGGGTCCATGCCCTTGGGCAGGAGGAGCTTGAGGAAGGCCTTATCCTCCTTGGCATAGACGGTGACCCTCTTACGGAAATAGGGCTCTCGGTCTGCCCTCTCCACCTGCTCCAATATATCCGGGGCCTCCATGCGGAAATGGAGGGCACCGCCAAACTGGCGGATCTCCGATATGCCCAGCTTTGCCGCATCGGCACGGAGGAGGGCAATATTCATGAGATTGAGGACGCTCTTTTCCGGCTCTCCGTAACGGTCTACGATCTCGTCCAGGAGCTCCTCCCTGTCCTCCCAATTGCGGACAGCTGCCATACGGCGGTACAGATCCATCCGCTGTTCCACGGTAGTCACATAGTGCTTGGGGATGCAGGCATCCACATTGATATCTGCAGTACAGCTCAAGGGAGCCTTGACTGCCTCCCCCTTCTCCTCCAGGACAGCCTCCTCCAGGAGCCGCAGATACATATCATAGCCTACGGAGACCATGTGTCCCGATTGCTCCGCACCCAGCAGGTTGCCGGCTCCGCGGATCTCCAGGTCACGCATAGCGATCTTAAAGCCGGAGCCGAATTCCGCAAAGTCACGGATAGCGTTGAGACGCTTCTCAGCGATCTCCGACAGGATCTTTCCCCTGCGGTAGGTCATGTAGGCAAAGGCATGGCGATTGCTCCTGCCCACTCTGCCACGGATCTGGTGGAGCTGGGCAAGGCCTAATTTGTCTGCATCCTCAATAATGAGGGTGTTTACGTTGGGGTTATCAATGCCGGTCTCAATAATGGTGGTACACACTAAGATGGAAATATCTCCGTCCATAAGCCCCTGCATGGTATCGCTGAGCTCCCCCTCGCTGAGCTTGCCGTGTGCCACACCTACGTTCACATCGGGGAAGGCACGGCGCAGCTCCCCTGCACAGCGGTCGATGGATTGGACCCGGTTGTGCATATAGTACACCTGTCCTCCACGCTCCAGCTCCCTGCGGATGGCATCCCGGATCACCGCATCATTATGCTCCAGGACGAAGGTCTGCACCGGGAACCGATCCTGGGGGGGCTCCTCCAGGGTAGACAGGTCCCGAACTCCCGTCAGTGCCATATTGAGGGTACGGGGAATGGGAGTGGCGGATAAGGTTAAGACGTCGATCCCCTTGGAAAGTTCCTTTAATTTTTCCTTATGGGTCACGCCGAAGCGTTGCTCCTCGTCTACGATCAGGAGGCCCAGGTCCTTAAATTCCACGTCCTTCTGCAGGAGCTTGTGGGTGCCTACGATGAGATCCACGTTGCCTGCCCGCAGCTCTGCCAGGGTGTGCTTCACCTGCTGTGCAGAGCAGAACCGTGACAGGACCCCGATGGTAATGGGGAAGCCGTGGAACCGAGCCATAGCCGTGGTATAGTGCTGCTGTGCCAGGACCGTAGTAGGGACCAGGATGGCCACCTGCTTGCTGTCGGAAATGGCCTTCATAGCTGCACGGAGGGCAACCTCCGTCTTGCCGAAGCCTACGTCACCGCAGAGGAGGCGGTCCATGGGGAAGGCCGCCATCATATCCTCCTTGATCTCCTCGATACAGCGGAGCTGGTCCTCTGTCTCTACGTACTCGAAGTTATCCTCAAATTCTCTCTGCATCGCATCGTCGGCAGAGAAGGCGTAGCCCGGCAGCCGCTTCCGTTCTGCATAGAGTCGGATGAGCTGCTGTGCCATGTCCTTGGCAGAGGAACGGGCACGGGATTTGCTCTTCTCCCACTGACTGCCACCCAGCTTGTTCAGCTTGACCACGCCGTCCTCTCCACCGCCGATGTACTTGGCGATCAGGTCCAAACGGGTAGCAGGCACATAGAGCATACCGTCCCCTAAATAGGCTATTTTAATGTAATCCTTGGCAACACCGTCCTGGACCACCTGCTCCATACACAGGAAACGGCCGATGCCGTATTCGTCGTGGACGATGAGGTCCCCGGGATTCAAATCTGCAAAGGTCTCTAATTTCTGTCTGCTTGAGCGTTTGTGACTTCTTTTAAGCGATTTTTTCTTATTCTGACCGTTGAGCTGTCCCTCAGTGAGGATTGCCAGCTTGGCCTGAGGATATTCCATGCCGAAGGGCAGGGAGCCCTCTGCCAGGAGGATCTGCCCTGCCTTGGGGAGCTGTACCAGGGGCAGGGCAAGGCTGCTGTGGATGCCACGCTCCTTCAGCTCCTGCTGCAGTAGCTCTCCTCTGCGCTGTGTACCGCAGAGGACCACAACACCGAAATCGTTATTCCGATAGAATTCCAGGTCCGTAGCCGCAACGTCCAGATTCCCCCCGTAGGAGGGGAGCTGCTTGGCTGTAAAGCTCAGTAGCTCCTTAGGCTCCAGCCCCTTGGGATAGGCAGAGGACAGGAAGGCATCTAAGTACAGCAGAGTGTGAGCAGACAGGTCCTCACAGAAGCTGTCCCAATCCCGGCTGTAATCGCACAGCTCTCCGCAGAGAAGGCCTCCGTTCAGAAGATTGTCCAGGATCATACCCTCTTCCTCCTGGTCCAGGTCTGCTCCCTTCCGCAGGGCCCCGTGGTCGCAGAAGCAGATCAGACTCTCTTTGGCCAAGTAGTCCTGTGCACAGGCATACTCCGGGTAGATGAGAGAAATATAGCGGTCGGAGGCCGCGAAATAGGCCTCATGCTCCAGAGCCTCAATATCCTCTGCAAGGGTCTTAAGTAGGGGCTCGTGGGGGTTCTTCCTCCGACTCAGACGGGCTCGGAGGGCGTTCAGATCCCGGATCAGGCCCCCGATCCCTTCAGGATGGAGGTGGGCAACGGTCTCTGCCACAGGGAGGACCAGATAGCTCTTGACCTCGTCGATCCGCCGCTGGGTCAGAGGGTCAAAGCAGCCCATAACGTCGATCTCGTCTCCGAAGAACTCGATACGGACGGGATAGGGCATCCCCGGGGAGAACACATCCATAATGCCTCCCCGAACAGCAAACTGGCCTATGCCCTCTACAAGGTCTCCCCGGCTGTAGCCACAGCGAAGGAGGTGGGCCGTAAGCTCCTCCGGCCCCATAGGGGCAAACTGCTCCAGCTCTAAGGCACAGTCCAGGAGCAGATCCTTAGGCAGGGTCCGCATGGTCAGTGCCTTTACGGAGGTGACGAGGAAGGGGCACTGACCCTTCCCCAGGGCGTAGAGGAGCTCAATACGCTTATGCTCCCACTGTCTGGATACACCGGTAGCACAGTAGAAGGTCCAATCTCTTGCAGGCAGGAGAGGCAGGTCCCCTCCCAGGAAGCCTTCCAGCTCCGCCTTGAGCTTACGGGCTGCGGTATCATCCTGGCAGACCACCACTACAGGCCGCCCTGTGTCTTTATAGACCGAAGCGATCATATGGGAACGGACGATCTGCGCCGCTCCGGACAGACCTACATTTTCCCCCCTCTCCAGGGTCTTTAGCAGGGTACTATACCCCGGCTGCCGAGATAAGAGTTGTAATAAGACTTCCATAAAAACCTCCTTCTTTCACAAAAAACAAGACAAGGCGGAAACCGATGGGTTGGCACGGTTCCCGCTTTTTGTCTCTTTATCTTGCATATTTGAGATTGCCGAGGGGCAATCGGTTTTATTTGGAGCCGTTGAAGCGGTTTGCGGCTTCGTAGACTCCCTGCTCTATGAGGACCAGGGCTGCATCAGCCGCCCGCTCCAGGGCGGGAGCCAGGCACTTCTCTTCCTCCGGACGGAAGGCGGACAGGACCCAGTCAGCCAGCTCATAATCCGGGTGGGGCTTGGCTCCTACACCAATCTTGACCCGGGGGAAGCTCTGGGAATTGATGGAGCCGATAATGGACTTGATCCCATTGTGTCCCCCTGCGGAGCCGTCTCCCCGGATCCGCAGGCGGCCTACATCCAGAGAGATATCGTCAAAGAGGACGATGATCCTCTCGGGCGTCAGCTTGTAGAACCTTGCGGCATCCATGACAGACAGGCCGGACAGATTCATAAAGGTCTGGGGCTTAAGGAGGATCAGCTTCTGTCCCTTGTAGGTCCCCTGGCCGTAGAGGCCGCGGTACTTGGCACGGTCGATCTTGATCCCTAACTTGTCTCCCAGGATGTCTATGGCACGGAAGCCTGCATTGTGTCGGGTACGGCTGTAGTTCTCCCCGGGATTGCCTAAGCCGACAATGAGCCAATCACAGGCAGGTTTACGAAACAGCATCAGAACAGCAGGTTGGAGATCGGTGCCTCGTGGTAGATGCACTTGATCGCCTTGGCAAAATGGGAGGCTGCGTCAATGTAATGGATCTTGCTGCCCTTGTACTCGGCGGGAGCAGGAATGGTGTTCAGGAGCAGCAGGTCCTCCAGACAGCTATTCTCGATCCGCTCCAGAGCAGGACCGGACAGAACACCGTGGGAGGCGCAGGCGTAGACCTTCTTGGCACCTGCATTCACGATGGCCTGGGCAGCCTGGCACAGGGTGCCGGCAGTATCAACGATATCGTCGTAGATGATGCAGGTCTTGTCCTTGACATCACCGATAATATTCATGACCTCACAGACATTGGGACGGGGACGGCGCTTGTCTACAATAGCCAGACCCATATGGAGCTCTGCGGCAAAGGCACGGGAGCGGCCTACGGAGCCGATGTCGGGGGAGACCACGCAGAAGTCCTCATGATTGTATACGGTCTCATCGAACTTGGAAAGGTAGTACTTCACGAACATACTCTTGCCGAAGAGATTGTCCACGGGGATATCGAAGAAGCCCTGGATCTGTGCCGCATGGAGGTCCATGGTCAGCACACGGTTTGCACCGGCACTGGTAATGAGGTTGGCAACCAGCTTGGCGGTAATGGGCTCTCTGCCCTTGGCCTTGCGGTCCTGACGGGCATATCCGAAGTAGGGGATCACTGCAGTAATGCGGTTAGCCGATGCACGACGGAGAGCATCGATCATAACCAGCAGCTCCATGAGGTTATTGTTCACATTGGGTCTGCAGGTGGGCTGCACTACGAAGACATCACAGCCACGGACAGACTCTGCATCGGTAACGCAGGTCTCACCGTCAGCGAAGGACTTGACGGTGATCTCGCCGATGCCAATGCCCAGCTCGGTACAGATGCCCCGTGCCAGCTCGGGATGGGCGTTGCCGGTAAATACCTTGATTTTCTTTCCGTTTTCGTTCATGATAATACCTCACTTAATATTACGGGCACCAATGGTTCCCGATACTTGTATTCTGTCCGCTCCGAGGGAGCTGTTTACTGACCTTGCTTATGCTTGGCAGACCAGTCCTTCTTGTTGGACTGGCGGTTACGGGCGATGCCCAGGGCATTGACGGGAACATCCTCGGTGATGGTGGAGCCTGCACCGATATAGGCACCGTCTCCCACGGTCACGGGAGCAACCAGCACTGTATTACAGCCGATAAAGGCATGGTCTCCTATGACGGTCTTGTGCTTGTCCACACGGTCGTAGTTGGCGGTTGCGGTGCCGCAGCCGATATTGCACTCGTCGCCGATCTCCGTATCTCCCAAATAGGACAGATGGGCTGCCCAGGTATTTGTACCCAGCTTGGCGTTCTTGGTCTCTACGAAGCTGCCGATATGGACCCCGCGGGACAGCTCTGTACCGCAACGAATATGGGCATAGGGTCCCACAAGGACTTCCTGTCCGATGACAGAGTCATAGACCTGGGAGGCATTGACGGTGCTCCCCTCGCCGATCTCGGAGTCCCGGATGAGCGTCCAGGGGCCGATGACGGCACCGGCACGGATCAGAGTATTCCCCTGCAGGATGGCGCCGGGCAGGAGCTTGGCTCCCTTCTCCAGTCGGACCGTAGGCTCGATGTAACAGCTATCGGGATCCAGGAGCTCCACACCCTGTCGGGCAAGGCGGAGGGCTCTGTCCTTGCGGAGCAGATGGATCAGCTCCGGGAAGACTGCAGGAGAATCCACGGGGAAGAAGCCCTCCCGATCTCTCAGCACCGTCCCGTTGTCATGGAGGAAACGGGAGAAGGAGAACTCACTGTCCAGGGCCTCCATAAGGGACTCTCTGCCGATTACATAGGACAGGGTCTCTGCCTCTCCCTCTGCCACCTTGACCATAGGCAGGTACAGAGTAGGGGCTGCGATGATGGTCACCTCTTCCTCCGCGTCGTCGGCTGTGGACAGGAATACGTGGAGCTGATCTGCAGGATCGCTGTCGGCAGAGGTCATGACCTCTGCTCCCGGAGGAATGCAGCTCTTGCCCATGGACAGGAAGGGTTCACGGCCTACCAGGAAGAAGCGTCCGAAGCCCTCTTCAAAAAGGGCATGGCTCAACCACGTCAGCAGGGGTGCTCCCATTAGGGGGGAAAGCATGGTGCTCTGGGGATAGCCGGTCTTGGCACAATCGTCGGGAAGGAAAATAACAGCAGACAGTCCATTCATGTAAGGGTACACCTCTATTTCTCTGTTGCCACTGTCGCAGGGGGGAACCTTGCCCCCGGATCTACAGTATGGCATAGGACTTCCTTTTACCATCCCATTATAACAGATGAACGGCTTGAAGTCCACCGATTTCAGAAAAAAATTAGAAAATTCAAAAAATACTCCCTCCTGAACAAAATTAACCATGTTATGGTTCTGTTTTTCCTCCTCTTTGCATATACTATTCTTGATCCGCCCCGGCTTCCTCCCGGGGCTGTACAGTAAGGAGGGACGCCTATGAAATTGAAACAGAAGGATCGTCTTGGAATTCGGTGGTTCTGTGCCCTGCTGCTTCTGACAGCCTGCTGCTTCCGCAGTGCCGCGGTCCTATGGAAGCAGGAGCCCTCCTCCCCCCCATACGAGAGCTTCCTCCTACATATACAGCAGCCTCCGGGGGAGACCTCGGTGCCTCGGGAGCCCTTGGAGGCCCTCCTGTTCCCCAATCCCTCCTACGTGGACCTTCGGAACCGATGCGGAGCGGAATTTGATGAGACGGAGCTGTTTCAGAGGCCCCTCAGCCTCTCTCTGTCTGCCGAGCCCTGTGTCCTCATTATCCATACCCACGGCAGCGAGGCCTACAGGGACTGTCCCGACTACCGCAGCACGGAGCCGGAGAAAAATATGGTGTCCATCGGAGCCTGCATAGCAGACAGACTGGAGTCTGCCGGGATCCCCACCCTCCATGATACCACCCTCCACGACGTAACTGCAGGCTATGATATGGCTTACGGACAGGCTGCCGCCTCTATCGAGGCCTATTTGGAGCAGTATCCCTCCATTCAGCTTGTTATCGACGTGCATCGGGATGCCGCCCCGGACGGTGCAGGCGGGCAGAAGCCCCTGTTGACAGAGCTGCAGGGAGAGCAGGCCGCACAGCTTATGCTGGTCATGGGGACGGATACCCCGGAGCTGCCTAACGGAAGATGGGAGGACAATCTCTCTCTTGCCATGAAGCTCCAGGCTTACCTTTCTGCCTCGGCACCGGGGATCATGCGGCAGACAGAGCTCCGTGCTTCCCGATACAATCAGCACCTTGCCCCCTACTCCCTCCTGCTGGAGGTGGGGAGTGCGGGAAACACCCGCGAGGAGGCCCTCCTGTCTGCCTCCTTCGCAGGGGAGCACCTTGCCCGACTCCTCCTATCATACGTTTCCTAACATATACCCCCTTGCGTTTACAGGAGAATCGTGGTATGATAGACGGAGAAGCAATGACAGCTCTTTGCTTTTCATGAATAACAGTATCAGTAATCAAAGAAGGAGACCGTACCCATGGATAAGGAACGGAATACCGACGGCTACAAGGAAGCCGAAGCCTTTCAGGATACACCCCCTGTGACCCCGTCTCAAGAGGCTGAGGGTCCCACCGTAGTCAAGGCCCCCAAGCGAAAGGGCACCACAGGCTGGGCCGTGGTATGGGCCGTCAGCAAGTTTATTTGGCGTATGGCACTGGGTCTGATTCTGGCAGTTGCCATTCTTGCCATAGGACTCATAGGCTTTCTCACTGTTTCCGAATATCATCCTTCCTTTGCAGAGGCCGCAGATCGGGGCAGTGTGAACCGCTCCGAGTCCATTGCCTCCCGTTCCTTCTCCCTGCTCAGCTTCAACACCGGCTACGCCGGCCTGGGAGCCGATGCAGATTTCTTTATGGACGGAGGACAGGGGGTTCTGCCTCAAGACCAGTCCCTGGTAGAGGACAACGTAGAGGGGATCCTGCAGATCCTGGACCTTTCCGATGCGGATTTCCTTATGCTCCAGGAGGTAGATACGGATTCTCAGCGGAGCTTCGGCACCAACCAGTGGCTCAAGTACGAGCATGAGTTAGAGGACTATGAGAGCCGCTTCGCTCTGAACTACTCCTGCGACTACGTGCCCTACCCCTTGACGGAGCCTATGGGCAAGATCCGATCCGGCCTTGCCACCTACAGCAGCTACGACATCGTATCTGCCACACGGTACAGCCTGCCCAACCCCTTTACCTGGCCCACCAGAGTGGCAAACCTCAAGCGTTGCCTCCTGGTAACACGGATCCCCATTGAGGACAGCGAGCAGCAATTGGTGCTCATTAACGTCCACATGGAGGCCTACGACGATACCGGCGCTGCCAAGGAGCAGACCAAGCAGCTCATAGATCTGATCAAGGAAGAATACGCCAAGGGGAACTTCGTCATTGCCGGGGGAGATTTTAATCAGACCTTCCCGGAGTGCAGGGCCTTCCCTGTTAAGGACCCGGACCTCTGGACGCCCGGCACCCTGACCCGTGTGCCCGATGGCTTCCGCTATTTCTACGACGACAGCACCCCTACCTGCCGCCTGCTGAATCAGCCCTATGAGCCGGACAGCGAGGACACCCAGTATTACGTCATTGACGGCTTCCTGGTATCCCCCAATGTCATCGTAGACAGTGTCGAGACCCTGGATTACGACTTCCTATACAGCGACCACAACCCCGTCCGTCTGGACTTCACCCTTAATTTCGACAACGAGTGATCCCGCAAAGCAGGTATGCAACCCATCCTCCTCCTTGGTATTTCAAGGAGGAGGTATTTTTGAATTTTTGGCCAAAAGGTTGAAGGATCTATGATTTTTCTATTGCAAAATCGGATATATTATGATATATTATGTAGTTGGAAGATTATTGTCAATATTTATCGGAAGGAAGAAACATTATGGCAGATCAGAAAAACATTCGTAATATTGCCATCATCGCCCACGTTGACCACGGCAAGACCACCCTGGTTGACGAGATGCTGAAGCAGGGCGGCATTTACCGTGAGAATCAAGCAGTGGTAGATCGAGTCATGGACTCCGGTGACCTGGAGCGTGAGCGTGGCATCACCATCCTGGCCAAGAATACCGCTGTAACCTATAAGAACACCAAGATCAACATCGTAGACACCCCGGGTCACGCCGATTTCGGCGGCGAGGTGGAGCGTATCCTCAAGATGGTCAACGGCGTTATCCTCCTGGTGGATGCAGCCGAGGGCCCCATGCCTCAGACCCGTTTCGTCCTGGGCAAGGCTCTTGAGTTGGGCCACAAGGTCATTGTAGTAGTCAACAAGATCGACCGTCTGGATGCCCGTATCGAGGAGGTCATGGACGAGGTTCTGGAGCTGCTGCTGGAGCTCAATGCAACAGACGAGCAGTTTGCCTCTCCCACCCTGTTCTGCTCCGCCCGTCAGGGTATCGCCTCCTATGCGCCCAACGAGACCGGCATCAATCTGGATCCCCTGTTCCAGACCATCGTCAACTACATTCCTGCCCCCGAGGGGGAGGAGGATGCACCCCTGCAGATGCTGGTATCCTCTATCGACTATAACGAATACGTAGGCCGTATCGGCATCGGCCGTGTAGAACGGGGTACCATCCGTCAGAATCAAGAGGTCATGATCTGCGATTATCACCACCCCGAGGAACAGACCAAGGGCAAGGTGGTTGCCCTCTACGAGTTTGACGGCCTGGGTAAGAAGCCCATTACCGAGGCTTCTGCAGGTCAGATCGTTGCCTTCTCCGGCATGGCGGATATTACCATCGGCAAGACCATCTGTGCCACGGATACCCCTGAGGCCCTGCCCTTTGTCAAGATCTCCGACCCCACCATCGAGATGACCTTCTCCGTTAACGATTCCCCCTTCGCAGGCCGTGAGGGCAAGTACGTCACCTCCCGTAACCTCCGTGACCGCCTCCAGAAGGAGCTCCTTAAGGATGTCTCTCTCCATGTCACCGAGCAGGGCACCGATGCCTTCAATGTTGCAGGCAGAGGCGAGATGCATATCTCCATCCTGATCGAGACCATGCGTCGTGAGGGCTACGAGTTCCAGGTAGGCACCCCCCGTGTTCTGACCAAGGTCATTGACGGCAAGGTCTGCGAGCCCATTGAGCGGATGATCGCCGATGTTCCCGAGGCAACCATGGGCAGCGTCATCGAGAAGATGGGCAAGCGTAAGGGCGACCTTCTGTCCATGACCCCTATGGGCAGCCGCTACCGTCTGGAGTTCCTGGTTCCCTCCCGTGGACTTTTCGGCTACCGCAACGAGTTCCTGACAGACACCCGCGGCGAGGGCATCATGAGCAGCGTTCTGGCTGACTATGCGCCCATGAAGGGTGAGATCGAGCGCCGTCAGGTTGGCTCCCTGATCGCCCATGAAAGCGGCGAAGCCGTCACCTACGGTCTGGCTGCCGCCCAGGAGCGCGGCGCCCTGTTCATCGGCGCAGGCACCCCCGTGTATGCCGGCATGGTGGTCGGCATCTGCAGTCGCAACGAGGATATGACCGTCAACGTCTGCAAGCGCAAGCAGCTGACCAATATGCGCGCCTCC
>JAZNYV010000086.1:0-17824 GCA_045594585.1 Faecousia sp. | reverse complement strand
GATAGAGAAGACAAAATTCCGGTTTATCGAGCTGTTTGAAAAAGCACAAACCATCAAATCACGCACTATCCCGTAGGGCAGCTTGCCCTACGACAGCCTTGTACGATGATATGTTGCATGGTACGGGAATCGAACAGCTCCATAAATCGGAAGTTAAAATTCAACAGGCGGAAAAAATATGAAATCCTACTTGCCTTTTCGGCAATGGCGTGCTATACTTTATACTAAGAGAATATGGTCGGATGATCGGTCCGGGAGAGATCGCCTGTTGTGCGACGCCGAAGGGGAATGCAGAAGCTCTCAGGCAAAAGTACCGGGTCGGGACGACACTTCGGAGAGTGCTGCTGACAGAGCCTTCACGGGATCTGCCGAGAGCACACCGTAGGAGCAACCTGCCATGCAGGGAATCTCTCAGGTTAGATACGAAGGCACAGAATACGTAGAGCTATTCTGTGCCTTCTTCGCGTTCATCAAAAACGAAATCAAAAGGAGAATACTATGAGCGAACTGAAACGGACCCAGCTTTACACCTGCCATCTGGAAGCCGGTGCTTCCATGGTGGACTTCGGCGGATGGGAGATGCCCATTCAGTACCCCAGTAAGATCGTTGCAGAGCACCTGTGTACCCGTACCGCTTGCAGCCTCTTTGACGTGAGCCACATGGGCAGACTGGTCATCAAGGGCAAGGACACCGTTCCCTTCCTGCAGAAGGTCCTGTCCTCTGATGTTGCCTCCCTTAAGCTGGGATGGGCACAGTACTGCATTATCCCCAATGCAGAGGGGGGTGCGGTGGACGATGCTTACCTGTACCGCTTTGAAGAGGATCACTACTTCCTGGTAGTCAATGCCTCCAACACCGACAAGGACCTGGCTCATTTTGCCAAGGAGATCGAGGGCTTCGATTGCACTGTTACCAACGTCACCGCAGATTGTGCTTCCATTGCCATCCAGGGCCCCCACAGCGAGGAGCTGCTGAAGGGCTTTGCCAAGGCAGATACCCTCACCGAGGCCAAGCGTAACGCTCTGAATATCCTGGACTTTGAGGGCAGACGGATCAAGATCGCCCGTACCGGCTACACCGGGGAGCCTCTGAGCTATGAGCTCTTCGTAGACTCCGACCAGGCTGTTTGGCTGTGGAACCGCCTCTTAGAGCTGGGTGCCAAGCCTGCAGGCCTGGGTGCCCGTGATACCCTCCGTCTGGAGGCAGGTCTGCCTCTCTACGGCCATGAGTTCGGCATTGACGCAGAGGGTAAGGACATTCCCATCTTTGCAGTGCCTCTGTCCCGTTTCGCTGTTTCCCTTGGTGAAGGCAAGGAAGCCCTTATCGGCAGAGCCGCCCTGGAGGAGCAGACCAAGGCAGTGGACAAGAAGATGTACCACATCGTCCTGGTAGACCGCGGCGTTATGCGTGCCGGCATGAAGGTCTTCCGTGGGGAAGAGGAGCTGGGCTACATCACCAGCGGCACCATGGTTCCCTATGTCACCGACACCGGCTCCGTCAACCGCTCCATCGGCACCGCCTACCTCAAGAGCGACGTTAAGGCCGGAGACGAGGTGCAGATCGATGTCCGCGGCAAGAAGCTCAAGGCCGCCATCGTCACCCGTCATATGAAGGTAGACGCAACCCACGCGATCCCCGTAGTATATGAGCCGTAAACGGCTCAGTGAATAATGAATAGTGAATAGTGAATAGTGAATAGTGAATAGTGAATAGTGAAGGTATCCCTCCGGGATGGATTGAAATAAGGGCTTCACCTTGAGTAACCGACACATTCATAAACACTGCCCCAAAATGATCAAATTTAAATTTTAATAATCAAAAAATGGAGGACTTATTATGAATTATCCCGTAGAACTGCTGTACAGCAAGACCCATGAGTGGGTCAAGGAAGAAGATGGCGTTGTTGTGATCGGTATTTCCGATTTCGCACAGGACGCACTGGGCGATCTGGTTTTCATCAACCTGCCTGAGGTTGGGGACGAGGTCGTTATGGGCGAGGCTTTCGGTGACGTAGAGTCTGTTAAGGCTGTTTCCGACCTGGTCTGCCCCGTAAGCGGCACTGTCTGCGCCATTAACGAGGAGCTGCTGGACAGCCCCGAGATGCTCAACGAGGCTCCCTACGATGCATGGATCATCAAGGTGGAGAACGAGACCGACCGCGAGGAGCTCCTGTCCGCCGCCGATTATGAGGCTTTCTGCGCCGAGGAGGGCTAATATGGGCAGCTACGTCCCTAATACCCCTGCAGAGCGTCAGGAGATGCTGGAGACCCTGGGTCTCAGCAGCTTCCGTGACCTCTTTGCAGTGGTTCCCGAGGAGATGTACCTGGAAGAAGGCACGCTCAACATCCCCGGTGGCATGAGCGAGCTGGAGGTCATCCGCAAGGTCAGCGAAATGGCAGGGAAGAACAAGATCTTCTCTACCGTTCTCCGTGGTGCCGGTGCCTATGACCACTACATCCCCTCTATTGTTAAGTATATTCCCACCAAGGAAGAATTCCTCACTGCCTATACCCCTTACCAGGCTGAAATGAGCCAGGGTATTTTGCAGTCTATCTTTGAGTATCAGACCATGATCTGCGAGCTCACCGGCATGGACGTTTCCAATGCTTCCGTATACGACGGTGCTACCGCCGCCGCCGAGGCCGCCGCTATGTGCCGTGACCGCAAGCGTCGTGTGACCCTGATCTCCGGTGCCGCTCACCCCGACACCATTCAGACCGTCAAGACCTACTGCTACGGTACCGGTGACGAGCTCCGTATCGTCCCCGTGAAGGACGGCAAGACCGACATGGCAGCTCTCAAGGAGATGCTTACTGCGGACGTAGCCTCCTTCTATGTCCAGCAGCCCAACTTCTTCGGCATGATCGAGGATGCCAAGGAGATTGGTGACCTGGTTCACGAAGCAGGTGCTATGTATGTTATGGGCTGTAATCCCATTGCACTGGGCGTTCTCAAGACTCCCCGTGAGTGCGGTGCAGACGTAGCTGTTGGTGAGGGTCAGCCTCTTGGTATGCCCCTCAGCTTCGGCGGTCCCTACCTGGGCTTCATGACCACCACCCAGAAGCATATGCGTAAGCTCCCCGGCAGAATTGTCGGTGAGACCGTAGACAGCAAGGGCGACCGTGCATACGTTCTGTCCCTCCAGGCCAGAGAGCAGCACATCCGCCGTGAGAAGGCAAGCTCCAACATCTGCTCCAACCAGGCACTGTGTGCCCTGACCGCAGGTGTTTACATGGCTACCATGGGTGCAGAGGGCATCGCAGAGGCGGCCAAGCAGTCTATGTCCAAGGCACATTACCTTGCCAAGGAGCTGTGCGCCATCGAAGGGGTTTCTATGAAGAACCAAGGCGAATTCTTCCATGAATTCGTTACTGTAATGCCCAAGGCAGAGGAAGTCCTCGCCGCCTTGGAGAAGGCTGACATCTTAGGCGGCCTGCCTGTAGAGGGCGGCATCCTGTGGTGTGCTACGGAGAAGGTTTCCAAGGCTCAGCTTGACAAGGCTGTTGCCGTGGTAAAGGAGGTGCTGGCATGAAGCTGATATTTGAAAAGAGCGCTGCCGGTCACCGCTGCGCCATTCTCCCTCCCTGTGACGTGGAAGAGGTGGTTCTGTCTGCAGAGCTGACCCGTGAGACCGCTCCCAAGCTCCCCGAGCTCAACGAGCAGGAGATATCCCGTCATTATACGGAGCTGAACAAGAGAGTCCACGGTGTAAACTGCGGCTTCTACCCCCTTGGCTCCTGCACTATGAAGTACAACCCCCGTGTAGACGAGGAGACCGCCGCTCTCCCCGGCTTCACTCAGATCCATCCCCTGGCTCCCGACCACACCGTTGAGGGCTGCAAGGAGGCACTGGATACAGCAAAGGCCTACCTGTGCGAGATCACCGGTATGGACGATATGACCTTCCAGCCTGCCGCAGGTGCTCACGGCGAGTTTACCGGCGTCCTGCTCATTAAGCAGTACCACGATGCCCGCGGCGACAGCAAGCGTAAGAAGATCATCGTCCCCGACTCCGCCCACGGCACCAACCCTGCCACTGCCGCCATGTGCGGCTATGACGTGGTGAACATTCCTTCCGCTCCCAACGGTTGCGTAGACCTGGAGGCTCTGAAGGCTGTGCTGGGCGAGGACACCGCAGGTCTTATGCTGACCAACCCCAACACCGTAGGTATCTTCGACGAGAATATCCTGGAGATCACCCGTTTGGTCCATGAGGCCGGTGGCCTGTGCTACTACGACGGTGCAAACCTGAACGCTGTTATGGGCGTTGTCCGTCCCGGGGATATGGGCTTTGACTGCATCCATCTGAACCTCCACAAGACCTTCGCTACCCCCCACGGCGGCGGCGGCCCCGGCAGTGGCGCAGTTGGCTGTAAGGCCTCTCTGGCTCCCTACCTCCCCAAGGCTGACGGCATCCGCGTCAAGAGCTTCAACGGCAACTTCCTGGTTGTTATCAAGGCTCTGACCTATCTGCTGACTCTGGGCAAGGAGGGTGTTCCCGAGGCTGCCAAGAACGCAGTGCTCAACGCCAACTACCTCCAGAGCAAGATCAAGGGCACCTTTACCCCTGCCTTTGACCGTCTGTGTATGCATGAGTTCGTCCTGGATCTCAGCGAGTTTAAGAAGGAGACCGGCGTCTCCGCTCTGGACGTTGCCAAGAGCCTTATCGACTACGGTATGCATCCTCCCACAATGTACTTCCCCCTCATTGTTCACGAGGCACTGATGCTGGAGCCTACGGAGACCGAGAGCCGGGATACCTTAGACGAGGCCGCAGAGGTCTTCCGCAAGCTCTTCGAGCTGGCTAAGACCGACCCCGACTATATGCATAACGCTCCCCATAACGCACAGATCGGCCGCCCGGACGAAGTCCGTGCCGCCCGTACCCCCGTCCTGCGTTACAGCTTCTAAGCAATATTCAATCCAAGGGGCTGTTGCACCATGTGCAACAGTCCCTCTTCGCAAATTCCGATTTATCGCTCCCTTCGGTCGCAAATCGGAATAATGAAAAATGAATGATGAAGAATGAATAATTTCGGCTCCGCCGAAGAACTTAAAAATGGGTACGATTTGTATGGCGAAGCCAATATTTTAAATCCATCCCGGAGGGATACCACAATTATTCACTATTCATTATTCATTCAAATTTCAAATTGCTCAACAGAGCGATAAACCGGAATTTGATAAAGGAGAGCACTTGAATGAAGTGGAGATTTATAGAACTGACCACCACGGATCCGGCCTTTAATTTGGCGGCGGAGGAGTATGTCTTTGACAGCTTGTCCAGGTACTATGCCTATTTTATGCTGTGGCAGAATAGGCCCTCCGTCATTATCGGGCGGCATCAGAATACGCTGGCTGAGGTGAACGAGGAATATATTCGTGAGAACGGGATCTCTGTGATTCGCCGTCTGTCCGGTGGCGGAGCGGTGTATCATGATTTGGGGAACCTGAACTTCACCTTCATTCGGGACGGGGAGAGCAGCCGCTTGGATTTAGCTGTGTTCTGTGAGCCTGTGGCGGCGGCACTCCGTGAGCTGGGAGTTCCTGCACAGGTCAACGGCAGGAATGACATTACCGTGGAGGGGCAGAAGATATCCGGCAATGCCCAGTACGTCCGGGAGGGACGGGTCATGCACCACGGCACCCTTCTGTTCTCCGCAGATCTCAGTGCCGCAGGGAGGGCTCTGACCCCCTCTGCCAAGAAGCTTAGGGGCAAGGGTGTGGCCTCCGTCCGCAGCCGTATTACCACCGTCAGCAAGTATATGCCGGAGGGCGTGACCCTTTCGGACTTCAAGGAGCTCCTGTTACAGAAGCTCTTTGCAGGTCAGCCTATGGAACGGTATGAGCTGACGGAGGAGGATCTTGCGGTGATCGAGGGCCTCCGGGCAGACCGTTATGCCACCCGTCAGTGGAATTACGGAGAATCTCCCCCCTGTGATCTGCTATATACAGACCGGATCGAAGGCTGTGGCACCGTAGAGCTCCGCTTTACCGTAAAGAAGGGCTTGATCTCCAAGGCACGATTCCACGGAGACTTCTTTACAGAGCAGGACCTTGCTCCCTTAGAGGCCCTCTTTGCAGGCCTCCCCCCGGAGAAGGATGCCATCCTCCGAGCCCTGTCCTCCATAGACCCTACTGCCTATATCCCCGGCCTTACCCCCCACGCCCTGGAACAGCTCCTGTCCCAATAGCAAAATTCCGATTTATACTTATTTCTAATAAAACGGATTAACCGTTTTATTATGCCGCCGGTAAGCGGCATGGCGGCAAAGCCGCCAAGAAATAACCTGTAATACTGTTCTTGCCGCCGAAGGCTAAGCAGGATATTCATCCTGCAATAAAATGGTTTTCAAACCATTTTATCAAGAAACAGTATTATCGCTCCCTTAGGTCGCAATAAATCGGAATTTGAAAAAACATCGTTTACCGCCTGCGTAAAGCGGTAAACGATGTTTTTTATTCTGTGGGTCCTTCTCTCCGGCAGAGGAGGGAAGCTATGGCGTGATAGATGCCGTTGAGGATGGCGGAGAGGGTCAGGGAGCAGAGGGCTACGGCACCTACGATGATCGGGAAGAAGGCCATGCGGACCACCATGGGATAGCCCCGTTCCAGGAGTATGGGGTAGAAGATCCGATCGAAGATCTCCGAGCACAGATAGGCTCCCAGGGTCCAAGAGGATACCTTGGACAGGAGCTTAGCGGTTTTGGGTCCCACTCGCTTCCACTGCCGCTCTGCTAAGAAGGAGAACACAAAGAAGCTGAGAACGGCACAGAAAACAGAGCGGTGCTCTGCCCATTCCGCACCGATAAAGGATCTGCCGTAGGAACGCCAATAGCAGAACAGACCGAAGGCCAGGGCAGAAAGGACGATAGAAAGGAGGGCCCTCCAAGGCTTCAGCTTCAAGGGGTGATCCTTGAGGTAGGCTCCCATAAAATAGAAGCTTATGGGATACAGAGCCCTCCAATAGTCCGGGATCAGAGGATCAAAGTGGATCTCTTCCTCTGTAAGGGGGGTCCCAAGGAGTCCGCGGAGATCCCAGGTATTAAAGAGAGCGGGCAGGGCGGTGAGGATCAGAAGGGTCAGTACAAGGACCCAAGCCTTGCCTTTGGACTCGGCACCCTTGTACATCATGTTAAGGAAGGGGATCAGCAGGAACAGCCCTATGTACATCTCTACGTACCAGCTATAGGAAGCGGTCTGGAAATCGAAGATCCCGATTACCGCCTCCCCAAGGGTCAGATCCGTAAACAGGCACTTGTAAAGACCGCAGGCCAAACAGGACAGGAGGTAGATACACAGGATGTAAATGATCCTGCCGTAGTACCTCCCACTCAGGGCCTTGTCCTTGAGCAAATATCCGGAGAGCATAAGGAACAGGGGAACACAGATCATGCAGAAGCACCGCACTACGATCATCCCTGCCATAGCAGGCCCCGTAACGGTTATGGAATAAAAATCATTATTCAAAAAGAAATGAACGCCTACCACACAGAAGAAGGCAAAAATGCGGATGATATCCAATGCAGGATTTCTCTGTTTCATAAACACCTCCGTTATGTGCTGAGGTAGATCAGCAGGACACCGATATCTGCGGGGGAGACACCGGAGATGCGACTTGCCTGTCCGATGGAATGGGGGCGGATCTCCGACAGCTTTTGACGGGCCTCCAGACGCAGACCGCTGATGCTGTGATAGTCTATATCGGAAGGCAGGAGACGGGTCTCTGCCTTGGCGAAATCTGCGATCTGCTTCTCCTGACGGGCAAGGTAGCCCTGGTATTTTACGCGGATCTCTACCTGTCTGCGGACCTCGAGGGGCAGAGGCTCCCGACCGGGATCAAAGGGGGACAGGCAATCATAGTCCAGCTCCGGCCTGCGGAGGAGATCCAGCATACGGGCAGAGGCAGCTACGGGAGCAGAGCCGCGGCTTGTGAGGAAGGCATTCAGTGTCTCGCTTGCACCCACACCGCAGCCCTCCAGGCGGCGGATCTCCCGTTCCACCATGGCATACTTCTCACGGACGGCCTCCATCCGCTCCTGAGAGATCAGACCGCAGTCATAGGCAATATGGCTGAGTCTCTCGTCTGCGTTGTCTTGACGATGGAGGAGGCGGTACTCACTGCGGGAGGTCATAATACGGTACGGCTCCTCCGTCCCCTTGGTGACCAGATCGTCAATGAGGGTGCCGATATAGCCGTGGTCACGGCGGAGGATCAGGGGTTCACGGCCCAGGAGCTTTAAGCCGGCGTTCACACCTGCCACGTAGCCCTGGACAGCGGCTTCCTCATAGCCGGAGGAGCCGTTAAACTGTCCTGCACCGTAGAGGCCGGAGATCTTCTTGGATTCCAGGGTGGCATACAGCTCCGTAGGGTCCATGCACTCATACTCAATGGCATAGGCAGGACGGAGGATCTCAGCCTCCTCTAAGCCGGGGATCGTATGGAGCATTTGGATCTGCACATACTCGGGCAGGGAGGAGGAGAAGCCCTGCAGATACATTTCCTCCGTATCTAAGCCGCAGGGCTCTAAGAAGAGCTGATGGCGGCTCTTATCCGGGAAGCGTACGATCTTGGTCTCGATACTGGGGCAGTATCGGGGGCCTACACCGGTAATGGAGCCGTCATACATGGGACTCTTGTCTAGGTTGTCGCGGATGATCCTGTGGGTCTCCTCGTTGGTGTAGCACAGGTAGCACACCGCTTGATTGTTAGGCGGCTCAGTAGTGGAGAAGGAGAAGGCCTCGATCTCCTCGTCTCCCGGCTGGATCTCCATCTTACTGAAATCCACAGTACGGCGGTTGATCCGGGGAGGGGTCCCGGTCTTAAAGCGGCGGAGGCTCAGCCCTAAGCTGCGGAGACAATCCGTCAGCTCCGTTGCGGATCGGAGCCCGTCGGGGCCGGAGGCAATGACACTGTCTCCCGTAATACAGGTGCTGTCTAAGTAGGTGCCGGCGGCAATGATGCAGGCATCTGCGGCATATATGGCACCCAATTGGGTCACTACGGCAATGACCTTTCCCTTTTCTGTCCGGATCTGTGTAACGGTAGCCTGCTTGAGGCTGAGATTGGGCTCCTGCTCCAGGATGTGCTTCATATGCTCCTGGTAGCGGCGGCGGTCTGCCTGGGCACGGAGGGAATGGACAGCGGGGCCCTTTCCTCGGTTGAGCATACGGTACTGGATACAGCAGGCGTCGGCGGCCTTGCCCATTTCTCCCCCCAGAGCATCCAGCTCACGGACCAAATGTCCCTTGCCGGTGCCTCCGATGGCGGGATTACAGGGCATATTCCCAACAGCATCTAAGTTAATGGTAAAAATAACGGTCCTAAGACCCATACGGGCAGTGGCCAGTGCGGCCTCGATCCCGGCGTGACCGGCACCGATCACAGCAACATCATAGGAGCCTGCAAAATATTCCATAGAAGCTTCCTTCCTTCGGATAGAATGAATAGACAATTAAATTCCAATGTATCGCTCCGTTGGAGCGATACGGAATGAATGAAAAATGAATAGTGAATATTGAATAATTGTGGTATCCCTACGGGATGGATTTAAAATAATGGCTTTGCCATACGGATCGCACCCATTTTAAATTCTTCGGCGGAGCCGACACCGAAATGATTCATTCTTCACCATTCAGTATTCATTATTCATTATCCGATTTACGCCACCGAAGGCAGCAATAAATCGGGGATTTCTCTTTACAGGGGGGCTTGTTTGATCTTGGCGAAGCGGCGGGGGTACTGTGACGGGGTGGGCTTGATCTTGCGGATGACCAAGACGCGACGGGGGGCACCGTCGATCTCGTATGCTCCTACCCGTTCTAACTTGCCTCCTAAGAGGGAAATGGCTCTCTTAGCCTCTTGGAGCTCCTCCTCTGCGGCGGCGGCCTTCATAGCTAAGAAGCAGCCCCCCACCTTGACGAAGGGGAGGCACAGCTCGGCCAAAATATTGAGCCGCGCAACGGCTCTGGAGGTGGCAATATCGAAGGACTCACGCCTGCCGTATTCCTCTGCACGGGAGGCAACACATTCAGCCTCTACGCCCATGGCATCCATGGTCTGACGGAGCCAGTTCACCCGCTTCTGCAGGCTGTCCAACAGGGTCAGCTTGATGGTGGGCTCTCCCAGCTTGAGAGGCACACCGGGAAAGCCTGCCCCACAGCCTACGTCAATGAGGCTCTTGCCCTTTAGATCCTCGATCCCCAGGAGGGCGAGACAATCGGCAAAATGGAGGCGAGCCACAGCCTCCGGCTCTGTAATAGCCGTCAGATTCATGACCTTGTTCTGCTCAATGAGCGCAGTGCCGAATCGGCAGAATTGCTCAGCCTGTGCCTCGGTCAAGGGAATGCCCAATCGGGCACATTCGGATAAAAGTGTTTGTTTCATTCACAGGATTCCTTTCGGAAATTCTTCGTTTAAAGATCATTTAGTAGGGGCGAAGACACGGCTTCGCCCCTACAGGTGCAGAGAAATTGGGCGTTATTTCCCTACGCAGAAGCGTTCAAAGATACGGTTGGTGATATCCTCACGGACGGTGGTGCCTGTGACCTCTCCCAGTGCGGACATGGCGTCCTCTACGTCTGTAAGGACGGCGTCGGGGGTCAGTCCCAGAAGGAGGGACTCCCGTCCGCGGGTGATGGCTTGGGCGGCAGAGTGGATGGCACCGAACTGTCGGGCGTTAGTCAGCAGGGACCCGTCACAGTGGAGGTCTCTCCCATAGGTTTCCTGCAGAAAATCGGATAATTGGTCTAAATTCCCACCTGTTTGGGCGGAAATCGTCAGAACCCTTTGGAAGGGAAGCTCCCGGGGATCCACCTGACAGCCCAAGTCGGACTTGTTCAGAATGCCGATGGAGGTAGGAGCCTTGAGAGCCACATCTATGGCTCTGCGGTCCTCCTCGTTCAGAGGCTGAGAGCCGTCGCAGACGAAGATGGCAAGCTCCGCAGTCTCGGCGGCGGCTTGGGACCGCTCCACACCCAGGGCCTCGATACGGTCCGAGGCCTCGCGGATGCCGGCGGTGTCAATGAGCCGCAGGAGGACCTTGCCTACGGTGACGGTTTCCTCTACGGTATCACGGGTGGTGCCGGGGATCTCCGTCACAATGACCCGATCATAGCCTGCAAGGGCGTTAAAGAGAGAGGACTTGCCTGCATTGGGTCTGCCTAAGAGAACGGTCTTGACCCCCTGCTTTAGGTGCTTGCCCTGCTCGTAGGTGGCAAGGAGGGCGTCCAGTGTCTCGGCGGAGTCTGCAAGGACGGAAGCAAATTGGGGAAGTCGGAACTCCTCAATATCCTCATCCGGATAGTCCAGCACAGCGTGGAAATGACTGCACAGATCCGTCAGGGCAGAATATACGGGGCTGATCTTCTTAAGGAGGGCACCGCCTAACTGTCCTGCGGCATTGGCGGCGGCATCTGCACTTTCCGCATGGATCAGGTCGATGACAGCCTCCGCTTGGGTCAGATCCAACTGCCCGTTTAAGAAGGCACGCCTGGTAAATTCTCCGGGGCCTGCCTGTCTGGCTCCGGCGGCAAAGAGGGCCTCCAATGCGGCGGCAAGCATGGCAGGGGAGCCGTGGCATTGGAGCTCTACGGTGTCCTCTCCGGTGTAGCTCCGAGGGGCGGCACAGCGGACCGCTAAGGCCTGGTCAATGACCCGTCCCTGTCTGTCACGGACGGTGCCTATGACCATCCTGTGGGGAGGGAGCTCCCACAGGGCCTTGCCGTTGTCCGGGGTAAAGACCCTCCCGGCTACCCGGGCACAATCCGGGCCGGACAGACGGAGGATGCCAATGGCACAGGGGCTGTGGCCTGTGGCAATGGCGGCAATAATATCACTCATGGTTCAAACCTCAGTTCAGTTGGTCGTCTAAGAAGTCGGTTAGGGTCTCAATACGGCCCGGGGCAAAGGGGGACTCCAATCCCGCACCCTCTGCCAGCTCCGGCAGGGTGCTCTCACGGTCCTGCTGCAGCAGCTCGTAGAACAGATCCAGACCCTTACCCTCTGCCAGCTCCTGCTCGTAGACCTGGAGGGCAGTGTCGTTGGAGACACAGTAGCTGATGACGTAATAGGGGGCAACAAAGAAGTGCTGTACGTCGATCCAGCCCGGGGCCAGCAGGTCCTCCATACCCATATAGAGCATGGACATACCGTACTTGTTGTTGCACTTAAGGAACAGCTCGTTTAAGCCCTCGGCATTGAGCTTGTCCTCCGGCAGGGAATATGCCAGATTCTCAAACTCTGCATAGCAGGCCTGGGTCAGGAAGACCATAACGGAGTCTGCGGCCTTGGAGCGGATCAGAGCAGACCGCTCCGAGGGGTTGAGGTCTGCGCGGCTGAGAGACAGGAACTCCAGGCTCTGGGAGAAGACCTCTGCACAGTCAATGGAGGAGAAGCCGCCGCAGTTTACGTACCCGTCTACAAAGTGGCCGAACTCGTGGAACAGGGTGGTCACGTCTCCCAGGGTGTCCGCAGGGGAAACATAGAGGAAGGGCATTTCGTAGGAGTTCAGATAGGTCATATAGGAGCCGGGGAGCTTGGAGGGGGAGGAAGAGGTGTCCCACAGCTCATAATCCGTCATAAATTCGTAGGCGGTCTTGATCACGCCGCCGAAGCTGTCTACCGTGTTGGTGAAAACTTCCAGGCTCTGAGACATGGACTTGTGAGGCAGGTCCCCCTGTGCCATAATGGCAGTAAAGAGAAGGGAGGGCAGCTCGTCGGCAATGTCGTCACAGTAGCGATCGACCTGCTCCTGGCTGTAATCACGGCTGTAGAGGCAGCTGTGGGCGAAATCGGCGTAGCTGTCGTATTCCAGTTCCTTGGCGATCTCCTTGCGGACCCGGATCAGTTGGGCATACAGGTCTGCTGCTAAGGGGGTGTACTTGCCGTAGTAGGCTTGATACACTGCCAGGTAATCCTCATAGGGGAGGGTGGGATCCTCCAAGAGGCTGTCTAAGGAGGTCTCTGCTCCCTTCCACAGGACCGTAGGCTCATTCTGCAGGGCGAGGTATTGAGATTGGAGCTCCGATTCCTTCTGCATGAGCTTGACTACGGAATCCTTGGAATAAATGCGGTTTTCGTCATAGAAGAGGAAGAAGTCCTCGCCGAAGTATTCCTCCTCCAGCTCCTCACGCAGGGGGCTGGAGCACATGGCAACGTAGCACTTCTCCTGTGCCTGGTTAATGAGGGGAGACAGCTCCTCACAGCGGTTGTATTCCTCGTCGTAATAGCTGTTACTGAGATCCAGGCTGTAGCGGATATAGGCATAGGAATGCATGGTGTCGAAGAACAGGTGCTCCTCAAATACCGCCTCGAAGGCGTCGATGATCTCCTCACTGCTTGCCTTGCCCTCCTCTACCATGGCCTGTACGGAGCCGTAGCCCCGGATCACGGGCTCACTGTCCGGGGCAACGTATTGGATCTGAGAGAAGGGGACCCGGTCTAAGTAGGGCTCGTATTCCCGTTCAAATTCCTCATAGGGAACATAGGTGTGGAAGGCATTCTCCGTGGAGTCGGGGGTCTCCGTAGGCTTGGGGTCTGCGGGGGACTTGGGATCGTCCTTGGGGGGCTTTTGAGGCTTGTTCTCCGGCTCCTCTTGGGCAGGGGCAGACTCCAGCAGGGACTCCAGCACCTCCAACCGATCGGAGAAGGTCATAAAGTTGCAGCCTGTCAACAGCAGGGCTGTGCAGAGAAGCAGGGCCAAAAGGCTGCGTTTGTATCTGTTCATTTGATCCGTCCTTTCATATTCGGCTCTTGGGCAATGGAACGGGCCAGCTCCATGAGAGAAGGGTGGTTGCAGGGGTTCCCTGCGGCTACGGAGCAGCGGTCATAGAAGCGGAGGGGACTGCCGTCCAGAGCGGTGACTACGCCGCCGGCTTCCGCGACCATGAGACTCCCTGCGGCATAATCCCAGGGGCGGAGACAGCACTCGAAGAACAGGTCTGCCCTCCCGGCGGCAACATAGCACAGATCCAGTGCCGCAGAGCCTCCACGGCGGAAGTCGATACACAGGGGGAACAGCTCCTCTACGAAGCGGAGGGTAGCAGGGACCGTGTCCCTGTAGTAAATGGCAGAGCCGAACAGGACCAGGCTGTTGGGAAGGTCTGCCTCCGTTACACGGAGCCGCTTGCCGTTCAGGTAGGCTCCCTTGCCCTTCTCCGCAGTAAATAACTCATGGGCAAAGGGATTGTATACAGCGGCGGCAATGATCTCCCCCTTGGAGTACAGACCTACGCTGATACAGCTATGGTGGAGCTCCCGGACGAAGTTGGTGGTGCCGTCAATGGGGTCGATGATGAAATAGCTGTCGTGATCAATGTCACACAGATCATCCTCCTCGGCATAGATGCCGCAGTGGGGATAGGCCTCCTTCAGCTCTCGGACTACCTTGTCCTGCACCGCCTTGTCATAGGCCGTAACCAGATCGCAGGCCTGCCCCTTGTCCGTAACGGTGTCTGCAATATTCACTGCCCCAAGGATCAGCTCCCCTGCGGATCTTACAATAGCATAGAATTTATCCATATAACCTCCAAATGAGCGAACAGATTTGCAAATTCCGATTTATCGAGCTATTTGAAAAAGCATAAACCACCAAATCACGCACTATCCCGTAGGGCAGCTTGCCCTACGACAGCCTTGTACGATAATATGTTGCATGGTACGGGAATTGAACAGCTCCATAAATCGGGATTTCTACGAGAGGTCCTCGATGGCCTTGAGGGCGGTGAGGATGTCCTCCTTGGTGGTAGTATAGCCAAGGGAGAAGCGGACGACCCCTTGGGGGAAGGTGCCCAGGGTCTTGTGGGCAGAGGGGGCACAGTGGAGGCCGCAGCGGGTGAGGATACCGTATTTCTGCTCCAGGTCGTCGGCGGCCTCTGCATTATCCCGATGGAGGAAGTCCACGGCGATCACTCCCACGCGGCGGCTCAGGTCCTTGGTGCCTACCAAACGGACCCGTGGCAGTGCCTCCAAGCCTGCCAGGAACAGGGCGGTGAGTGCCTCCTCATGCCGCCGCCGCTCGTCCATCGTCCGGCTTACATGATCCATCGCCTCAGCCCAGCCGTAGATCCCCGGCAGATTAGGGGTTCCCGACTCGAAGCGGTCCGGGAGCCAGGGAGGCAGCTCCTCGGAATCGGACATACTGCCCGTTCCCCCTGTAATGAGAGGGTCTGACTGTTGGGCAAAGTCTTGGGAGATCAGCAGGGCACCAATGCCCTGGGGGCCCAAAAGGCCCTTGTGACCGGGGACAGCCAGGGCACTGAGGCCCAGCTCCCGGAAATCAATGGGAATATGCCCTGCGGTCTGTGCGGCATCTAAGAGGAAGGCAATGTTGTGAAGTTTACATAATTCCCCTACTGCCTTGGCATCCTGTATGGTTCCGCAGACATTGGAGCCGTGGCACAGGATGAACAGACGGGTGTTGGGACGGATCAGAGAGGGGATCCTGTGGATCTGCAGAAAGCCCTCCCGGTCACAGGGAACACGGTCGAAGGCAATGCCCATCTGCACCAGGGGCCGCATGACCGCATTGTGCTCCATGGAGCTGACCAGCACGTGATCTCCCGGCTTCAGATAGCCCTTTATGGCGAAATTCAGGGCGGCTGTGGCACCCGGCGTAAGGATCACCCGATCCTCGTCTCCGTGGCAGAAAAAGGAGGACAGCCCTTCTCTAAGGGTCAGTGTGGTGAGGCCTGCCTCCCGGGCAGGTCCGTAGACACTGCGGTTGATGTTGACACCGATATGGTTTACATAATACTGCATTGCCTCTCCCACCCCCGGTGCCTTGGGGAAGGATGTGGCGGCATTGTCTAAATAGATCATACGTCGTTCCTGAAATAAATAAGATGGCCGTCGTCGGCGGCGAAATACAGATCCCTGGGCTTGTCAGAGACCTTGACACCTTCACGGGGACGCTCCATATAGCGGACCATGACCACCTCGTTGCCGAAGCAGTAGGCCCCCACGGGATCCCAATAGTCATCCAAATGCCCGGTCAGCTCCAGGGCATCCGTCAGATCCCAGGCGTAGTTGGTGATGCGGATCTCGGTGTTTAAGGGGGTATGGGTGATGTATTCCCGGATTTTCTTCTGCAGACCCCTGTTCTCCAGCTTTATATCCGGCGAGAGGATAATGGCACGAGGCTGATTTTTCTCCGTCCAGGTGATGTTACCGCAGTTGTGGGAGAAGACTACCACGCCGTCCCGTAGCTTGGGATGCCGCAGACTTTCCGCAGGGGTGTTATTCCCGTTAGCAGCGACGGCAACTATGAAAACAAGTAAAGCAAGGCCTCCGAGAACGATCCAAAGTCCTTCCATGGGGAAACACCGCCCTTCTTATGATATACAGAGCTATTATATCGCATTTTGTCTCAAGAATCAAGTGTAACCGCCTACCTTTTTCCGTTACAAAGAGGCATCCTCTAAGCCGTGCAGGTTTACATAATCTCCTTCCAAATACTGACAAAGCAAAAATCACGCTGAAAATCAAACAAATGTACTACAATATGGTGAGAAACCATTAAATAAGGGATAGAAAATCAAAAATAAAAAATATTTTGCGTTTTTGCCAAAGGTAGGTAGACAAATCGTCACAAATATGCTATAATATAGGAGCCATATCAAACCGAACTGCAATGCCAAATCGGAATTTGCTCTGCAACAGAAAACGGGAGCCGAGGGGTCGGCTCCCGTGGGGTGTGATCGGATGGTTGGCCATAGGGTCGCTCACAGCCTTATTGGTAATAGGCGTGGCGGAGGGCTTGGACCATTTGGACGTAGGTATCGCGGCAGAGGCGGTGGTTCTCCTGCTCCAGGGCCTCCAGGCAGGGGGTCAGGTAGCTGCGGCGGATCCGGTCATATACGGCACGGGGATCGTCACAGTGGTCTATAAGGGTCACTAAGGTGGGGGCCAGGTCATAATATTGCCGGATCATGTCCCCTCCGCCGTTCTCTGTAAGCCAGCCGTCACGGAAGCTGCGGAAGGCGGTCAGCTCATAGCAGTCGTCGGCCTTGCCCTCGTGGGCACAGGCGGCGGTGGTAATGAAGCACAGCCTCTTCTTGCGGAAGCCGCCTGTGATCTCCTCGTAGACACCGGGGGTCCAGGCCTCCTTGGGGAACCGCTTGAGCCAAGCACTGTGGAGGGATTTGCAGAAGAGCTCTGCCATAGACAGATGGAGCTTGCGGCACAGGGGAGTGAGGAAGAGCGCAAGGCCTACCTTGATCTCGAAGAGGATCCGACTCTGACCGCTGCGGCTGTTGTAGCCCTTGACCTCCCGTAAATCCGCCTCAAGGGTATCCAGGAAAACCTGACACAGAATGTCCGTTGCCTTGTCCGTGGGCATAGGGGCGGCATTGACTGCTATGTCTACCCGTTTCAGTAGGGTGCTGTGCTCAGCCTCGTAGGCGGCAAAGGTGGGGACGTAGTCACTCTTGTTGATGTGCTTGTACAATTCTCCATGGTCTCTCAGAGTCTGAGGAAGCTGAGAGGCCAGCTCCTCCAGGTCCTCCATACGGAGGTTCTGTTGCCCCTTTAGGAGCTCGATATGGGATCGGGCACCGCAGTACAGGCAGGAGAACTCCTCCAGCTCCCCGGGGATCTCCAGCTCCCTGCCGCAGTGGGGGCAGTTGCCGACGATTTTCTGTGTCATAAGTAAGGCTCCTTTTCAGAGGGATAGTAGTACCCCCTTTATACTTATTTCTAATAAAACGGATTAACCGTTTTATTATGCCGCTGGTAAGCGGCATGGCGGCAAAGCCGCCAAGAAATGCCGTGTAATACTGTTCTTGCCGCCGAAGGCTAAGCAGGATATTCATCCTGCAATAAAA
>JAZNYV010000085.1:0-10912 GCA_045594585.1 Faecousia sp. | reverse complement strand
ATCCCTTCGGGATGAAATTAAAATAATGGGCCCGCCATACAAAACGTATCTATTTTTTAATTCTTCGGCGACATTATTCATTCTTCATCATTCATTATTTAATATTCACTATTCCGGTTTGTTGCGACGGAAGGGAGGGATAAATCGGAATTTGAAAAACGGGGAGGGGAGGAAAATGGTTGTAATTCCTCCGGTGCTATGGTATAATGGGGAAAAACAGGGGAGGGTTGGATATGTTGAAGGGGCTGAAGAAAAGGTCTGTGTGGGCGTCCGTGCTTGCCATGGTGATCCTTCTGGGGAGCTTTACAGGGTTGTTTTTCTATGCCGGGGAGCAGGAGACGTACCCACAGGAGGAGATAGAGGCTTCCTCCTACGAAACTGCTGTGGTAAAGCAGATCCTTATGGACAACTGCGAGCAGGATGAACGGGCGGAGAATGCCTGGAGAGGAGAGCAGAAGCTGCTGGTGGAGATCACCGGCGGCAAGTATAAGGGAGAGACCTTCCTGGTGGATAATGCGGTAGGCATTCTTACGGACTACGGGCCTGCAGAGGTGGGGCAGAGGATCGTGGTACATATCAGCACCTATTCCGACGGTACCACCATGACCGCCCTATATGCAGTGAACCGGGAGATCATGATCTATGTGATCCTGGGGCTCTTCCTACTGGTGACGGTACTGGTTGGAGGCAAGACAGGGGCAAAGTCTGTCTTAGGCTTACTCTTGACCATTGTAGTGCTGATCTGTGTGTATCTGCCCCTCTTAGGGAAGGGCTGGCCTCCCATCTCCACAGCATTCCTTATATGCTCTATGGTGTGTATTGCCTGCTTTATTCTGTTGGACGGCTGTACAAGGAAGATCCTCTGTGCCTGCTCGGGTACCATAGCGGGAATGGCTCTCGCCATGTTCTTCGGCATCCTTGCACAGAGGCTCCTGCTCATAGATGGCTACCAGGCAGAGTATGCCGATGCCCTGTATAACGAAAGGCTTACGGGGACTCCATTCCGAATCCGCGGACTCCTTGTAGCGGGAGTGATCATCTCCTCCTTAGGTGCGGTCATGGACGTGGCCATGTCCATTTCTTCGGCTCTGAAGGAGCTTAAGACCGTAGACCCACAGCTCACAGGCAGAGAGCTGTGGCGTAGCGGAATGAACATCGGCAGGGATATGGTAGGAACTATGACCAATACCCTGATCCTTGCCATCCTGGGCAGCAGCCTGATGCTGATCCTTTATATCTATTCCATGGATCTGAGTCGGAACCAGTTTATCTCCTCCTCCTTTGTAGCGGTGGAGGTGGTCAGCTCCGTAGCCAGTGCCATAGGCGTGATTTTGGCCGTTCCTCTGACCACTGTGGCAGGTGCGGTGATTTACGGCAAAGAGACAAAAGCAGGAAAAAATAAATTAAATTAAGAGAAAAAACAGCAAAAAAACATTTGACAAAAGGATCAAAATCCAGTATAATGTGGGGGTACGACTATGAGGTAGGAGATTGCAATGCTGTTAGGTCTATCCAATATCATCCGCACCCCGGACAGTGTCTTGCCCTTTGAGACAAGCCTGGATCTCAGTGATTTACAATTCGGCAGCAGCTATCCTGTATCCGAGCCCGTTGTGGCAAAGGGTGCCGTCCGTAATACGGCAGGTGTCCTGGTCCTGACAGCTCAGATCAGCACCCGGCTCCACGGAACCTGTGATCGCTGTGCTTTGGATTTTGACCGAGAGGTTTCCTACGACGTAGAGGCGGTTCTCACCCGTGAGTTGGAGAACGAGGACGAGGCGGACGAGTGGACCTTCCTGCTCGAGAACGATCATGCTGATCTCGACGACATTCTCACAACGGCTTTCGTACTCAACATGGATTCTAAGCTACTGTGCAAGCCGGACTGCAAGGGTCTGTGCTTCCGCTGCGGCAAGAATTTGAACGACGGAACTTGCGACTGTCGTCCCGAATCCGATCCCCGCTTGGCTGTCCTTGGGCAGCTGTTGAAGGATATGAAAGGATAATCACTATTTATTCTGACCAAGGAGGTGTCATTCATGGCTGTCCCCAAGTGTAAAGTTTCCAAGGCAAGACGGGATAAGAGACGTAGCTCTCACTGGAAGCTCTCCATCCCCGGCATCGTTGCA
Organism: Faecousia sp.; assembly: GCA_045594585.1. GTDB lineage: Bacteria > Bacillota > Clostridia > Oscillospirales > Oscillospiraceae > JAZOXB01. The sequence goes on along the minus strand of JAZNYV010000085.1, from coordinate 8,783 downwards.
TGCCCCAAGTGCGGAGAAGCTCGCCTGCCCCACAGAGCTTGTAAGAAGTGCGGTACCTACAACGGACGCGAAGTTCTTCCTGTTGCTGAGGAAAAGTAATTTACAGAACGAAGAAAAGAGGAAGGGTAAAGACACCTTCCTCTTTTCTCATACCATGCTCTATAGGAGAAGCAGATATGGAAATCAGACTTGCTTGTGAAAGAGACATTCCCCAGATCCTCGTGCTGTTGGATCAGATCGCCCGGCTCCATGCAGAGGGTAGGTCGGACCTGTTCCACGGGGTCCGGAAATTCGACCATAATAACGTGTTGCAGATGCTTGCAGACTCCAATAAGCCTGTCTACGTTGCGGCAGAAGGGGAGTACGTGCTGGGCTATGCCATGTGCGTTTATAAAGAACTGCGGAATCACTCCACTTTATCAGACCGCAGGGTCATGTACATTGATGACCTGTGCGTAGATGAGGCCTGCAGAGGGCAGGGGATCGGGAAGAAGCTGTACGATTTTGTTCTGCAGCTTGCTCGAAATACGGATTGTGCCAATGTGGAGCTGAATGTATGGGCGTTTAATGCTTCTGCCGTAAGGTTCTACGAAAAATGCGGCATGAAACCTCAAAGAATCATAATGGAGAGTGAAAAGCTGTAAAATTCCCATTGAAAATTTCGGAACTTTATGCCATAATAGGCGTGGAATATATGCGTTGAACAGAGGAAGGAGAGATCAGTATGGCAAAGCCTTTGGTTGCCATCGTTGGCAGACCCAACGTAGGCAAATCTATGCTGTTTAATAAGCTGACCGGACAGAGGACTGCGATCGTAGAGGACACTCCCGGTGTGACCCGTGATCGGATCTACGGAGACTGTGATTGGAACGGTCGGGAGTTCGAGATTGTAGATACCGGCGGTATCGAGCCCAATACCGACAGCGAGATGCTGAGGTTTATGCGCAGACAGGCAGAGATCGCCATTGAAACTGCGGACGTGATCATTATGGTCACGGATATCAAGACCGGTGTTACGGCTGCTGACCAGGATGTTGCCACCATGCTCCTTAGGAGCAAGAAGCCCGTTTGCCTGGCAGTCAACAAGTGTGACTCCATCGGCACCATTAACCCGGATATTTACGAGTTCTATGCCCTGGGGCTGGGAGATCCCATTGAGGTCTCCGCTGTCCACGGTCACGGAACCGGGGACCTGCTGGACTGGTGCGTAGAGCACTTCCCCGAGGAGACGGAGGAAGAGGACGAGGGCGAGATCATCAAGGTCGCCATGGTAGGCAAGCCCAATGTAGGCAAGTCCAGCCTCCTGAACAAGATCTTAGGAGAAGAGCGTGTGATCGTATCCAATGTGGCAGGTACCACCAGAGATGCCATCGACAGCTTCTTCGAGAATGAATACGGCAAGTACCGCTTCATTGACACTGCCGGTATGCGGCGGAAGTCCAAGGTGGACGACGCCATCGAGAAGTACTCCAATATGCGATCCATCGCCGCCATCGACCGTGCGGATGTGTGTCTGATCCTCATTGATGCCAACGAGGGCGTTACGGAGCAGGACACCAAGATCGCAGGCTTGGCGCACGAGGCAGGCAAGGCCTGTATCATCGTCGTGAACAAGTGGGACATGGTGGAGAAGGAGACCAACACCATGAACCAAATGACAGAGGACATCCGCAGGGATCTGGGATATATGCCCTATGCTCCCGTGCTGTTCATCTCTGCCCTCACCGGGCAGCGTGTAGGCAAGCTCTACGAGCTCATTAACTATGTGGCAGACCAGGCAGCTATGCGGATCACTACGGGTATGCTCAACAATATCCTGGCAGATGCCACTGCCCGTGTACAGCCCCCCACAGACAAGGGTCGGAGACTGAAGATCTACTACATGACCCAGGTAGGCGTTAAGCCGCCCCATTTCGTGATCTTCTGCAATGATGCAAGGCTCTTCCATTTCTCCTACCAGCGATATCTGGAGAATCAGATCCGTGGAGTATTCGGTCTGGAGGGGACTCCCATCCGCATCACCATCCGTCAGAAGGGTGAGAAGGAGGAGTAAGCATGACTTGGTCCTTGCTGGTCTGCGGACTTGTAGGCTATCTTTCAGGCTGTATGAACGGTGCCATCCTGGTCTCCAAGCTGTTTAAGCACGAGGACGTACGGGAGAAGGGCAGCGGTAACGCCGGTCTGACCAACTTCCTGCGGAACTACGGTGGTATGACCACTCTGCTGGTGATCCTTATAGATGTGGGCAAGGTGCTCCTGGCCGGCTGGCTGGCAGGGTTGATCTGCCCCGAGGAGAGGGAGCTTGCTAAAATGCTGGCAGGAACCTGTGCTATGGCAGGTCATATGTTCCCGGTGTTCTTCGGCTTCCGAGGAGGCAAGGGGATCCTCAGCGGTGCGGCTGTGGCAGGGATGATGGATTGGCGGATCCTTGTGATCGGCTTGCTGGTATTCTTCCTTGCAGTGATCCTGACCCATTACGTTTCCCTGGGATCCATTCTGGCGGCTGTGGTATTTGCAGTGGGCTTCGTGGTATTCTTCCCGGGACAGCGGGGGATCAATTGCCTGGGCCTGGTGATCGCAGCGCTTGCTATCTATATGCACCGAGGGAATATCGGCCGTTTGCTCCGAGGGGAGGAACGGAAAACCTATTTACGCAAAAACAAGAACAAGGAGTAATTCTATGAAGATTTTTGTAGCAGGTAGCGGTGGCTGGGGCACGGCCCTGGCTATGGTGCTGCATCGTAACGGAAATCAAGTATGTCTATGGTCCTACTGTAAGGAGGAAAGCGAGAACTTAAGAAGCACCCTCCGCAATCCCCTCCTTCCCGGGGTGGAATTGCCTAAGGATATGACCTTTACCTACTGCTGTGAGGAGGCCGCAACTGCGGACATGGTGGTCTTTGCCAGTCCTTCCTTTGCGGTTCGGGCTACGGCACGGAGCTTCGCACCCTTCCTGGGGGCGGAGACCACTTTGGTGTGCGTTACCAAGGGGATCGAGCAGGGGACAGGCTGCCGTATGTCCCAGATCATCACCCAGGAGACGGGGAGGACTGTAGTAGCTCTCTCCGGCCCCTCCCACGCAGAGGAGGTCTTCCGGGAGATCCCCACAGGGGTGGTTGCTGCCTGTGAGGACAAGTCCCTTGCAGAGAAGGTCCAGAGGATCTTCATGAACGATGTGCTCCGCGTCTATACCTGCCCCGACGCCGTAGGGGTAGAGCTGGGTGCTGCACTCAAGAACGTCATTGCCCTCTGTGCCGGTGTATGTGACGGCATGGGCTACGGAGACAATACCAAGGCCCTGCTCATGACCCGTGGTCTGGCAGAGGTCGCCCGTCTGGGCATGGCCATGGGAGCCAAGAGAGAGACCTTTGCCGGCTTGGCAGGGGTAGGGGATCTGATCGTTACCTGTACCTCTATGCATTCCCGTAACCGTCGTGCCGGTATCCTGGTGGGAGAGGGTCTTTCTCCCAAGGAGGCTATGGACCGAGTCGGTGCAGTGGTAGAGGGCTACTATGCTGCCAAATCCGCTTGGGAGCTGGCACAGGAGAACGGTGTGGAGATGCCCATTACCCAGGCCGCTTACCGGGTCCTCTATGAGAATTTGGACCCCCGAGAGGCTATGAGGCATCTGATGCACAGAGATCGGACCAGTGAGGTGGAGGACGCCGCATGGGCAAGATGAAGGGGGAATGGGTAAGGACGGTAAAGTTTGTTCTCTTCTCCCTGTCTGCAGGGGTCATTGAGATCCTGTCCTTTACCCTGTGTAATACGGTATTTTCCCTGGCACCCTGGATCAGCCAGCTGATCTCCCAGGTGCTGTCTGTTCTGTGGAATTTTACCTTTAACCGTAGATTTACCTTCCAATCCGCAGGGAACGTGCCTGTGGCAATGGCAAAGGTCGCAGTGTTCTATTTGGTCTTTACCCCTGCCACCACCTGGCTCACCCGACAGTGGACCGAGGTGTGGATGGGCAATGAGTATGTGATCAAGGCACTGACAATGGGTGCCAATTTGGTTCTGGAGTTCCTGTATCAGAAGTATGTTGTATTCAGGGATACCATGGACACCAACGACCTGGCGCAGAAGAACGAAACCCGATAAGCAAAAGGATGCTACGAAGGAATTGGGGTGGAGCATAAACGGAGGAGGGGAGCAGAGGGCTATCCCCTGTCTCAACCGCAGAAAATAATAGTCAAAAAGTCCAAAGCACAAAAAAGAGATACTTTGAAAGAAAGGCAGGACAAACTATGAAAAATGCTCAAATAATGTGGAAGGACGGTGGCCTATGGATTCTATATTAGAATTTTGGGGACAGATGACAGCCAATCCCCTGCTGTTTATTGCAGTAACCCTGACCATGGGTGTCATTCTTGTTAACGGCTGGACGGATGCTCCCAATGCCATCGCAACCTGTGTAGTCACTCGCTGTATGCCCCCCAAGGCTGCAATTCTTATGGCAGCACTGTTTAATTTCTTAGGCGTTTTCGTCATGACCCTCATCAATGCAACGGTTGCCGAGACCATCACCAAGATGGTAGACTTCGGCACCGATCCCGACCAGGCCATCATTGCACTCAGTGCCGCACTGTTTGCCATTGTTCTGTGGGCAACTCTGGCATGGCTCTTCGGCATTCCCACCAGCGAGAGCCATGCACTCATTGCCGGTCTCACCGGCAGTGCCATTGCCCTGCATAACAGCCTGGACGGTGTCAATGGAAACGAATGGGTCAAGGTAGTGTACGGCATCGGTATTTCCGTAGGCCTTGGCTTTGGCTTGGGCTGGGCTGTGTGTAAGCTGGTTACATTCCTGTTCCGTAATGCAAACAGACCGAAAACAGAGCCCTTCTTCAGAGGTGCACAGATCGCGGGAGCTGCATCTATGGCATTCATGCACGGTGCCCAGGACGGACAGAAATTCATGGGTGTCGTCCTCCTGTGTGTCTATATGTCCAAGGGACAGGCTCTGCCCTCCGATCTGGATATTGCAAACGACTATCTGTGGCTGATGCTTGTTTGCTCCATCGTTATGGCTGCGGGTACTGCCATGGGTGGCAAGAAGATCATCAAATCCGTAGGTATGGATATGGTCAAGCTGGAGAAGTATCAGGGCTTCTCTGCAGATATTGCCGCTGCACTGTCCCTGCTCTTCTGCTCCGTATTCAGCCTCCCCGTATCTACCACCCATGCAAAGACCACTTCCATTATGGGCGTTGGAGCTGTAAAGCGTGTTTCTGCCATTAACTTCGGTGTGGTAAAGGAAATGGTACTCACATGGGTCCTGACCTTCCCCGGCTGCGGACTCGTTGGCTTCTTAATGACAAAACTGTTTATGTTCCTATTTACTTGATTGAAAGGATGACCAAACATGGCTAAAGGCGATAAATTTTATTTTGAAAACTTTGCAGCAAGTGCTGCACTCTCCAAGAAGGCTGCTGTATACCTGGTAGACTGTCTCGAAAACTATGATCCCGGGAAGATCGAAACCATGATCTACAAGATGCACGAGATCGAGCACGCCGCAGACGTAAAGAAGCATGAGATGAACGATGCTCTTGCAAAGGCCTTCGTTACCCCCGTTGATCGGGAGGATCTGGATATGCTGAGCCACAACCTGGATCAGGTCATCGATCAGATCGAGGAGGTCCTGCAGAAGTTCTATATTTACAACATTCAGACCGTAGAGGCCTCTGTTATCGAGTTTGCAAAGAAACTGGTTCGGTCCTGCGACCTGCTCTGCACACTGATGAATGAATTCGAGAACTTCAAGCGTTCCAAGAAGATCCGTGAGCTTATTATCGAGCTTAACGATGCCGAGGAAGAATGCGATCAGCTCTACCTGACCTCTATGCGTCAGATCACCACCTCTTCCCTGGACGTTCTGACCAAGGTCTCCTGGCGTGAGATCTTCGAGTGCTTTGAGTCCTGTGCCGATGCCTGCGAGCACGTAAGCGAATGCGTTGGCTCCGTTATTATGAAGAACACCTGATCAGCAAGCATAAGGGTGGGGGAGGGTCTCGCCATCCCTACATATCAAAGCTTTCCTAAAACAGAACGGGGCTGTCTCACAAATGTGCGACAGCCCTGTAGGCGTATCTTGAGTTTTAATACTGTTTCTTGATAAAACGGTTAAACCGTGTTATTAGAAATAAGTATAAATCGAAATTCACAGAGAAAAAACAAAAAAGACAAGCCGAAGCTTGTCTGATTTGTTCATGGAATTAGATGGCGCGTTCAACCTTGTTGGAACGGAGGCATCTTGTACAGACGTATACGTGACGGGGAGAGCCGTCGACCAGAGCCTTAACACGCTTTACATTGGGCTTCCAGGTACGGTTGGAGCGTCTGTGGGAGTGAGAGACCTTAATACCAAAGGTAACACCCTTTCCGCAAATATCACATTTTGCCAATTGCTGCACCTCCAATCATGGGAAAATCATGTTCTTGGACATCGGTCTATATCATAGCAGATAATGCGAAAAAAAGCAAGAAGAAAATTTGAAAAATCAAAAAATTTTTCAGAGAAAAACAGAAAATTTTTTGTGATACTTGCGAAAACGGTCTGTTTGGTATATAATAGCCTATAACAAGAAGAGAGGAGTATATGACTATGGCTATAAATATGAACGGCGTGCTGCTGAAGAACGTAGTTGCGGACTTCCGTTTGCAGGTGGTCTATGCCTCTACGGACTATGACAGGGTCACCGTCCGCGTAGAGGAGGTCACTCGTCCGGGGCTGCCCCTGGCGGGCTTCTTCGATCACTTTGAGCCTCTGCGTCTTCAGGTCATCGGCAATGTGGAATATACCTATATTCAGACCCAGAGCCACGAGCGGCTTCTGGAGGTCTTCGGCAAGATCTTTGAACGGAGGATCCCTGCCATTATTTTCGCACGTAACGTAGAGCCTACTCCCGAATGTATCGAGATGGCTCGCAAGTACGATATTACGGTCCTGCGTTGTATGGAGGCTACCTCCTATATGGTTTCCTCCCTGATCACCTATTTAAAGAACGCTCTTGCACCTCAGATGACCCGTCACGGAGTTTTGGTAGAGGTTTACGGTGAGGGACTCCTCCTAATGGGGGAGAGCGGCATTGGCAAGAGCGAGACTGCCGCAGAGCTCCTGAAACGGGGGCACCGCCTGATTGCAGATGATGCCGTGCGGATCCGCCGCATCGCCAACAATACCCTTATGGGGGATGCTCCAGATCTGATCCAGAATTACATCGAGATCCGCGGCATCGGCGTCATCAATGTCGCCAAGCTCTACGGTATGGCATCTGTTAAGAAGGAGACGACAGTGGATCTAGCCATCAATATCGTTCCATGGAGTGATGGGCAGGACTTCGACCGTCTGGGTCTGGAGGAGCAATGCATTGACTTCCTGGGAGTAAAGATCCCCTCTATTACGGTACCTGTAAAGCCGGGGCGGAATCTTGCCATTATCCTGGAGATCGCAGCTATGAACAACCGTCAGAAGAAGATGGGCTACAATTCCGCACAGGAGTTTACTGAGCGGATCAACCGCCACTTTGACGAGAACAACGGCCAGAGATTCTGACCGCAAATTGCATATGAAAGATCAAAGGGAGGAACTGGATGCAAGTACAGTTCCTCCCTTTCAAATTCCGATTTATGGAGCTGTTCGATTCCCGTACCGTGCAACATATCATCGTACAAGACTGTCGTAGGGCAAGCTGAGGGCAGCTTGCCCTACGGGATAGTGCGTGATTTGGTGGTTTGTGCTTTTTCAAACAGCTCGATAAATCGGAATTTGGTGATTGATTTTTGAAATTATTGTTGTCAAAGTCCCGAATATTGGACAGGGAATATGATATAATGGTGGTACAAGGGTGGAAAAAAGGACGGTGTGGGGGAGGCGAGGGAAAAACTGCGGGGAACGATCTGTAAAAAAACTGTGTCCTCCATTGCGAAACGGGCGGGAATGTGATATACTATATAAATATAGAATGGTATAGTAGGCGGTTTATGATTCTGACCATGACGGAGGTTTTTATATGGATCTCATTCATACTTTTACAGAGAGAATTCGGGGGGTGCTGCCCTCTCATTTGATCCGCAGGGAGGAGCCTCTTTCCAAGCATACCTCCTTCCGTATCGGGGGACCTGCGGAGCTTATGGTATTCCCTCAAGAGCCGGAGCAGCTTTCCCTTCTTTTACGGGAGGCACAGGCTCTGAGCATCAGACCCAAGATCCTGGGGGCAGGGACCAACGTGTTGGCTCCCGATGAGGGGGTACGGGGTGTGGTCCTGTGTCTGCGTGACACCTTTATGGGCCTGACCCTCCTGGATCACTGCCGCATCGAGGCTATGGCAGGGATGACCCTGGCACAGACTGCCATGTTTGCCGCCAGGAACGGTCTGTCCGGCCTGGAATTTGCCCACGGGATCCCCGGAACGGTGGGCGGCGCCGTGCTCATGAATGCAGGCGCATACGGCGGGGAAATAAAGCATGTGACGGAAACCGTTGCCGCACAGGGGACCGAGTATGCCGAATACAGTCTTGCGGAATGTGATTTCGGCTACCGTCACAGCAGATTTGAAGAAAGTAAGGAAACTGTGCTTTGGGCGAGGTTCCGTCTGCAGCCCGGGGATAAGGCTGCTGTATCCGCCCGGATGGAGGAACTGAAGGCAAGGCGCAGAGCAAGCCAGCCTCTGGAAATGCCAAGTGCGGGAAGCTTTTTCAAGCGCCCCATGGTGGGCTATGCAGGGGCATATATCGAGCAGGCGGGTCTCAAAGGCTTTGCCGTTGGCGGCGCACAGGTG
>JAZNYV010000084.1:0-18559 GCA_045594585.1 Faecousia sp. | reverse complement strand
AGGTCATATCTGCCACAGAAGTCATTTCCCAAGGTGCGGAGGGTATTCTGCTTGAATCCGTCCTGGAGGGCATGGCAGAATGGTACTCCGAAGACCTCAAAGAAAAGGTTGTCCGTGGCCTAACCATCAATGCAGAAAAATGCAAATGGAACGGCGGCACTCTCCCCATTGGCTACATAGTGGACGATGAGCAGCACCTACAGATAAACAACATGACGGCCCCATTTGTATTGGAAGCTTTCAAGCTGTATGACCAGGGCAAGACCATAACAGAAATTCGTGACTACTTAAACTCCAAGGGCCTAACCAATACAAAGGGCCGCCCAATAACATGGGGAGCCGTTCAGCATATGCTATCCAACCGCCGTTATATTGGTGAGTATTCTTTCCAGGATATTGTTATTCCTAACGGCATACCCACCATTATACCCCAAGACCTATTTGACCGAGTACAAGAACGGCTGGCCAAAAACAAAAAGGCCCCAGCCAGAGCCAAGGCCCAGGAAAGCTACCTCTTGACCACCAAGCTGTTTTGCGGCCATTGCGGTACATCCATGAATGGTGAAAGCGGCAAGAGCCGCAACGGCACCATTCACCGCTATTACAAATGCCATGCGGTCAAGAAGAAGCTGAACGATTGCAAAAAGAAGCCCGTCAAGAAAGAAGTCATTGAAGACCTGGTAATTAAAGAAACCATGGCTATGCTGATGGATGATGATATGATTGAAGCAATCGTATCAATGATGATGCGGCTCCAGGATGAAGAATTCACCGACTTGCCCATCTACGAAAAGCAGCTACGGGAAACCGAAACAGCCATTGATAATATCGTCAATGCCATTATGGGCGGTATTGCTTCCAAGGCTCTGCAAACCAAGCTGGCCCAGCTTGAAGCCGCCAAGGAAGAAATACTAATCCGCATTGATGAAGAAAAGCTGGAGAAGCCTAAAATCTCCGCAGAGTTTATGACATTCTGGCTGCACAAGTTCCGCAAGCTGGATGTTACAAAAGAAGCCCATAGACAAATGCTGGTTGATACATTTGTCAATGCGGTATTCTTATATGATGATAAACTGCTGCTGACCTTTAACTTTAAGGACGGCACCAGAACAATTACTTTTTCCGATGTACAAATCGCAACAAGCGAAAATGGTTCGGATTTGGATTGCCTTGCGGCACCAGAAAAACCGACTTGTTTCGACAAGTCGGTTTTTCAACTAAATCCACCCTTGCGGGTGGGTGAAATCGTCTTCGACGATGAAATCCAACTTCGTTGGGTGAAATCCGCCTCGACGGCGGATGGGTGGATTTAATTTCATCTGAGGCGTAGCCGAAGATTTCATCTGCATAGCAGATTTCATCCGTGCTTGCACGGATTTCATTTTCTGTAAGAGTTCGAATTCATACGCAAAACAGCCCAAAATATCTTTTTTGTAGCCCATAGACAGTTCGAGTAGTCACAACGGATTTCGTTGTGGCTACTCTTTTTTCAAGTCTGTTACAAGTGTTTACATTTCTTATGGCTGTTTCTGCCTTTCCGGCTGACCCGTTTCGTCTTTTATACCAGGAAGCAACTCCAAGCTTAGCACATACTCCAGAAGTTTTTTGCTCAGATATTCCTTTGATACAAACGCACTTTCATCAGGCTTTTTCTGTATAAAGTTCTTGCAAATTTTTGCATCCGGCTGTTTTGATCTTACTCTCTGATAAGTACAGTGGCCACAGTAAACCTGGAATATTGTTCTCTCGTCCAATGCATAGTGCTGTTTGAAATACATACAAGAGTTGCATGTTGTCCCGTTCATTCTTTATCACCTCATGCATAGTATAACCTGTTTTAGGTTAAAAGTCAATAATCTGTTTCAGGTTAGTGTATACTGTTTTTGAGGTGATTATATGTATCAACGCATACGGGATCTCCGTGAAGATCGGGATCTGACACAAAAACAGGTTGCACAAATATTAGGGATGTCTCAAACCGGATATTCAAAGTACGAAACCGGAGAAAACGATATTCCCACCATCGTATTGATTAAGCTTGCCGATTTCTATCAAACCAGTACGGATTATCTTCTTGGACGAACAGATCAGAAATGATGCCTTTTGCAAGTCCGTTATGAACACCCGTACCAGTTCGAGTAGCCATAACGGATTTCGTTGTGGCTACTCTCTTTTTCAAGTCCGTCATGAACACTTGTACCAGTTCGAGTAGTCATAACGGATTTCGTTGTGGCTACTCTTTTTTCAGGTCCGTTATGAACATCCGTACCAGAAAAGCCGTCGATGCGTTGCATCGGCGGTATTTTAACGAAATTCGTCCTTGCAGACGGAATAAATCCACCTGCGGTGGGGGAAATCACTTCGTGATGAAATCCGACTTCTTCGGGAGAGAGGAAGGATTTTATTAAAAACTCGCTCATTGAACGTGTGGAAATGGTTGAAGCAAATGTGGAGCAAACTACTTTTCTATCTAAGCTACAATATAGTTTTCTATGTTCTATCAAAAAAATGACAGAATATGATTTTCCTTCCGTCTTATATAATGTCTGCTGAATAAGTCGCTACTGCGACTTATCCCCACAGCCATGCTGTGGGGACCTGTAAAAACGGCTGTTTCAAGCCGTTTTTACAGGTTTGCAGACATTATATAGTAGGCAAATTTCTCAAGCAACGTAAAAGAAGGAGGTGAGTCCTTGGAGGATCACAATATTATTGCATTGTTCCAACAGCGAGATGAAGCGGCCATCACTGCCGCCAAGGAAAAATACAGTCGCTACTGCTATCAGATCGCTTGGAATATTCTCGAAAACGAGCAAGATGTAGAAGAGGTTCTCAGCGATCTTTGGCTCCATGTTTGGAACGCCATTCCGCCCCAAGAGCCCTATGCACTGCGTTCCTTCTTGGCAAAAATCACACAGAATCTTGCCTTTGATCGCTATCGAAAGGAAACTGCAATCAAAAGAGGCGGCACACAGCTCCGTCTTGTTATGGAGGAACTGGAGTCCTGTATTCCTGCGGATAATTCCCCGGAAAAGGTATTTGATGCAAAACAGCTTTCTACCCTTATCCACAGTTTTGTGCAGGAATTGTCCGAGAGGGATCGGTCTATTTTTCTTAGACGCTATTTTTATGTTAATAGCACTGCAGAAATTGCAAAAAAGTACCAAATCAAGGAGAACTGCGTTCTGACTGTCCTATCAAGAACAAGGAAAAAGCTAAAGATCTATTTACGAAAGGAGGGCTATGATCTATGAATCGTGAAGATTTATTCTTAGCCATATCCGCAATAGATGAATCCGAACTGGAAAAAAGTGAGGAATATTTCAGTCGGAGCTCGTCCTCACACCATCGGTTCAGAACGGTCTTGTTGGTTGCGGCCATTATTCTGGCATTGGGAGGAATGGTTTTTGCAGCATCAAAATATCTTTTAGGAACCATTCACGTGGAAGAAAAGCTGATTCCCATTTCCATCACCGGAGATCAAAACCGAAACTTTAATATCCGAATTTGTGATATGCACACTTCGGACCAAGCTCCTGCATCCATCCAAGAATACTATCTGCCGAAAGTTCCGGTGGAAACAGGCGTTCTTGTCAAAAAGCAATGCTATGTTGTAGACGGAAGTATGTGTTTTTATCCCTGCCGAGATTTGAGTGAAGAAAACATCCCCTTAGAGGATGCACCCATTGAGGCCTTATGGGAATGGGAAACCCATGATGGTCACCAGATCACATTTGCACAAACTGCTATTGGTGCCTTGGAGGATGAATACCGTCTGAATATCCAAATGAGTGACAGTAAAAAAATCCAAGTAGATTATCAGCGTATCATGGTTGATAAAGTAGAGGTTTTTGCTTTTACAATGGACTTGTCCGGCTATGAAGAATTTGCAGAACAGGAGCATAAATCTGCTTACACTTGGATTTGGTCTGACGGTAATTATTTGTACCGTCTCAGTGGCAGCCCCGGAATCACCGAAGAAGAGATGACCGATTTGCTCCAAAGTCTTTCCCCACTGGATCCCAAGTCACTTTTTCAATAAAAAATAGAAAGGACGCTCTATGCAATGAATAGAATTATACGAAAATGTATTTCGCTATTATTATCGTTGCTTTTTCTTCTGTGCTTGAGTGCGTGCACTCAGGTAAAGAATGAGCTATCTTCAACTTCAAATATGGAAAAAACAGAAAGCCAATCTACAGAAGGGGTATACGAAGAAAATGAACCGCAAAAGGATGTTACTTTTCCGTATATTCCCAAAGATTACTGGGAACTGTTTGATACCCATTGCGACATTGTGTACGAACCCGGTTTTATGGCCACCAACGGAGTTTCGTTCACTTTACTTTCAGCCTTCCCGGTTTACGATGTGACAATAACAGATCAAGACGGAAAGACACTACTGCATTACCTGTCTCCTTTTCATGGTCCGGAAAATGAGATTGCTCCCGATATCTTATCGGAGCCTCTGTTCCTGTTGTATCAAGGATTTCCGGCAGAAACGATTTTTCATACTACGGGAGCAAATGAGGATCTATGGGAAGCACAACAAATCTATCGGGCTACAGATCCAAAGGAATTACCTGCACTATACTGGTATACCCTGGAGATTTTGGTGGATTGTAAAACAGATGAAGTTCTCACGGATATTGTTGTAACCATTGATGAAGAGAGCAAAAGCTACTCCATCGGCAGTATTTCTAATCGAATATATGAGGAAGTAGATTATCCGAATGACCCCGAATTCGCCCTGGATTGCAACGATAATTTCGCTTTTTTTAATCATCATGTAGATCCGGCCTCCGGAGGGATAACCAAAATTTCCAATGTGCATTATACAGCGAATAAAGACCTGAGCCTTACCGGTCTGCGTTTTTACAGAGGGGACGATATTGTTGTTGGGGATATATCTGTAGCAGTAACTACAGTGGATGGCATAACCATTGACACTTCGTGGGATGGGTATACATCCTTTTTCCTTTCAGCAGGAGAGAAGCTTTCTCTGAATTTGACTGTAACAGATTCCTTCTTTTCCGATTCTATGGGAGGAACGGCGGCTCGATATCTTATGTTGGAATATAGTGTGGATGGGCAGATCTTTGAATTGGGAATTCCTTTTTACTTCCACCAGTCGGCGAATCAGCCTTTTATTTATATTGCAGCTAAGGATGGGTTGGATATTGCAAGCTATTACGAGGCACTCAATCATTAAAAAGGAGAACACAATGTACATTATAAAGAAAATGGGAATAACGATTTTGTTTTTACTTTTGCTTTGCCTGCTCATTGCTCCCGTTGGGATACTATACATGATCTCCGAGGAAGAACAGAAGCAATATCTATCCAAGCCGGTTCCCGCGGTGGAGGAACTGGCATACGGAGACATTGTGGCGGTAGGGCGTATGGATATGAGAGAGACCGTAACTCTCAGCGGAAAAATCACCGGCACAAAAGAATTCTTTATGGAGCTGCCCTGCAAGGATCCCTACTCTCTCCGCTTTATGGTGGAGCAGGGGGCTGTCATTCACAGTGGAGATCTACTTGCCTATGAGGGCAAGAAAGAGATCGTATCTACAGCCGATGGACTTGTGAAAGAAATATGCTTGGGAACAAACTCCTATTTGCGGCTCGTTTCTTTGGAGGATTTGGTCTTGGAATGTGAAATTACAGATAAGCAAGCCTCCTTATTTCGTCGTAATACCTTATCTCTATCGGATGAGAAGGGAAAGCCGCTGCAGGTTTTGGAACTGAGCGAAATCTATTCTGCAAGTGGAACGCTTAGACTTTTGCTGCAATACGATACAGAGTCAATCGTCTATGGTCAACCCATTGACGACCTAACCCTTTACACCGGGAAAACATACTCTCAGGCTCTGGTTGTGGAAAAACGCTGTGTTTATCAAAAGACCGGCACGGAAAAACACTATGTACGGCTGGTAGATGATGTAGGTCACTTTCTACAAGAGGCGGAAGTAACTCTGGGATATTCCAACGAAGATTATGTGTGTATCAGTGGGGTGGAGGAAGGCGTTTTCTGCGATGCCGGCTATGGCTCCTTATGGGGGGATCAGCACGATGGAAGCACTTGACCTAAACATCACCCACATAACCAAATCCTATAACAGACTGATCCTCCGTGATATTTGCCTCAATCTGCATAACGGCGACTTTATAAGTATCTTAGGGCGTTCAGGCTGCGGAAAATCTACGCTACTGAATATTCTTGGCCTAATAGAGGACCGGGACGGCGGCAGTTTTTTATTGAATGGAAAAGCCCTTCGTCGAGGCATGGATTATTCCGGGCTTCGTAGGAAATTCATCGGCTTCATTTTTCAAAGTTATCATTTAATTCCAACCTTGACCTGCAAAGAAAATATTCTTCTGCCTGCTACATATAACCGACAGAAGAATACACAGTTTGATGTATTGGTAGACCGTTTACAGCTTGCACCTTTGCTGTCGCAGAGTGTTCTTACCCTATCCGGTGGAGAGAAGCAACGGGTTGCCATTGCTCGTGCCTTGTTGCTGGATCCCTGCCTGATTTTGGCAGATGAGCCAACGGGCAATTTAGACCCCGAAAACAGGGATATTATTTTATCCCTTTTCAGACAGGAACAGACCAACGGCAGAGCCATTGTAATGATCACCCACGATGAGCAAGCCGCACGGGAAGCAGATCGGATCCTGCGTTTGGAAGGGGGCGTTCTTCATGAGACCTGAAACCCGAATTAGACACGCCTGTAAGATGCTTCGCCGAAATTTGCGAAGCTATCTAATGCTTTCCATTACTTTGGTGTTCTCCTTCGGCGTGCTCCTGGCCTACTTCGCCTTCTCTGATTCCAGGAGCTACAACGCTCATAAGGAAATCATGTCCTCTCCCTGTGAGATCGTTATGGCATATTCTCGCAACGATAGCTTTGAGGAATTACAGATCTTAAACCAACAGGTTATGGGACAGGTTCCGGGGACAAGGTCTTATCTTTACCCGGTCATCAGTACCATCTTATCACAATACGAAAATGTCTACGCCCAGGTATCTGTTTTACCCAATCATGCTTCCGTCGTTTTCCGGGATATTAGTGATGCGGCCATTTTTGAAAACTACACAACACCTGCGGAGGTCGTGCAAGGGCAGGGGTTCCCTCTCAAAAAGGATGAAGCAGTCATCAATGAAAGCCTGTTTCGCTCCTTATCTCCCCATGGAACCCTTCCCATATCTCTGCAAATTCCTTTCCTAACCACTGACGGAACATATATCATACGGCAGGTGCAGGTTGTTGGTGTATGCAATGATATTGAAGAAACGCCTCTGTTCTATGATGCAGAGGGAGAGCTCCAAGGCTCCGCCCATATCTATGTGTCACACGATCTCTTGGACGAGCATGACACATATCGCATTACGCAGCGAAAGCCTATGATCCTGTTTCAATCTTCCGACCCCGAAACGGTTGCATCTTATGCAAAGCATTTTGACATAGTCCTCCATGCAGTCTGTATCGCACAGGATGCGGCAATAGAGCGACTTCACATACAAGCCAAAAACAAATTGCTCATTGCCTTGGTTCTCTACTGCTTGCTTAGCTTGAATCTATATGGGTGTATCTCCAATGCACTCTCCGACCGTCGATATGAAATTGGCATAAAGCGTGCATTGGGAGCTTCTAAGGCAACAATCGTATTTCAGTTCTTCGTAGAAGGTCTGCTGGTAATGCTTGGCAGCGTCCTAATATCGGTACTTGCCGTATCCGCCATCGCCGCATTGTACAAGCTCTATCAGCTGATTGTTTTAGGCGAACAATGGATATTCTACATTTCTACCCATTCTCTGCTTATGTTTGCAATCTGTAGCGTAGGCATGAGCCTGTTCCTCTCCCTTCTCTTTGCCTTCCGTGCTACCCAAACTGAAATCTTCGGTCAGCTGAAGTCTGAATAGTTTATATGATTTACATGGACTTGTTTCACATTTTTCTCTATACAGACACAGATTGCAACCCATTGAGATAATGGGCTGTGAAAAAGTCCTGAATTCAAAAACACAAATTATTCCATCGAGAAAGGCTGAGATGAATTCCTGTTACTATTGAGACATATGACATCCTCTTGATCTAAATCGATTTATATCTAAAGAATCATATTCGCCTAAATACGCTTATTCTATATTCATTATGTATCCTCACAACGAAAATCTGCAAGAATTTTACAATTTTATGTTCTCAGCTATTGACAAAAATTTCCTATGCTATTATAATAACAAATATCGGAACACGTTTCAGAACACGTTTTTGATTTAACAAAGGGGGTCGATTTATGGCAAACAGCAAAACAGAAGAGATGAAAAGCCAATGTCTCCACGCAGCTGCAAAGCTATTTTTATCAAAAGGCTACGCCAACTCCACTGTGCGGGAGATCGCACGGGAGGCCGGGGTTAGTCTCAGTGCAATGGTTCGTGCATGCGGAACAAAGGAAGACATCGTCTGTGATCTTGTGTCCTATGTTCTGGAGGGACAATTTAAGGCAGCCGAAGGGCTGCTTGAGGGAATCACCAACGATAAGATCCTGTTCTATGCAGCAGAGACGACTCTCCAACTATACATGGCAGAGTCAAGTGAGCATATGCGGGAAATGTATTCCGTATCCTACTCCTTGCCCAAGTCATCAGAGATTATATATCGTGAGATTACGAGAAAATTAGAGAGAATTTTCGGAGAGCACCTGCCTGAGCTTGAGACCAAGGATTTCTATGAATACGAGATTGCTTCGGCTGGTATTATGCGTAATTTCATAACCGTCCCCTGTGATATGTATTTCACAATGGAACGGAAAGTGGCGCGGTTCCTGGAAACAACCTTCCTCGTCTACCGGGTTCCCGACGAAAAGATAAAAGAGGCAATCGAGTTTGTATCTCGTTTCGATTATCCTGCCATAGCGGAAAATGTCATTTCTCATATGCTGGAATATCTGGAAAGTCAAACCTAAGTCTCATTAATCAAAGGAGGATATGAATATGAAAAGAGCCATCAGTGTGTTACTGACCATAGCCATGCTTGTTGGGCTCCTGCCTGTTTCAGTTTTTGCAGAGAGCAGTGGGGAAGCACAGCAGGGAACAAGACTCCCTTTTACCGACGTAGCAACCGGCACATGGTATGAAGAATATGTGCGGTATGTTTGGGAGAAGGGACTCTTTAAGGGAACATCGGATACCAAGTATTCCCCCCATAGAACATTGACACGAGCTATGTTCGTGACAGTGCTGGGCAGGATGGACTCCGTGGATCAGAATGCCTATACCGAAAAGGTCTTTTCTGATGTGGAGCCCGACAGCTGGTACGGTCCCTATGTTGCATGGGCGGCACAGGAAGGCATAACTCTGGGCATCAGAGAAGGAACATTTTCCCCTGACCAAGAGGTTACCCGAGAGCAGATGGCAGTCTTTATTCACCGTTATCTGAACTATAAGGGAAAAACTGCCGAGGCAGGAGAATTTGCATACAAAGACAGCGCACAAATCTCCGACTACGCCATAGAGGCTGTAGCGCTTTGCAGTGTAATCGGCATATTTGAAGGTGACAACCACGGAAACTTCAACCCCTTGGACGATGCCACAAGAGCCGAGGCTGCTGCGGTATTTACCAGACTCCATAAATACATCAAAGACACAGAATTTGATGTCACGGAATACTGCAAAGTTACCTTCGGGTATCCCACTGTCATGGAAGATTCCTTAAAGGAAAGCATCACCATGGAAGAGTCCGTCACAGTAGAAAAGGGCAGCTTGGTTTATACCCTCCCCTTGCCTGTAGCAAAGGGATATGTCTTTGTAGGTTGGTTCTACAACGAAGGCCTCACCCAGCTTGCTACCACAACCGACACAGTTACCGCAGATACGAAGCTGTACCCCAAAATGGTGGAGCAGGGTACTGTCGAAGAAGAGCAATTGCCTGAATATGCCCTCAATTACATCTCCTCTCAGGATGTCGCCCCTGATTTCACCATTCAGGTGCAGGCAAAGAGCGCCGAGCAGATCCGCGACAGCCTAAGCTTTAAGGCTTATTCTGAGAAGGACGGCGAGATCGACTATGACATCGTAGACGAGGGAAATGGAATCTATACCCTGAAGCCGATCGGCGGCTTGGTCCCGGGCAGCACTTATCAGGTCGTGGCCAACGACCGGGAGCGCGAGCCCGAGTTTGATGCCGACGGCAATATCGTAGAGCCGGATTATGTTCTGTTCCTTTCCGGCACAGAGGTTCTGCCCTCTGCGGTTCAGTATCACAATATCACCGTGGCCATTGAGAAGCACTCCAATATGCGCATCAACGATGATGTGATCTTCCTGCCCTTTGAGCAGGTTTCCGGCATAAACTTGGAAGATGCCACCCTTTATACCATGAGCGAGGAAGGCTTCGAACTCAATGACAAGACAGATACCTTCACTTACCACGGCAATGCTCTGTCCGTAGGCGATGTGGTAGCCATTTACGACGGCATCCTGGACGAGAAAACACATGAGGTAGACGGCGAGTTGGCTTATGTAAAGATTACGGAAATTAGCGGAAATACTTACACATACGGAATGCCCGGGCTGGAGGAAGTGATTTTTACTGCACTGACTTTACCCGTTCCTCTGGACGATCCCAACACCGAGGAAGTAGACGGTGCGTTCTTCAATGAGGATGGCAGTGTCACGGTTTACAACGAATATTTGGATTTCTCTGCCTTCGCCAAGTATGAGGAGCTTGCTCTGAACGGTGAAACCACCGCCGAGGTAGGCGATTATTTAGCTCTTTATACAGGTGACATTGAAACAACCGACGACCATACATACTATGAGATCACCGATATCCACTATGGGGAAAACAGCGCAGTTACGACCTTCACCGTTGTACAGCGGGAAGAAGTGGAGAGCGTTTCCTTATACGATGAGTACACAAGCGATTTGGGAATTACCGAGGAAGCCATCGCCCAGCTGGAAGCCGAAGCAGAAAAACAGGCCATAGAAAGCGGATTTGCCGAAGAAGCTGCCAATTATCTGGTAGCTGTGCTGCTCAGTGGTGAGGAGATGCAAGAGGCCCTTTCGGGTTATTCCCTTGAAGATGTGACCGTCCGCAACACCCGTAACGGAGATCGTCAGTGGTATGAGGGTGGCGAATGGAACCCTGAGGTAGGTGAGGATCAGAGCCTTACCATTGAGGCCGGTGCCATTGAAGCCGGTGTCGGTACCCTTATGGTAGAGGTCGGCAGAGTGGATGTCCATGTAGACAGCTCCAGAACCCTGGAGGAGATCACTGCCATGAAGGAGGGCTTACGCCTGGAGCTGGGTCTTACCTTCACCGTGCAGATCGGCAATTACGTCGTCGGCACCGGCTGGTCAGACTGCGTAAGCTTGCAGGTATCTGCCAGCTTCGTGCAGGAGGTCGCCTTCAGCCCCCTTGCCGAGTTCCAGGAGATCAAGGGGAAAATTTTGGGCTTCATCCCTTATACGAAGGAATTCCGTGTTAGAGCCGGTGTGGACATCGGCACCTATGTAGGCGTAGGCGGCACCTTTACCGTCATCACCGCTGATGATTTTGATTCCACCTTCCCCTGGGAGCAAGCAATCAAGGAGCTCGATCCCGATTATGACCCCGGATTCCCCAATGTCGACAGCATTGCAAGACAAATCAGAAAAATGATGAGTGACGAAACCACCTTCGCCCTGGGCAACGGGGATGAGTCTTTGGTTTCTATCTATCAGGATCTGCTGTCGAAAGAAATCGACTATGTAGAGATTCTGGCAATCAGATGCCCGGGCTGTCCCATCAAGATTCCTCTCCCGTACAAAATCGGACATGTCGCCATCAATTTGGAGCTGGTCATCAGTGCAAAAATGAGCGTCACCGTTGGTGTGGCTATGGAGACCCTAAGTGTCAGAAGATATGAGTTTAATGCATGGATCAATATCGTCAAGTTCAAGGCAGGCTACGGTACAAATTCCATGGATCTGCAGACACCGTACAGCGAGATGAATCTGTACCTCATGGGCAATCTCGGTCTGCGAGTCGGTCCCCGTATCAGCATCTCTATTCACCTTCTCAGCGTCGGTAGTAAGAAAATGGACCTTGCAAATGCAGGCTTCTCCGTCTATTTTGGCTATACCGTTGATATGTACGGCATCTTCTTCTCCCACTTACGGGTAGAAAACGGAAAAGTCACGGAAGGCTCCCGTTGCATCGGTGCGTTGGAAGCAAATCACGGTATATTCCTGGATCTGGACTTCCATTTGGGTGTCATATTTGACCTGATATCCGTGGACTTACATGCCCTTGACCTGACATGGAACATTCTGGACAAGAAGGGCAGTCCGAAGGTATTTGAGGCCACCCAACGGAGCCATGAAGCCCAAATGTGGAACAAAACTCCCTATAGGATCGGCAATGACCTGCTGAAGCTGAACACGCTGGTTGTGAAGACCGGCAAGTCAGGGCAGAGAAGCGATCTGTCTCACCGGAATTTCCATGTGGAGCTATCCAATCCGTATTTTAGCTACAACTCCGACAATGGCAGCATTTCCGTTACGGATCCCGGGGATTCCACCAAGGAGGTCTGCGAGGTTCGTTTGACCTATACGGGCGGAGACACACTCTTCTCGGTCACACCCATTACAATCACCATCCACCTGACATGGGAAAAGACCTGGCCTACATATTTTGTCAGATTCTGTAGCGACTACTATTACTACGATGACCAATACCAACCGCT
Organism: Faecousia sp.; assembly: GCA_045594585.1. Classification (GTDB taxonomy): domain Bacteria; phylum Bacillota; class Clostridia; order Oscillospirales; family Oscillospiraceae; genus JAZOXB01. The sequence continues at coordinate 5,821 of JAZNYV010000084.1, read as the reverse complement.
TTACTGGAAGGATCCTGTCTTGGAGTATCGCTTTGTGGAAGGCGAGACTATCACCGGCATCGAACAGCCGGTCAGGGAAATTGCCGGATATGATTTCCTCGGTTGGTATTATGCAGACGACACGTTAGAGGGCGTGGAAAATCCCACCTTGCTGTCCGATCTGAACAATCTGGAAGGTTATCTCATGCCCAGTGGTGATATCAACATCATCCCCATATACAAAGCCAGAAACGATACCCCCTATGTACTCAATTACTACATTGAAACGACTGCCGGCACCGGAGCATACGAGCTGTACAAGTCGGTCACCCACACAGGAACCACAGACTCCTATATCCCGGCCTACGGCCTCAAGCTGCGCACGGACGAAGACCTTGGAGATCTGGACGGCCTTAAGTTCCGCTACGATCTGCTTCCCACCGACGAATCTCAACGGATTCTGGGCTACGTGCCGATCAAGGGAGACGGAAGCGGAAGCGGCGACATCTATCTGGACCGAGAAAAGTATTCCGTATACCACCACATCAATAACAAAGACTACAAGGGCATTTCCGTTTTGCAGGTCCGTGCCGCTTACGGTGCAGCAATGACCACTACCCCCGATCTGGCGGCAGCCGACGTTCCCGGCTGGAGCTTTACCGGCTGGACGGACGGCGAAGGAAACAAAGTTGAGATGCCCGACACCATCCCCACTGACACAGGCAAGAACGGCATTTATCTCGACGGCACGTATTACGTCGGTGGAACACACTATCTGGCCCAGTGGGAGCCCAGCTTCAACTATTACACGGTCAATCACTACTTAAAGAATCCCGAAGGTGGCTATGACCTGATCGAAACCCAGGTCGGTAGCGACAGCAATCCTACATACGGAGGCTACACCGGTGATTATATCGAGCCCTCCGAGCACATCAAAACCATCGAGGAAGCCCGGTTCAGCCACTATGTCTGCACCACCGCCGACGGTGTGGAAACCATCCGTATTACCGGTGTTCCCGGTACAGGTGCCGGAGACAAGCAGCACAACGGTCAGGTTTTGAATCTCTACTATGACCGGGACTACATCCGTGTCTTCTGGGACAGTGCAGATGGAGAGCTCCTGCAGTATTACTATACGGGTCAGACCATCGTTGCTCCCGAGGGACTGAGAGCGGAGGAGAAGGTAGGCTACAGGATGGACGGCTGGAAAAACATGGTTACCACCGACGGTCAGCCCGAGATCTACCGTGAGGGCAGCGAGCTGAAGATGGGCAAGCTGTACAAGCACTTTGTGCCCAACTATGTTCCTGCCGATGGCACGAAATACACCGTCATCCATAAGCGACCCGCTGCCGGAACCATGTGGGATTACAGCGACGAGAGCTTGTGGGAAACTGTCGTAGGCTACGGCACAACGGATTCCCTCGTAACGGCTGAGGTCAAGCAGTATGACGGCTACGTTTCCCCCGAGCCCAAGCAGTTCTATATTGCCGCAGACGGCAGTGCTACCATCGCCTATGAGTACAAACGACAGGATTACGCATTGACTCTGGACTTTAACGGTGGTATGGAGCTAACCCACTCCCGGAACTATTACTACGGTATCCCCTTCCGGCTCCCGTTGAAGGTAACCCGTGACGGCTACGAGTTCAAGGGCTGGTTGCTGACCACCGAGGGTTGTGTGGCGGATGTGGACGAGCTGGACGGCTATGTTTACGGTAATTGCCTGACCTCCATGAAGGATCTGACCTTCGTAGCACAGTGGGAAGCAATTCCCCTTAGCTACACCGTAGAGCATTATTTGCAGAACCTTGACGGAAGCTACGCAGAGCCCCGTGTGATCACCCATACCGCATTCATTCACGACGAGGTAACGGCACAGCTCTCCGACTTTGTAGGCTTTACCTTTGACGAGAGCAATGCCCTGAATATAACAGGTGGCATTCTCTCCGATTCCAAGGGAACGATCACAACAACCCGGGGCGATGTACCGGCTCTCAGACTGTATTATTCCAGAAACAGCTACACCGTAACATGGTATGACTGTGACGGCAGCGAGCTTGCCAAGGCAGATGTGCTGTACGGTGGGGAAATCACGCTTCCCGAGGCAATGGACGAGCCCATGAGAACAGGCTATACCTTCGTAGAATGGAAGAACTTCGGCACCATGGGCACAGAGGATGCAAGTTTCTATGCCAAAACCGATGCTGTCTGGAATGCCAACACCTACACCGTAAGCTTTAACGCCAACGGCGGCACAGGCGATATGGAGGAGCAGAGCTTCGTATACGATGTATCCCAGAAGCTTACCGCAAATGCGTTCCAATATACCAACCGCAACTTTATCGGTTGGAGCACCACACCCGGCGGAGAGGTAGAATACACCAACAACCAATCCGTATCCAATCTGACTGCCGAAAACGGTGGAGTTGTCACCCTGTACGCAGTATGGGAGCTGGTGGAGGGTGCGACAGCACAGTACACCATTGCGCACTATACCGAAACTCTGGCAGGTGGCTATGAAAAGTATAGCGAAACAACAGGCTACGGTTTGATCGAAAAAGAGCGCACCATTACTGAGGCAGAGGCTGTCAGTATCCTTGGCTTTACCTTCGATCCCAATGCAGCCAATGTTCTGACCGCCACCGTCAAGGAAGACGGCAGCACCCTCTTCGAAATGTACTATAGCAGAAACAGCTACGAGCTCACCTTAGACTACGGTGATGAGCAGATCAAGGTTGCAGTGGAGGACGAAAACTATATCACCCACATCGTCACCAAGGAGGAAGACCCGAGCAGAGCCCTTGCCGATGAGGTCATCTCTGTACGCTACGGAGAAGACTTGAGTACATATCTGACAGATTTGGAGAATCAGGTTGGCTACACCTTTGCAGGCTGGGACAACAGCATTGCCACAATGCCCGCAGAAAACATCCTTGTCACCGCCCAATGGGAACCTGTAGAGGTTACAGTCACTTTCCACCCCGGCACCAACTGGTTCTTCCCCGACGGAACAGATTTGGATGCTGCAGCTGTCACCGGAACCTACCGTTACGGCGAAGAGGTCACCCTCCCTGAGGGCCTCCTGGAGCAGTTCCACAGTATGCTGAGTTCTGACGGCTATGTAGATACCGGCTGGATCTTTAACACAACCCAGGGAAGCTGGCCTACCCTTTCCCATCTGCCGCTGATCCTTGTAGAGGGCTATTATCCCGACAATCCCACATTCCGGGAGCCTGCAACAGACGAAGAGGGAAATTACATCTACGACGAAAACAACGAGTATGTCTATACCGACACTTACAGTGTCCTTGTAGCTCCCTATTGGTCAAGCAGCTATGATGTCGTTCACTTCAATGCCAACGGTGGTGTGGGCAGCATGGCATCCATGAATGTAGATGCTTACGGTTACCGTGCGCTTCCTGTCTGTACCTTTATCCGTGAGGGCTATGTTTTCAAGGGCTGGAACACCGCCTCCGACGGAAGCGGAACAGCCTACGGCATTTACGATTACTTCTATGGCAACAACCAAGACACAACGACCACCACCCTCTACGCACAGTGGGAAAAGGCCGGCTGATCCTTCTGCATATCATACAGTCTTCTGCACCTTCACGGAAGCAGCCGCGGAAATCGGCTGCTTCCAACAGAAGATGATTCTTGACCTGTTGCTATGACCGAATGAAGGGGTTGGAGGACTCCTATTTCCAAAGGTGACATATGACCCATAATGTGTGTTTCTGCCGGCACGTTTCCCTCATATAAAATTACCCCTTTGAGTTGTTGCTTTTCTATGAAAAGCACTGCAAACAGGTATCTCATGAAAGGGAAAAAGCTTTTGAGTTGGATCCTTTTGCTTGTCATGTGTGTTGTGTGGAGCATTGTTTACAGCATCCTTGACCGAATCATCCTTGTGATCTCCTGGAGACTGTACTTTGTCAGCAGCATCATCAGCTTGCTCTCCCTGGTGTTCCCTGTACTCGCCATCCTCGGCATCATCAACGCCGCCAACGGACGTGCAAAGGAGCTGCCCATCATCGGTAAGTTCAAGCTCTTAAAGTGATCCGTATTGAAGCACCGTAGGACGAATGGTAGCTACGACGCTGCCTATGATACAACGAATTTCACTTAATATACCCACCTTATACCAAGTTTCTTTAAAAAGTAGACATTGGAAATGGCTACTTTTTATAGCCCGTAAGGGCGTAGAAACTTGTATGAGACGTCTTTTGTGCCACTTGCGGCACAAAAGCTTCAATGAAAAGAGTCTACTTTTTATTGAAAATTAGTATTAGGTTACATAATGAAGGAACTGTCTCAATGATGAGCAACATCAAGAGCAGTTCCTTCTTTCTATTTCTCTGCAATTACTCAATTTGTGCAGCTGTCTGCTTTTCATTGAAACTGTATAAGGCAGCCCCTTTCATATGGATCACGGACTTTCAACGGGAAACAAATGTGTCGGGCACAGGAGCGTAAAAGTGCCCCTCTCCCGTGGGGGAGAGGGGCGGGGTTAAATTAGGTCATGCTGTGGGGATCCGAGGATCAATAGCCGTTCTCCAGAATGTCTGCGAAGATGCTCAGGACCTTTGCAGCCTGGGCACGGGTAGCCAGACCCTGGGGAGACAGTCTGCCCTTGCCGGTGCCGTTGACAACGCCGGTATTGATGGCCCATACCATAGGCTCTACAGCGTAGCCGCTGATAGCGTCCTTGTCCACGAATTCGTCCAGAACCTCGTAGCCTTCGGTTACGGTGATGTTTGCCAAACGGTGGAGCATGGTGACCATCTGCTCACGGGTAATGTTGCTCTGGGGAGAGAACTTGCCGTGACCGGTGCCGTTGACAACGCCGATGCTGGTCATATAGAGGATGGCATCCTTGTACCAGCCAGCCTCCAGGTCGGTGTAGGGGTTCTCCAGGCCTTCAGCGGAGGGGGAGCCCAGGAGACGGTACAGCATTACAGCGAACTGAGCACGAGTCAGGTTGGCATCGGGCTTGAAGGTGCCGTCACTGAAGCCGTTGACCAGACCCTTCTGGGATGCTTCCATAACATACTCATAATACCATGCATCCTCTGCAACGTCGGTGTAGGGGTTGACGAAGGGAGTTTCCTCTTCCTTGCTGCAGCCGGTGCAGGTGCCGTCCTCATAGGTGTGCTCGCCGGTAGCGGGAACAGCCTCGGTCTTGGTCTCACCGCAGAGAGTACAGGTGAAGGTCTTGACGCCTTCTGCTACGCAGGTAGGCTCCGTAGTGATCTTGCCCTCATCCCAGTTGTGAGTGCATACGGGTTGGGTCTCAATGATGGCGATACGGCCTTCACCGTAGATGTTGCTGTAGTCGGCACCCAGGGGGCTGTTGTCCGCCTTAATGGTGGCCTCGGGGAAGGACTTAGCGTAGTTGGCAAGTACCATGTAATCTTCCATGACATAGTCCTTAACGTTGACAGCACCCTCGAACATTGCGAAGCCGTCGCCCAGGTCACGGAGGGTGTAGTTGTAGCCTGCCATCTTGTAGGTCTTGGTCAGATCCAGGTCCTCGCCGCCGATCTTGACGTTCTTAACGCGATACTCGCCGGTGGGAGCACCTGCCCAAACGCCCTTGTCGTTTGCCTGTACGGTAGAGTCAATGTAGCTGTGGATCTCGTAGGTCACGCCGCAAACATGGAGGAAGCCGCCGTTCTCGCCGACGCCAACATTCTTGGCACCCCATTCCAGAGCATCCAGGATCTGCTGGCCGGTGACCTCGATGAGGCAAGCAACGTTGCCGAAGGTGTGGACCGTCTTGGTGGTCTTGTAGGAAATGTCGCCTGCATCCATGTTGGCACGGATGCCGCCGCCGTTC
>JAZNYV010000083.1:0-5934 GCA_045594585.1 Faecousia sp. | reverse complement strand
ACCTTAACTTGTCTCCTAAGACCGCTTGGCCTCCGACTTTACTTGGCAGTTTCGCCCTGCTTGACCTTGACGGATTGGAGGGTGGTGCCTGCCTCGTCACAGAAGGTGACGGTATACTCGGGGGTGACGGCGAAGGCCTTCTTCAGCTTGCCGCTGAAGTCGTAGTTCTCGTAGTAGCCGCTCTTGCCTGCATTGGCAGAGAAGTACATGACACCCTCGTGAATGTCGATGCTCTCAAACTCTAAGAAGTAGCTGTAGGTAGAGGAGGTTACGTAGATGCTCTCGGAGGCAATGGCCTCAACGCTGTTCTTGTCGGGAATGTTCTCTACATCGAAGCAGAAGATGTAGTTGTGCCGTCTGGGGGTCTTGTTGGCGTTGGCGGTGAGGACGTAGTAGAGCTTGCCGTTGTCGTAGGTCATGCCCTGTACGTCGTAGAGCGTGGTGCCGCTACTGTTCTTGAAGCTGTAGGTGGGAGCACCGCTGGGGGTGGGAGCTCCGGCGTAGTTCAGCTTAAAGACCCACTTGCCTGTTGCGGTACCGCTGGCCTGGTCGTGCTTAAGGTCGATGGTATATACGCTGGCACCGTTGGCTGCCATAAGGGTGATACCCGTGTCGGTCTGCTTATACAGGGTCAGTCCGGTGAAGTTCAGATCCTTGGTTCCGTTGGTAACGTCGTAGTAGGCAACCTTCTTAAGGTTGTTGCCGCTGACCTGGTACTTCCAGATGCTGTGGGTGGCGAAGGTGCTGTGGGTCTTGTGATACATGGTGGTAATATAGAGGTAGGTCACACCGTTATGAACTACGGCACACATATCATTGCCGTGGCCCATGTCCACGAAGTTGGTCAGTGAGGTGTCGTCGGTGTACTTCATAAGGGAGGTGGAGCCGCTGCTGATAGTGGTGCGGTAGAATCGGGCCAGGTCGTTGTTACCGTTGGGCATCTTAAAGGTGTAGATGTATGTGCCGTCTGTACACATACCCTGGGTAGCAACATAGTCGTTGGGGATAGAGCCCAGCTTGGTAAAGCCGGAGTCGCTGACGGACAGGGCAGAGGCAAAGGCGGGAAGTGCCGTCAGAACCATGACCAGGGACAGGAAGAGGGAAAGAATGCGTTTTCCGTGTTTCATGTTTACGTTCTCCTTTGGTTAGTATTTAGTGGGGAATGGTGCCGGGTGGAACAAGATATGGTATTTCTTGCCTTATTAAAGTATAACATTTGAAAATAACCTTGTCAATGAATAGAAATAAATAGGCATTGTGAACAGGAAAACGGAATTCTGACAGGGAAATCACAATGAAATTTGTACGTTTTTCATAAAAGGCTAAAAATGATGAAAAAATTTTTGTGTTTTTTGAAAAAGGGTTTGAAATTTGGGTGCTGATGTAGTATAATCGTTCTGTAAACTACACAGGAGGTGGCATAGTTTGGAGAACCAATACGCGATTGAGATGCTCAATATTACGAAGCGTTTCCCGGGCATTATCGCAAACGACAACATTACATTACAGCTCAAAAAGGGCGAGATCCATGCCCTTCTCGGTGAGAACGGTGCCGGCAAGTCCACTCTTATGAGTGTTCTGTTCGGTCTGTACACGCCGGAAGAGGGTGTTATCCGCAAGGATGGCAAGGATGTCGTCATCAAGGACCCCAATGATGCAAACCGTCTGGGCATCGGCATGGTCCATCAGCACTTCAAGCTGGTGGAATGCTTCTCTGTCCTGGACAACATCATCCTGGGCGTTGAGCCCAACAACCACGGCGTCCTGCAGAAGGAGACCGCCAGAAAGCGTCTGATGGAGCTGTCTGAGCGTTACGGCCTGCACGTAGATCCCGACGCCATTATCGAGGATATTACCGTCGGTATGCAGCAGCGTACCGAGATCCTCAAGTTGCTCTACCGTGAGAATGAGATCCTCATTTTCGACGAGCCCACTGCGGTTCTGACTCCCCAGGAGATCGACGAGCTCATGGCGATCATGAAGGGCCTTGCCGCAGAGGGCAAGTCTATCCTCTTCATCTCCCACAAGCTCAACGAGATCATGGAGGTCGCTGACCGTTGCTCCGTTCTCCGTAAGGGCAAGTACATCGGCACCGTTGACGTTAAGAACACCACCAAGGAAGAGCTGTCCCGCATGATGGTCGGCAGAGATGTTGAGTTTGCCGTCCAGAAGGAACCTGCCAAGCCCACTGATGTGGTCCTGGAGATCAAGGGCATGACCGTTGCTTCCAAGAGCACCAAGGGCAAGAAGGCTGTTGACAACGTTTCCTTCAAGGTCCGCCGTGGCGAGATCGTCTGTATCGCAGGTATCGACGGCAACGGTCAGACCGAGCTGGTCTACGGCATCAGCGGTCTGGAGCCTGTGGTATCCGGCAATGTGAGCCTCTGCGGTCAGGACATTACCAAGACTCCCATCCGCAAGCGTTCCCTTATGGGCATGAGCCATATTCCCGAGGACCGTCATAAGCATGGACTGGTGCTGGATTACTCTCTGGAGGACAACATGATCCTGCAGACCTACTTTAAGCCCGAGTTCACCAGCAAGTTTGGCTTCCTCAAGCGTGGCAACATCCGCCAGCATGCAGACCGCCTCATCGAGAAGTTTGACGTCCGCAGCGGCCAGGGTGCCATCACCAAGGCACGCAGTATGTCCGGCGGCAACCAGCAGAAGGCTATCGTCGCCCGTGAGATCGACAAGGATCCCGAGCTCCTCATTGCTGTTCAGCCCACCCGCGGCCTGGACGTAGGTGCTATCGAGTATATCCACAAGCAGATCGTTAACCACCGTGACGCAGGCAACGGCGTTCTCCTGGTCTCCCTGGAGCTGGAAGAGGTCATGAGTCTGTCTGACCGCATCCTTGTTATGTACGAGGGTGAGATCGTCGGTGAGCTGGATCCCAAGACCACTACTGTAGAAGAATTGGGCCTGTACATGGCAGGCGCTAAGAGAACGGAGGTCCACTAATATGAATAAGACTCCCCTCCTCAAGAAGAGCGGGGTACAGACTTTCCTGTCCTCTCTGCTCTGCATCATCTTCGGCCTTCTGATCGGCTATGCCGCACTGCTCATTATCAATGCTGACGGTGCAGGCAAGGCTATCGTGGCTGTTATTAAGAACTTTATGAACCGTGGCACCGGTGCTAAGCGGATGCAGTACTTAGGCTCTACCTTGGCCAAGACCGCACCCCTGATCCTGTGCTCCCTGTCCGTTCTCTTTGCATACAAGGTCGGCCTGTTCAACATCGGTGCTGCAGGTCAGTACTGCATCGGTGCCTGCTTCGCCATCTACGGTGCACTGGTATGGCACCTTCCCTGGTACGTATGCATGATCCTGGCTATCATTGCCGGTGCCGTTCTTGCAGCAATCTGCGGCGTGCTCCGTTCCTACTGCAATGTTAACGTCGTTATCTCCGGCATTATGCTCAACTGGATCGCACTGTACATCACCAACCTCATGCTCCAGGCTTGTAAGGAGCCTACGGGCAAGGATACCTACAGACTCAAGGCCGAGGGTGCCCAGGGCATCATGCCCACCCTGGGTCTGGACAAGCTGTTCAACAATAATCAGTACGTTACCATTGCTATCCCCCTGGCTATCATTGTAGCCATTGCTATCTGGATCATTCTGGACAAGACCAAGCTGGGCTACGAGCTTAAGGCTACGGGCAACAACCTCCATGCTGCCAAGTACTGCGGCATGAAGGAGAACCGCAATATTATCCTGACCATGGCCATTGCCGGCGCACTGGCAGGTCTGGGTGCTTCTCTGTACTACCTGTCCGATATCGAGCAGTGGAACGTTAACGCCTCCTCCGTTCCCGCAATGGGCTTCAACGGCATTGCTGCTGCCTTCCTGGGCGGTCTGCATCCTCTGGGTGCTATCTTCTCCTCTCTGTTCATCGAACATATCACCCTGGGTGGTCAGTATGTTGACCTCAACTTCTACCCCACTCAGATTGCTGACTTCATTTCCTCTGTGATCATCTATCTGTGCGGCTTCGTGCTCTTCTTCAAGCTGACCATGAACAAGATCGTTGACAACAGAGCTGAGAAGCTGGGCAAGAACACTAACGCAAATAAGTAAGGAGGTACAATAGAATGTTAGCTTTGATTCAATATACGCTCCTTTACGCAGCGGTTCTTCTGCTGGTCGCTCTCGGCGGCTGCTTCTCTGAGCACTCCGGTGTCATCAACATCGGTTTGGAAGGCATCATGGTCATGGGTGCCCTGGGTGGTGCGCTGGTCATGCGTTATCTGCCCTACGTCCACGCTGAGGCCTCTGTCCTCAATCAGCTTTCCATGTTCGGCGGCGTTCTGATCGCTGCTGTAGCCTTCGGTCTGATCTACTCCCTGCTCCTTGCAGTGGCCTGTATCAACCTTAAGGCGGATCAGACCATTGTCGGTACGGCAATGAACCTGCTGGGTACCGCCCTGTCTACGGTTATCGTTAAGGCTTTGAACGTTTCTGCCAACGTGAACGATAAGTCCTCCAAGATCATCTATGCTGATCAGAAGAAGGCCTTCGTTTCCACAGTGGGCGGCTTCGAGCTCCACTGGTTCATGATCGTTACCGTCGTCCTCCTGGCTGTTTCCGTATTCCTGCTGTACAAGACCCGTTTCGGTCTCCGTCTGCGTGCTTGCGGCGAGCATCCCCAGGCTGCTGATTCCGTCGGTATCAGCGTTTACAAGATGCGTTATGCAGGTGTTATCCTGTCCGGTGTCCTGGGCGGCCTGGGCGGCATCACCTACATCACCTGCGGCGTTTCCGAGTGGCAGTTCGAGAACGGCGTTGCCGGCTTCGGCTTCCTGGCTCTGGCTGTTATGATCTTCGGTGCATGGGATCCCATGAAGATCGCAGGCTCCGCTCTGATCTTCGGTTTCTTCCGTGCACTGGGCAGAACCTACAACGGCATCGGCTTCCTGGTAGATATCCAGGACAAGTTCGAGATCGCCGGTAACGTAGCAAGTGCTATTTACAATATGCTGCCCTATATCGTATGTCTCATTGTTCTGGCCTTCACTTCCAAGAATTCCAGAGCTCCCAAGGCAGAGGGTATCCCCTACGACAAGGGACAGAGATAAATCCCTACAACGATTGTCCTATCCCCTTACGGGGGGATAGGACAATGACTATGGAGAGATAAATATGTCTAATATAATTGTGATCGGTATCGCAGGCGGCAGCGGAAGCGGCAAGACCACCTTGACCAAGAATCTCGTTGAGCGTTTCCGTAAGGATATTACGGTTTTAAGCCACGACAACTACTACAGACCCTACGATGAGATTCCTATTGAGGAACGGAAGAAGCTGAACTACGACCATCCCGACGCCTTTGAGACGGAGATGCTGGTAGAGCACCTCCGTCAGCTCAAGGAGGGCAAGACCATTGCCTGTCCTGTCTATGAGTATGCTACCTACTCCCGTTTGGAGGAGACCACGGCCATCACTCCTACCAAGGTCATCCTTGTAGAGGGCATTCTGATCTTTGAGAACAAGGATCTGTGTAATCTGATGGATATTAAGATCTTCGTGGATACGGATGCGGATGTTCGTTTGACCCGACGGATCAAGCGTGACGTTGCCAAGCGCGGCAGAAGCATCGAGTCTGTTCTCAACCAGTATCTGGGCACGGTCAAGCCTATGCATGAGCAGTTCGTTGAACCCAGCAAGAAGAATGCGGACCTGGTAGTTTTAGAGGGAGGCCAAAACCTGGTAGCCCTGGAAATGATCATTGACCGCATCCAACGCCATATCGATGTGGATTGATATGAAGATCACACCCCGACCTCCTGTTTTGGGAGGCCGGGGTGTGTTTTGGTAGAGAGCTGTCATTCCAAATCGCTCCAAGGGAGCGATAAATTGGAATTTGGAGCGTTGAAGTCGGAGGCCAAGCGGTCTTAGGAAGACAAGTTAAGGTGACAACTCCTTGGCTC
>JAZNYV010000082.1:0-7480 GCA_045594585.1 Faecousia sp. | reverse complement strand
TGGTTTTCTTCTTGCGGAAGCTGTACTCGATGTCTGTGAATGTTTCTTGTTTCATTGTGTTGCACCACCATTGTTTTGATGGATTTATTATACCATATCCGGAACCTATGTGGTAGTGTTTATTTAATCAGAGGTTCCCTAGTATTCATAATAGTGTAAGCGTCAAATCTATCGGCGTTGAGGTTGGATGTTCGCCGCCCCTCTTGACAGTGACAGCACCGGCTCCGAGAGTGTTCTCGGGGTCGGTGCTGTTGGGTTTATTTTGCTTTGCACTCAGACGGTGCATTCCATGGCAGCAGGGACTGCACGGTTTGTTCGTCCTCTAAATCTGCGTTGTTCGCTGTTTTCAGAAGCCAAGTCAAGTATTGGTATGGATCCAGGTTGTTCTCAATGGCTGTTTGGATCAGGCTGAACATGATCGCACTGCCTGTTGCTCCTTTGGGTGTATTGGCAAACAAGAAATTCTTTCGGTCAATGACGAAAGGTTTTATGCTTCTTTCTGCCCGGTTGTTGGAGATCTCTAATCTGCCGTCTTTCAGGTAGTTGATCAGGTAGGGCCACTGCTCCTTAAGGTATGTAAATGCCTTGCCCAGTGCGGACTTTGGTGCTGCCGTTCTTGAATTTGCCCACGCCAAAATAGCGTCTAAAACAGGCTTTGCATGCTTTAGTCGCTCTTGGTATCTTTCTTCTGCTGTTGCTTCGGATAGTCCCTCTTCTATTTTAAACAGCAGGGTGCAATATGCCAGCCCTTGGGATGCGGAACTGCCATTTGCCTTTCCTTTGGGCAGAGATTTCACTGCCTCGTCGAACTTTCTCCGCAGATGTGCCCAGCATCCCACAACTGTGATTTCCTTCTGTAGGTTATGGTAGCCGGCATAGCCATCTGTGTGAAGGAATCCCCTAAAACCTGTCAGGAAGGTCTTTGGATGCTCCGCCTGCCGTCCCGATTGGTATTCATACAGAACAATGGGCTGATCCGTATCCCCACTTGTCCGGTACAGCCACATATAGCTGTTGGTTTGCGGCTTCTTTCCCGGCTCATGGAGCACCTGCAGTGTTGTTTCGTCCGCATGGAGGACTTCTCTGTTAAGAAGTTCCTTGTGCAGTTGCTTATATACAGGTTTCAGATAGTCCTCAGTTGCTTTCAGGATCCAATTAGACATGGTTTGTCTGCTCAAATGGATGCCCCGGCGGTTGATTTCCTGTTCCTGACGGTACAAGGGAGATCCCATAACAAACTTTTGGGTCATAATGTGGGATATGGCCTCCGGTGTGGCAAAGCTTCCGGGAATGATGTTCTTGTCCTTGGGTGCTTTAACGACAGGTGTTTCGTTGCCTTCGTCGGCAGTTTCAGTACAGCTCTTACAGGCATAGGTGTAGTAGATATCTTCTTTGATGACCATCTTTGCAGGAATAATCTTTAAAGTCCGAACCACTTCCTTGCCAATTTCTGTCATGGTGTCACCGCACTGAGGGCATACCAGATCCTCGCCCTCCAAGCGGTGCTCTACCTGCTCTTTAGGCATATCCTCAGGAATAGTATCCAGAGTATACTCATGCTTCTTGTGACGCTTGTGAGAAGCAACAACCGTAGTTTCTTCCTCTTCTGCTTTGACCTCAGCAAACACTTCTGCCTCATCGAACACAAAGGTCAGCTGATCCATAACAGATTCGTCGCTCTTCTCGGAAGATGTTCCAAACTGCTTATGCCGTGCCAAACGGAGGGCTTCCATGAGTACTTCTACCTGACTTTCCAAACGAGAAATACGCTCGTCCTGGGCTGCAAGCCGAGCGTTCTTCTCATCATATTCCGCGCGAGAAATGGTGATCATTTCTGCGTTACTTGTTCCGAAATCATTTGTCTTTTCCATTCTCATATTATACCATATTTCACCTAAAAAGTACAGTAAAATATGCACTTTCTCAAACAATTTCTAAATTATTTATAGGCTTGTGTGCTTTTGGTTGATCTACACTCAGACCTTCCATTAGCCAACGATATTGCTGTGGACTCAGAGCTTTGGCTTCGCTTTCCTTCCGAGGCCACTGAAAGTTTCCGGACTCCAAACGCTTATACAAAAGTACAAAGCCGTTTCCTTCCCAATACAGACCTTTGATTCGGTCTCGTCGTCTACCGCAGAACAGAAACAGTGTATTGGTAAAGGGATCTAATTGAAACTGTTGCTGAACCAAAGAAGCGAGGCCATCTATTCCACAGCGAAGATCTGTATAGCCGCAAGCAATATATACCCGGTCTGCACCGGTGAAATCGGTCAACATGACTTTAAGAGCCGCAGCACCGTTTCCACAGTAGCTGCATCTGCACCGTTGCAAATATCTGCCTCCGCTCCGGAAAGTCTCACCGTCACTGCTACACTTCGAGAGCAAACAGGTTTTACAGGTGTTACTTCCGCAAATTGCACTTCATGTTGCGCCTTGGCGATCTCGAAGATCTTTCGCTGCCATCTGTAGTAGGTTTGCTCGCAGATGCCGTTTTCCTTGCACCATTCCTTTACATTGTGGCCACTATTCCGACATTCCCGGATCCGCCCGGCCCAGAGTGCCAGTTTATTCTGCTGGTTGACTGTCTGTAATTCTCGACTCATAAAAAATACCCCCGTATCTCAGATAGTATATGACAGTCGCATATACTATCCGTTACTATACGGGAGTATTGTGCCATACCGGAACGGCTTTTGCAAGTCGCTGTTAGTTTTGACGCTTACATAATAGTAAAGGCAATGTAAAAAATTTTTCAAAATAAAGAGTTGCAAAACCGGTTTCCTTATGGTAACATTTTGAATGCATGGACGAATTCACAACCTCTATATTTCTATGTTTTCTAGCAAGTTTTCATTAATTGCTACAAGCAAAGGAGGCGTCTACATGGACCACAATCAATCCCAGAAAATCAATCAAAAAGAGATAGCTGTTAATTTCTTTAGTAATGTCATAAGCGGCGTTATTTCCTTTATTTTGGGGGTTTGGTTAGGGCCAAACGACATAGGTTTAGGTCCTAAAACAATCGCAACAATCCTAACTATCGTTGCTGTTCTACTTTCCTTATATTTTCGCAAACCTAAAAACACCATTTTTATTTCCATCCTTCTTTTTATTTCGATTATAGTCGTTGTTGCTTTTCTGCCTTCGCAATTCCGATCAGGTGGAGCTAACAACATCCAGACAGCCACACAGTCAAGTGAAGGTATTACTACAGAAAGTACCGAAAACAAGGAAGCTGAAGTCGAACAGGATTCTACCATCGAAGTGGTGCAACCGGAAATCGAACCTGACGTGCAGAATTACACTTCCACCGAAACAACACAACCTGAAATTGAACCCGAAGTAATTATTTCTGTATACCAAAGCGATAATAATACAGTAACCTTAGTTGCAGACGGGCGATTGGTTGGGCAGAATGTGGTGTGGACTTCTAACGACATAAGTGTTGCTACAATCACCACGTTGGATAGCTCGAAAGCAAAAGTTGTAGCATGTGGTGAGGGATCAACCATAATTACAGCAGAAGTATTATATAATGGCATGTATTACTCTGACGATATAATGGTGTCTGTTGATGCTTCGTTAGAAGAATCGGGCTCCGGTTCTTTGAAATATTTTTACCATTTACCAGAGGGAATTGATACTTCACATGAAGATTATAAGGATTTATGTGATGATCAAAGAATATATGCTTCTCGGAATGATGCTATGATAGCAGCTAACATTTCTGAAACAACCATTGAATATGGGGCAGAAAACAAAATAGGCTATGTATATTACCATTGGTGCCGGGGTATAGATACTGGTGTTGGAAAACTTGAAGATATACCAATGCACAAGGAGCATCCACACAATCGTACATCTAACAATGCGAAAGGAGAAGTAAAAAATGATAACGGGGTAATTGTAGACTGTGTTGACTTTACCTGTTTCTTTAGCAATAAACACCTTTCCGAAAGCACAATGCAATTTGAAGCCAAATCAAAATGTGTCTGGTTTCCTAATTATGACATGTGCCGCGATTCCTATTGGTATTGGCCTACACCGATTATGGAGTGTACTTATACAACCTATATGTCCACCTTGACGATATCGGTGTTAGATTGAACGATAGTCCATAGAAACTGCTAAGGGCTGGCAGTTAGCTATATGCACCTTATTGTACCAAGACATCTACCTTCTGCCGTCTCAAATACATAAGAATATTTGCTCGTCCAAGCAGGTTGAGTTCCCACTTGGACGAGTGTTTTTAATGGAATTCTTATCCTACCAATTCCCCTATAAGGATATATCACCGCGTTTCAAAGTTCAGGAACTTACGCTTGAAATATTTATCAGGAAATGATATATTGTTACAAAAGGATTGTGGAGGTGATTGAGATGAAGCAACTTATCTCTTCAGGTCGGAATGTATTCATTCCAACGGATGGAAGCTATGAAACGCCCCTCTTTAGTCAGAATGAAAACAGCAAATCAGCCCAACTTTGGATTGAAATGCTTGAAAAAGAGGGGCTTTGTACGGATAGTGGAAATGCAAATTTTTTCACCCTTTTTGAGTATGTAAAGCAAGGATTTGAAAGTAAATTTGGTTGTCAATTGGAAGCAACTCTTGTATCACAATATATAGCTGGGGATGAAGGAAATCTGGCGGTTAAACACGATCAGGCCTCCCGAGCTTTTACTGTCGGCAATACTGTATATATCGACAAATTGATTGTTGATGCTCTGTTCGATTATATAGCAAATTATAACTTATGGGCAAGATATGGCTCTGAGGTGTTTCCTTTCTGCTTTAAATATGCTCTTAAAACTCTTGACCCCCATTTCAGACAAGGCTATTTAGGCTCGGACAACAGTGCATGCGAACTTCTTGAACTGTTGAAGACTAAGGGTGATGATAAAGCATATGTATTAATTGCCGATCTCTATTGGTGTGCTTTGGCATTTATTATGTGCCATGAATTGGCACATATCTACATTGATGAAATCACAGATAAACGGGATATACCAATGGATGATTCTGCCGAAGAAAACCTTGCCGATGAGTACGGATATAAAGTTTTTCTCCACATGATAGAAGGAATAAATGGTAAAATAGACTCTCCCTTTGCTTCTGTATTTCATTCTTATCTTTATGCCGCCCCGATGATTCTCTTTCTGTTTTATGAGGATTTGTATTTCATGGGAAATTGGGTGTATGGTGAAAAAAATGAAATTAAGGAACACTTACCATTCAGTTCCCGCATAGAAAACCTTCTTGCCTTAAGCAGAGAGTGGGAGGCTGACATTGACCTTGCCGAAGGCGATGATGTTTTAAAGAATTATTGGGCCGTCTCCGATTTATTCAGAGAAGAACTGGTGTACAAAGTAAAAAACGGGAAGCTCTCAAAAGTCATTCAGGAGGGATATCGAAATATGAAAAATATATCAGGTTACGAACAAGCTTTGCAGTACGATATGCATATGCAGGAGCAGTTGAAACTCTATGCCATAAGTAAGAATATAGACCCTAAAAAAATGATTGGTCTGTATAACATTGCTGTTAATTATGAGGTTTTGGATGAAAATGGTGCAGCGCATGAATTTATTCACACCTCCGGTAAAACCAGTGGAAAATTAGTAAGCACAAAACCTTACAATTTGCGATTCCGCTTGGCGGCATCTTTATCTGCGATTATTGAAACAGGTATTACATTATTTACGCCGGGCGAAACGATTCCTACAATTATGCAGTTGGTTAAGATCGTGATTAGCTTGCTTGACGAATCCAGCATCGAACTGTCAGAGGAACAGGCAAAAGTATTGCTCACCTGCTATCAATTAAAGGCTTTTCACAGTTCTGTGCCCGAAGAAGTAATTCTTCAGCAGACTGCATCCACCTCTAAAGTTATTGATGAGTTGTGTCGATTAAGATGTATTGAACTGATTGACGGAAATGTCAAACTGGTAGAGGAAGTCGTACTTAATTAACATTCATAGGTAGACAGCACCAAAAACTCTGGAAGGAGATGTTCTCGTCTATTAGCACCAACCCGAAAACATTATCCGGCGACAAATTGAAACCGACAATTATGCCCCTTCTACACTGAAGTACACATATAAAAGAATAAGAATCATAGTGTCAAAATATGCTTTCTGGCATAGGCTGAAATGAGGTGATTCTATGAATCGATGTGTTAAAAAGCCGGATGCGGTAGCACAGGTTCGGGGCGGATCGGGAGCACCGCAGTTGTCCGGATGCGTTCAGTTCTATCAGGAAAAAGGGTGGGTTTTGATTGTGGCGAGGGTTTCTGGCTTGCCACAAGATAGTGAGACAGGGTTCTTTGGATTCCACATCCATGAAGGTAGTTCTTGTTCAGGTAGCGAGTTTTCCGAAACAGGAAGTCACTACTCTCCCAATGGACTGCCACACCCAAAACATGCCGGCGATCTTGCGCTGTTGTTGATGTGTCAAGGCAATGCATATCTGTCATTTAAAACAGATCGTTTTACCGTGAAGGAGGTTCTTGGGCGAACCGTGGTTATTCACAGTGACCCTGATGACTTCCAATCCCAGCCCGGTGGGAATGCGGGCCAGAAAATTGCTTGCGGAATAATTCAAAAGGATTGTTCCGCAAGCAACTAATTTTATTACGGGCAGCAAATCCCGTACCCATAGATTTCGTAGTAGCCTACGGGGTAGGATTTTTGGCGGCAGGAGTCGCCGGAGTTGCCTTCTATGGTGTAGACGGTGCCGTCTTCCACCTTTTCGACGATGCCTACATGGTTGGGGATACCGTCTTGGCCACCTTCGTCTGGGTAGTCCCAATCGAAGAAAATAATGTCGCCGGGGTTCGGGGTGTAGGTGTTATCCTGCCATTGTTCACGGGCTTTGAACCAGTCCTCACCTGCGTAGCAGACTGCAAAGCTGGGAAGGACACCGCTTTCAAGGTATCCGCATTCATTGGCACACCAACTGACAAAGATTGCGCACCAGTCCACTCGCTCGTCAAAACCATACCATCGCCAATAGGTTTCACCGCCTACATTGCCCACTTGTGAGAGGGCAACTGCGACGAGATCACCCTGACCGCCTAATCCGTAGAGCACATCATTCCACATAGTCTGATTTTCCGGAAGGAGCAGTTCGTTGACCTGCTCCTTTTGGTCATCTGTGAAACCGTAGTGATCTGCCATTTCGGCAGCGGTTTTGTGAGATACCTGAATGAGCAGATAGTTCCGTTCCACTTCGTTCTCCACGGTGGTCAGTTCTCCGTTTTCGTCTACTCCCTCCGTGAACTCCGTTTCTGTGCGAAGCTGGGTACTGTAGTTGATTGTGTGCATATTCCAAAAGATGTCCGTTAGCAGGGTTTTCTTTGCATCGGTCATGGAGGCGACTTCTTGAGGATCTTCCTCATCTGTGGTCACACTGACTGCATAGATAGACAAGACCTCTTTCCATGCGGCACGGGAGCCTGTAGTTTCTACTTTGTCATGA
>JAZNYV010000081.1:0-3352 GCA_045594585.1 Faecousia sp. | reverse complement strand
ACAACGGCAGCGGAGATAGTGACGATATTATTATCGAATATACCTATGATACTGCCGGTAATATCCTGACCGTTTCCGAAAACGGCACCCGGACGAAGAATTACTCCTACGGCGACCTTGCATGGCAAGATATGCTTACGGCTGTAAACGGAAAGGAAATCGCTTACGAAGGGCAGACCTATAGCAATATCTACGGCGTAAGAGGAACAGCAGTCAGCGGAAATCCCGTTCGTTACACCCGTGGGGAGGTATCTCCTGTATATGGATATGATATCCAATATTATATGGAGTGGAGCAACGGAAGACAGCTAACCTATTTGGAGATTTGGGACGATGACCAAAGACGGGTGTACTATGAGTACGACAGTGACGGGATTCGGACGAGCAAGGATATAGAAGGTGTACTCCATACCTATGTTACCCAAAATAGTAAGGTGGTTCGGGAAACCATTGGAACAGGCTCCACCGCAAAGATTTTAGACTTCATCTACGACAACAACGACCGGCCCTATGCTCTGAAATACTACAGCACCCCCACGGCAACCCCCAGAACCTTCCACTACATCCTGAACCTACAAGGTGATGTTGTCAAATTGGTGGAGATCCTTTCGTCAAGCAACGGAATTTTCGAAGCCCAAACTGTGGCCAATTACACCTACAATGCCTGGGGCGAGATCCTCTCCGCAACCGGTGAAATGGCTGTGCTGAATCCCCTTCGCTATAGAGGCTATTACTACGATTCCGAGACGGGATTCTATTATGTATCCAGCCGTTATTACGATCCTGAGCTCGGTCGGTGGATTAATGCAGATAGCTGCACAAGTACCGTAACACAGGGGACGGTTCTCTGTGTTATGAGAAAAAGTTCTGATTTTCTTTAAAAAAGCATACATTTCTGTGTGTTGAGGCAACAAATAGTTTCAAATAACTTCAACACGCAGAACCGTCCCCTGTGTTAGATGGCATCCGGACGGAGAAGGTAGTAGACGGTGTTGTACACAGCTACATTACCCAGAACGGCAGGGTAGTGCAGGAAAGCTTCCCCTATGGGAACACCACCGTTATCATGATCTTCTCCTATGACGATCAGGGCAAGCCCTTCAGTCTCCGGTACTCCTACGACGGTGGCACCACCTTCTCTCAATACTACTATGCCATTAACGCCCAAGGCGATGTGGAGGGCATCTTCTTCACGAGGAAGAATACGGATACCCAAAAGCAGGAAGTCCACTGGATGGGTCATTACACCTACGATGCTTGGGGTAACATTCTCTCAATAGTCGGCCCCGACACTTCCGACGGTAATCCCGGACCCACGATTACAAATCCGGCAAGCCTCATGATCCGCAACCCCCTCCGCTACAGAGGCTACTACTACGACACCGAGACGGGCTTCTACTATCTCCAAAGCAGATACTATGATCCGGTAAATCATAGGTTTATTAATGCAGATACTTGCGAATTGCTTGCTCTATTTGGTAAAGAAATTGGGCTGTGTAATTTATTTTCCTATTGCAGAAATAATCCTGTAAAAAATATTGATAGCACCGGTTTTATAGCTATCTGCGTGATCTCGACTGCAATAAGGAGTCTTGCTGACGGTGCAATAAGTGCTTTATGTGTGGCAGTAGCAGGTGGAAGCAAAACGGATATATTGAAAGCTTTTGCAGAAGGGACCGCTTTTAGTTTTGCTTCAAATCTTGTCCCTCAGATGGGTGTCGCGATTGATATCTATAATTCTTTTAGAGTTGTCAGAGATTGCGTTAAAAATGGAGTGGATTGGGATATGGCTCTCCTAGCAGGAGCTATAGCGTATGCTTTGGCACAGGTTGGAATTGACGTTGGAGATGAAGTGGCAAACAACTTCTTTAATTATGTGTTTGGGACAGCTGCGGATCTAATATCTGAGATAATTTGCACAGTAATTGAAGATTCAGGAACCGGTGAATATAAACGAGCAAGGTATTCCTTATGGTTGGGAGAAAGACGCGGCTTCATTATAACTGACTGGAATAAACGTAATGCACTCGTTATGAATGTAACCAAATGTAATGATGTTGTATCTTACGTTATCTACTACTGACTGGAGGAATTTGCTTATGCTTGATAAGAGAAAATTTGTTATCCATCCTTGCTATGCTGCAATCATTGTTTGCCTGTTGCTTGTTCTTGTCGAATCGTTTTTACCGCCACCTTCTCGTGTCACTGTTTGGTCTTTGGAAGATGTAATTGTTATTGCAATATTAATGCTTTTGTATGAAGGGAGATTTTATGTCTTTTCGAAAGAAGGTATCAAAGTATACATACTGGGAATACGAATTCGGAATATCCCTTGGAGTTCTGTAAAGCGGCTGATTCTTTTCGACGATTATACCGCAATACATAAAAAAACTCACAGGCACTCTCTTGTTGTAGAGAAATTGACTTGTGATCCACCTTTCCCTGAAGAAGGTAACTGGTGGCACGGGCGTACGTTTTTTTTGTTGAACCTGACATGTGCAGTAAAAATTCGGCTAAAAGATTCGGCGTGGCAAACGCAAATTAAGGGCATTAAACAGTTTCGGGAAATAGACGATATTTACACTTGGGTAAGAGAGGATTAAGATAACACAGACTTACTATTAAAAGTCAAGCCCGAAGTTGACAAGATTTAAGGTTTTTCAAAGTTTGACCGCCGCCCGTTGACAAGCAACAGACAAATGCTGGTAGCGAGGCAGCGAGGGCGAGGAAGGGTACAGCAAAGCAAGCCCAGTTAGCCCTCGAATTTCCAGTATAGCATTTGTCTGCTTCTGCTTGTCAAGGGTTCGCTACGCCGGCTGGCTTGTACGATTTGGTGAGCTCAGGCTCAAAAGGGTTTTAAGCCATGCATCGGTAAGCCTGTCCCGTTTTCTCCAGGGCGAAAATAAGACGGACAAGCTTCTTAATTGCGTGGGTCAGTGCAATATTGTAGTGTTTTCCCTAACACAGGGGGACGGTTCCCTGTGTTGCAAGAAATAGTTTCGCTTTCTTCGGAAATAACGAATATTTCTGTGTGCTGAGATAGCAAAAGTTCAGAATTTGACTCAGCACGCAGAACCGTCCCCTGTGTTGCAGGCACCGACGTATATGCAGGTATGGTAGTAGGCATCTGCTCCCGCAACGAGGATATGACCGTCAACGTCTGCAAGAAGAAGCAGCTCACCAATATGCGTGCCTCCGGCTCCGACGAGGCCCTCCGCCTTACCTCACCCAGGATCTTCTCCCTGGAGCAGTGTCTGGAGTTCCTGGCAGATGACGAGCTCTTAGAGGTCACTCCCAAGAGCCTCCGCATCCGCAAGCAGGAGCTGGATCACGGCCTGCGTATGCGCCAGGT
>JAZNYV010000080.1:0-33348 GCA_045594585.1 Faecousia sp. | reverse complement strand
GCTCTTTTGCGCCGGTGTTGTCAGCCACCTTCAGTCTACTTTCCTGCTGAATCATGATTATTCTCCTTTCGGTTGAAATAAAGCAGCAATTTATTTTGCCTTCTCGATGATCTCAACCAGTCTCCATCTCTTATCCTTGGACAGCGGTCTGGTCTCCATTACCTTAACGGTATCGCCGATGCCACACTCGTTGTTCTCGTCGTGTGCCTTCAGCTTGTAGGTTCTCTTAACGATCTTCTTATACAGCTTGTGCTGCACGCTATCCTCAACAGCAACCACGATGGTCTTGTCCATCTTGTCGGAAACGACCTGACCAACTCTGGTTTTGCGGAAAGCTCTGGTATTTTCACTCATTTTCCGTTACCTCCTCAGATTGCGGTCTCTTTCTCACGAATAATAGTCTTGATGCGGGCAATTTCCTTCTTGACGCCAGCGATCTTGCTGGGGTTGTCGAGCTGGTTGGTAGCATGCTGCATACGCAGGAAAAACAGGTCCTTCTTCAGTTCGGAAACCTTTGCTTCCAGTGCGGCCACGTCCATGGCTCTCAGTTCTTTAACCTTCATCATTATTCACCACCATTCTCGGATACTGCTTCTTCCCGGGCGATGATCTTGGTCTTAATGGGCAGCTTGTGCTGTGCGAGACGGAGAGCCTCACGTGCATCCTCTTCGGATACGCCGCCAATTTCGAACATGACCTTCT
Source organism: Faecousia sp. (assembly GCA_045594585.1). Taxonomy (GTDB): domain Bacteria; phylum Bacillota; class Clostridia; order Oscillospirales; family Oscillospiraceae; genus JAZOXB01. The sequence continues at coordinate 32,646 of JAZNYV010000080.1, read as the reverse complement.
GTGCCTTAACAACTGCTACCCAGTATTCGGGAGCTCCCTTACCGGAGCCCATACGGACGCCGAGAGCCTTCTTGGAAACGGGCTTGTCGGGGAAGATCTTGATCCAGACCTGACCGCTACGCTTGGTGTAACGAGTCATAGCAATACGAGCTGCTTCGATCTGGTTACCGGTGATCCAGCCGGGTTCTACAGCCTGGATACCGAACTGGCCATAGGCCACCTTATTTCCGCGGGAGGCTGCGCCCTTCATGCGGCCGCGCTGTACTCGACGGAACTTCGTTCTCTTGGGCATTAACATTAGCGGTTGCCTCCTTCCCTGCGATCGTCACGACGACGCTCGCCGTTGAAAGGTCTGCGGCCACCCTCACGACGCTCACCGCCACGACGGTCGTCACGACGACGGTCATTGTTGCGGCGATCACGGCGAGGAGCCTCAGGCGCTGCCTGGCGGAGAGTGGAGTTCAGAACCTCACCCTTGTAGATCCATACCTTGCAGCCGATCTTACCATAAGTGGTGTTGGCTTCTGCGAAGCCGTACTCGATGTCAGCACGGAGAGTCTGCAGGGGGATGGTACCCTCGTGGTAGGACCCACCGCGAGCGATCTCAGCACCGCCGAGGCGGCCGGAGCATGCGCACTTGATGCCCTTGGCACCCAGGCGGGTTGCACGCTGCATAGCCTGCTTCATTGCACGACGGAAGGAGATACGCTTCTCAAGCTGAGCAGCGATGTTCTCAGCAACCAGCTGAGCGTTGAGGTCCGGGCTACGGACTTCGATAATGTTCAGAGAAACAGCCTTACCCAGCTTCTTCTCCAGCTCCAGGCGGAGCTTCTCGATCTCCTGGCCGCCCTTGCCGATGACAACACCGGGACGGGAGCAATGGAGATTGACCTTTACGCGAGCATTGGTACGCTCGATCTCGATCTTTGCGATGCCGGCAGAATACAGGCGGGTCTTCAGGTCCTTACGGATGTTGTAGTCCTCAACGAGCAGGTCGCCGACCTTTTCGTTGCGAGCGTACCAACGAGAATCCCAGTCCTTGATCACGCCAACGCGCAGACCATGAGGATTAACTTTCTGTCCCATGTGGTAACCTCCTTATGCCTTCTCGCTCACACCGATGGTGAGGTGGGTGGTTCTCTTAAGAATGCGGTTGTATCTGCCCTTTGCACGGGGTCTGCCGCGCTTGAGGACGGGGCCGGGATTGGCGATGGCGGTGGAAACGTAGAGCTTCTCAACATCCATCTCATGGTTGTTCTCGGCATTTGCAATCGCACTCTTGAGGAGCTTGAGCATGGGCTCGGAAGCTGCCTTGGGGGTGCTCATGATATAAGCGCAAGCGGTCTTAACGTCCTTGCCACGGATGAGGTCGCAGAGGATGGTGACCTTGCGCGGAGAAATACGCAGGTATTTCAGATGTGCTTTTGCTTCCATGTTTCTTCCCCCTTACTTAGAATTGGAGGTCTTGGAGCCGGAGTGACCGCGGAACGTTCTGGTGGGAACGAACTCACCCAGCTTATGACCAACCATGTCCTCAGTCACATAGACGGGAACGTGCTTACGGCCGTCATGGACTGCGATAGTGTGACCTACGAAGGAGGGGAAAATGGTGGAAGATCTGGACCAGGTCTTCAGCACTTTCTTGTCGCCGTTCTTGTTGAGCTCTTCGATGCGCTTGTAGAGCTCGGGAGCAACAAACGGGCCTTTCTTAATGCTTCTGCTCATTCTTCATTTCCTCCTTACTTGCTGTTGCGACGCTTGATAATGAACTTATCGGTGCGGTTCTTGGTCTTACGGGTCTTGTAACCCAGAGCAGGCTTGCCCCAAGGAGTAACAGGACCGGTACGGCCGATAGGTGCACGGCCTTCGCCACCGCCGTGGGGGTGGTCGCAGGGGTTCATTACGGAGCCGCGGACGGTAGGACGGATACCCATGTGACGGGTACGGCCGGCCTTACCGATGTGGATGTTGCCATGATCAATGTTGCCTACCTGGCCGATGCAAGCCTTGCAGTTCATGCGGACATAGCGCATTTCGCCGGAGGGCAGACGGACCTGAGCAAGCTCCTCTTCCTTAGCCAGCAGCTGAGCTGCTACGCCTGCGGAGCGGACAAGCTGTGCACCGTAGCCGGGCTGCAGCTGGATGTTGTGGATCACGGTACCAACGGGAATGTTTGCGATGGGGAGGCAGTTGCCGGGCTTGATGTCGGCTTCTGCGGAGGAAATGACGGTATCGCCAACCTTGAGGCCAACGGGAGCCAGGATGTAGCGGAGCTCGCCGTCTTCGTACTTCACCAGAGCGATGAAGGCACTGCGGTTGGGATCGTACTCCAGGCGCTCAACGATTGCGGGCATATCCAGCTTGTTGCGCTTGAAGTCGATGATGCGGTACTTACGCTTGTTACCGCCGCCACGATGACGGACGGTGATCTTGCCGTAGCTGTTGCGACCGGAATGCTTCTTCAGGGTCTCAACCAGGCTACGCTCGGGCTTTGCCTTCTTATCAATACCCTCGAACGCGGACACAGTCATGCCGCGGCGAGCGGGGGTATAAGGCTTATAAGTTTTAATAGCCATATTGCGTTACACTCCTTTTTGAGATAATGGATCAGACCATACCCTCGAAGAACTCGATGGTCTTGGAATCGGCAGTCAGTCTAACGACAGCCTTCTTGAAGGAAGCAGTGCGGCCGGCGGGGTATCTGCCCTGGCGGCGAGCCTTGCCATCCATGTTGATGGTGGTGACCTTGTCAACCTTTACGCCGAAGATCTCGGAAACAGCCTTCTTGATCTCAGTCTTGTTAGCGTCCTTAGCGACGATGAAGACGTACTTCTTCATTTCGACAGCTTCCATGGACTGTTCGGTGATGACCGGACGGATGATGATATCGTATGCGGACTTCATGCGAACACCTCCTGAATCTTAGCGAGTGCAGCCTTATCAAGGACGAGCTTCTTAGCGTTGAGGATGTCGTACACATTGATCAGGTTTGCGAAAGTGGTCTGTACGCCGGGGATGTTGCGGGCGGAGAGAACGACGTTCTCGTTAGCCTCTGCAGTGACGACCAGAGCCTTGCAGTCAGCGTTGACAGCGCTCAGGAAGCCGGCGAACTTCTTGGTCTTGATCTCGTCCATCTTGATCTCGTCGATCACAACGATAGCGTCGGCCTGAGCCTTAGCGGAGAGGACGGACTTGAGAGCCAGTCTACGAACCTTCTTGTTGAGGGTGTAGCTGTAATCTCTGGGCTTGGGAGCGAAAACGATACCGCCGTGGGTCCACTGGGGAGCACGGGTGCTGCCCTGACGGGCGTGGCCGGTACCCTTCTGACGCCAAGGCTTCTTGCCACCGCCGGAGACCTCTGCACGGGTCAAAGCGGACTGTGTGCCCTGACGGCAATTTGCCAGGTGATTCTTGACAACATCATGAACGACGGCCTGATTGGGCTCAATGCCGAAAATGGCCTCGGAAAGCTCAACTTCGCCTACCTGCTTGCCGGTCATGTCATAAACATTCTTAAGCATTTAGATTAGTTCTCCTTTCCTTAGCTTCTTGCAGAGGCCTTCTGGGGATTACGTCCGGAAGCCTTCTGCGGGTTCTTGCTGATGCCTGCATCGCCCTTAGCGACCTTAATGGTCTTGACAGTGCTCTTCAGATATACGAGGCCGCCCTTGGGGCCGGGGATTGCGCCGCGAACAACGATCATGTTCAGCTCTTCGTCAACCTTAACTACGTCGAGGTTCTGAATGGTGACCTGCTCTGCACCCATATGACCGGGCATGTTCTTGCCCTTGAAGATACGGGAGGGAGTGGAGCAAGCGCCCATAGAGCCGGAGTGACGGTGAACGGGGCCGCCGCCGTGGCTGTTCTTCTGAACATGGGTACCATGGCGCTTGACGGAACCTTCGAAGCCATGGCCCTTGGAGGTGCCGGTGACGTCGATGTGGTCTCCTGCTGCGAAAACGCCGGCCTTGATCTCAGCACCGACTTCCAGCTCGGAAGCATTGTCAAGCTTGAATTCCTTGAGGTGTCTCTTGGCAGATACGCCTGCCTTCTTCAGGTGGCCCAGCTCAGGCTTGGACAGCTTTCTCTCAGCGACGTCGCCGAATGCAAGCTGTACGGAGTTGTAGCCATCCTTCTCGATGGTCTTCTTCTGAGCGACGACGCAAGGACCTGCTTCAATAACAGTAACAGGGATCACGCGACCGTTCTCTTCGAAGATCTGGGTCATGCCCACCTTCTTGCCGATGATTGCTTTCTGCATTTTGTTTACTCCTTTTTTAGGTTATTGGTTGACAAACTTAGCCATTGGGCAGCCATTGGTTTGCCAACATGACCCGGGATCGCTCGGCAGCGATCAGGGGACTGCTGGGGTCGTTGTAATATATATAATGTATATTACAGCTTTATCTCAATCTCAACACCTGCGGGGAGGTCCAGAGTCTGGAGAGCCTCGATGGTCTTGGGGGTGGGGTTGAGAATATCGATCAGTCTCTTGTGGGTGCGGCGCTCGAACTGCTCACGGGAGTCCTTGTACTTGTGAACAGCACGCAGGATGGTGATGATCTCCTTCTTGGTGGGAAGGGGAATGGGGCCGGAAACGGTGGAGCCGTTTCTCTTTGCGGATTCGACGATCTTCTCTGCGGTTGCATCGATGATCTGGTGATCATAAGCCTTGAGGCGAATTCTGATCATGTTGTTGGTCATTGTTTGTTTCCTCCTAATTTTAACGTACTCAGTTTCTTTGGTTTCTGGGTACGGTCGAGGCAATTTCTGTACGCTTATCCGTGCGTATCACTCCTCCGGCATGAAAAAAGGCCGACTTGTGCCGACCGAGTTCATGTCTGCGGCGATATACGCCACGCACATATTTACCTCAGCCGCCCGATGACCGGACATACTCCGCAGAAGTTACCGCCACTTAAGACGCAATCTCCTGCATCATCGCAGTGCGTAAAGCTCGTACGCCGAACTCACGCCCCCATATTGTACTCCATATACCCTATTTTGTCAAGCTTTTTTTCGCTGAAATTCACAATTTTTTTGAAAAATTTTTGTGTGAAACAGAGAAATTATTTTTTCTTTTCACAAATGAAAGGGCTTTCTTGTTTTTATGGTGGTTTTGTGCAAATTTCACCTCTCCCCAGAGGCATATCTCAGCATAATGTATATATGGCCCTTCCATCGGATAACTTTTTTCCGGCTTTCAGTTGCAATTCTCCAATTTATCCGTTATAATTTCTTTATGGTTTATAAGGAGGTCTCGGAGATGATGAAATTAGGCTTTATCGGCATTGGAAATATGGGCAGTGTATTGGCTCTGTGTGCCGGGAGGAGTGTTCCCGGTGTTCCCATCCTGGTGAGCAGTCGGACGGGAGAACGGGCAGAGGCCTTTGCCCGTGCCAATGACTGCATTGCTGCAGATAACCGTCGTATTGCGGAAGAAGCTACTATGATCTTCCTGGGGGTCAAGCCCCACCAAATGAAGGAGCTTTTACAACAGCTCTCCCCTATTCTGTCTGCCCGGACGGATTCCTTCGTGCTGGTATCTATGGCAGCAGGGTTGTCTGTTGCTCAAATCGAGGAGTTTGCAGGCTTCGCCTGTCCCGTGATACGGATCATGCCCAACACCCCCTCTCTCGTAGGTAAGGGCTGTATTCCCTACGCCCCGGGTTCCTATGCCAACGAGGAGGATGCTTCCGATCTGGAGACAGTCCTACGCAGTGCAGGCCTCCTCTTCCCCCTGGCAGACGAGCTGATGGATGCGGCCTCCTCTGTCAGCGGCTGCGGACCTGCCTTTGCCTGTATTTTTGCAGAAGCCCTGGCTGATGCAGGGGTGGCATGCGGCTTGCCTCGGGACGTTTCCCTGGCACTGGCGGCACAGACCATGGCAGGGGCTGCAGAAATGGTCCTCCAAACAGGGGAGCACCCTGCCGCTCTGAAGGACAAGGTCTGCTCCCCCGGAGGAAGCACCATCGCAGGAGTCTGTGCCTTAGAGGAGCACGGTCTGCGGAACGCCGCACAGAAGGCCGTCCTTGCCGCCTTTCAAAAAAATCGGCAATTGGGAAAATAATTTGATTTCTCTTGTAATCTCTCCCTCTCTGTTCCGTCTGTTAGGGCAGAGAGGGTTTTCCTACCCTCCACGAAAAGGAGGACCGCAAGATGAAAAAGACGCTGTTATGGATCTTAACCCTGAGTCTGCTGCTATGCTGTCTCAGTGGTTGCAAAAGTGATGACCCTACTGCATCACAGCCCCCCTCTGAATCTACAGAGGCGTCACCATTGGATGTCCGATATCAGGTAGCCATGGTCTCGGATTACGGGGATGTTACCGAGGAAGACTACAACCGGGTCACATACGAATCCGGACGGGATTGGTGTGAGGAATACGGGATCCCCTACGCCTATTATAAGCCCACAGAGGATTCTTTGGAGGCTCGGATCGTTGCTATAGAACAGGCTATCCGAGAGGGTGCCAACATTCTGCTGCTCCCGGGCTATATCTTTGGGTCTGCCATTGCCGAAACCGCAGAGCAGCACCCGGAGGTATACTACATCGCATTGGATGTGACGGCGGCAGATATAGGAGAGGGTTATCGTTGCACTAAGAATGTCCTCGCAGTCTCTTATAAAGAGGAGATCGCAGGCTTCCTGGCAGGCTATGCTACTGTGAAAATGGGGTGCAGCGATCTGGCCTTTGTGGGAAGTATGTCTGTCCCGGCCGTTATGCGATATGGCTACGGGTTTATCCAAGGGGCAGACTATGCCGCAGGCCAGACAGAGACAGAAGTCTCTATCAAACACGGCTATGGCCAATATTGCTTCTGTGATGCGGGGATACACGCCACCCAGAATCATGTAGATCAATGGTTCACAGAAGGAATGGATGCTGTCTTTTTCTGCGGTGGACCCCTGTACACCTGTATGGAGCAAAGGGACAGAGCCTATGATCTGAAGATCATCGTCGATGACGTAGACAGGAAAAACACAATAGACGATATGTATGGAGAAGGAACCGCCCTGACCTCTGCAACGAAGAACTTATCCGCCACCGTCTCCTGGGTGCTGTCCAAGCTGATCTTAGAGGGGGACTGGGATAGTCTCGGTGGAACCTTTCCTGCCCTGGGTCTGGTCAGCGGTACAGAGTTGGAGAAGAACCACGTTGGTCTTGGAGTCAGCACACAATGGAATGACAGCTTTACAAAAGAGGACTATGCCGCCATTGTGGATGCCCTTATCACAGGTGCGGTTACAGTAGACAACAGCATCGAGCAGGTGCCTTTTACCAAACATACCACCGTAGAATATTTGGGAAACTTCAAGTGATCCATAACTCTATGGTGAGGAAAGCTCTTGCTTTTTTCCAAAACAGAGATATAATGGTATTAGTATATCCGCCACCATGATTGGGGATCAGAAAGGCACAGCTCGGGAGAGGCGGCTCTCCCGAGCTGTGAATGTGCATAGTATATGGATGACAGAGAGATCATTGCCCTGTATTTCCGACGGGATGAGACAGCTATTGCAGAGTCCCAGAGGAAGTACGGTGCCTATTGCGGCACCATTGCCCGGAATATCACAGCCTCCGTCCAAGATGCAGAGGAATGTGTCAACGAAACCTGGCTCAGAGCGTGGAATGCCATTCCCCCTCAGCGCCCGGTGGTGCTGAAAGCCTTCTTTGCTAAGATCACACGGAATCTTTCCCTGGACAGAGTCCGTAGAGAAACGGCCGAGAGCCGCGGAGGAGGCACCGTCCCCCTTGCACTGGAGGAGCTGGCGGAGATCCTCCCTTCCTCCGAAAGTGTGGAGGACCGTATGGATGCCCGTGAGCTGGGCAGAGCCATCAGCACCTTTGTCCGCGGTTTAAAAAAGAGAGACGGAGATCTGTTCCTCCGTCGGTACTTCTATATGGACACATTGGATGCCGCCGCGGCCTTCGTAGGTATGGCTCCAAAGCACGCCGCCGTTTCCCTCCATCGGACCAGGAAGCGGCTGGAAGAATTTCTCAGAAAGGAGGGACTGATATGAGACCCGAGGATCTGCTCCGAGCCATGGCGGAGCTGGACGACGATCTGATTGCAAGAAGCGACAAAAAGCACAGCTTTTCATGGAAGCCCCTTCTGTCTGTGGCGGCTTGCTTCTTGTTGATCCTGACTGTGGGCTTCTTCCTTGCAAGATCCCAAAGGACCCTGCAGGTCGGATTATTCTATTCCGAAAGTGCCGACGGCGGTAAGAGCTATGAACAGGCCGCTGGAGAAGCCCTGTCTGCTTATTACGGAGACCGTTCTCTGGAATATACCTATTATAGTATGGATGCTTCCGAAAGCCGTGCCGATCAGATCTCCCAAGCTGTGTCAGAGGGCTGTGAGCTGATCCTACTGGATGGGCGGCAGGAACGGCAAACCCTCCTGTCTTCCGCAAGGAGGCACCCCCAAGCCACCTTCCTTGCTCTGGGGATCTCCACCGAGGCACTGCAACAGGACGACCTGCCCGACAATGTGATCTGCATCGACTACCGCCCGGAGATCGCAGGATATTTGGCAGGCTATACTGCCGTAAAGGAGGGCTATACCCAATTGGGCTATTATTATGATGCAGAACTGCACCCCTATTTGGCGTATGGCAGCGGATATCTCCAAGGCATCCAAGCAGCCGCCACAGAGCTGGGAAAGGTTGAGAAGATCCGTGTCCGAGTCAGCAGCACCCTAAAGCCCCGACACGAGACCTTGTCTCCCCTGGAGGATCAACAGCGGATAGAGCAGTGGTATGGCTCCGGGACCCAAATGGTCCTGGCCTGCGGCGAACTGAGCTGTCAAGCCGCAGAGTCAGCCGCCCGAGATGCAAGGGGCGACGTGATCCTGGTAGGCAAGGTCCAAAGTCCGGAGGAGGAAGCAGACCGGTTAAAGGAAAGCATTGCCCAAATTCTGGACGGCATCCTCCACGACAGCTTTGATCCGAGCAGTGTAGGAGAAATGCCCTATTACACCCTCTACAACCCCGACGGCACCTGGGGCTTCCGCAATGTCAGCGAGGAGGAGTTCATCCAGCTCCGTGACAGCCTCATTAACGGCTCCAGACCCTGCGAGGAGTATAAGCTGGATCCCAACGACTATATCATAAGGCTCCTGCCCCAGTAGAAAAGAACGGATTTTCTGTATAAATTCCAGAAGGGACTGTCTCAAGATCATCATCAAGAGCAGTCCCTTTTTCATCGTTCTCTGAAAATTCCCAATTTGTCGATCTGTTAGATCGAGTTGAAAGTGGAATTTGGTAATGCATTTGGCATTAAAGATCAGCATAGCCCCTTATACAGGCTCTGTTTTCGATGTGGGAAGGGGCTGTTCCTCCGGGCAAACATAGCTATCCTTTTCAAATCGTCCTGCTTGCCGTGTGCCGTCGGGTAGGGTCAATACGCCCTTTCCGTGGCGATCCCCCTCATGATGCTCTCCCTCGTAGCGACTGCCGTCCGGGAGCTCCCACACTCCTATGCCGTGGGGGCGGCCTTTTTCGTCCAAGGGTCCCTTGTATATACCGCCGTCTGCATAATACCTTTCTCCCTCCCCCTCGAGAACACCGTTATGAAAGGTACAGATCAGCCGATCACCGTTGGCAGCAGTATAGACAGCCTTCCCGTGCCTTTTGTCGTTTACGTAAGGTCCATCATAAACATTTCCGCTCTTAAAGTGGGTTATACCATGACCGTGTCGCTTTCCCTCTACAAATTCCCCTTCAAAATCGTGTTCGGGACCGAAATACTTGCCGTGGCCATGGTGTTTGCCCTGTTGCCAATAACCCTCGTAACGGACACCTTTTTCGTTGATCATAATGCCGTAGCCATGGCGCTTATCATTTTTCCATTCCCCTTCATAGTGGCAACCGTCGTTCCAATCTACCACACCATATCCTTCCCACAGACCGTCTCGGAAGCCGCCCTCGTAACGGAATTGGATATATTGCACCGCTCTCTGACCGGTAAAACGATACCAACTGTCGGGGCTGGGGGCTTTGGGGCGAAAGAACAAACGACCATTGAGCCAGAGCCCCCGGTAGCCTTTGCCCTTGCTGTCGGTATATATACCCCAGCCGGTATACTTACCTTTACAACGATATCCCCGGTAAGAGCTTCCGTCAGGCCAGATGGTCACACCCTTTCCATGAACAAAGCCCTTCCGCCATTGGCCTTCATAGGTGGCATAATTGTGGTATAGCTGGTGGCCCTTGCCCCATCTCAAGTCTTTTTTCCACTGCCCTTCGTAGCGTTCTCCTTGAGCTTCGGTATGAACACCATGACCGGAACGGACATCGTTTTCAAAAGTGCCCTCATAGCAGGATTTGTCCGTCCATTTAAATACACCCTGACCGTTTTTTACTCCGTCACGGAATTCGCCTTCATAGTGCCGACCGTCACTGTAGGAGATGATACCGTGTCCATTTTCCTTATCATCCCGGAACATTCCTTGATAAGAAAAACCATCGGGACAGGTTATGGTTCCCTGCCCACTACGCAGATCCTTGTACCAGTATCCCTTATAAACAGAACCATCCGGAAAACACATGGTACCCATTCCGGACCGCAGGCCGTCTTTAAAGCCACCTTCATAAGTAGTGCCGTCGGACCAATGGGCACGTCCCCGACCATTGGCTGCTCCGTTGCTGTATTCCGCCTCAAAGTAGGAGCCGTCAGCTTTTTCCACAACGGTGTAACCCTGAATCGTACCGAAATGGTAGTGGGTGACCATACGGGTGCCGTCCGGCCAGGTAATGGTCATATTCCCATGGGGCACACCTTCTCTCCATTCCCCGTCGTAAATAACACCCCGAGGATCTACCCATCGCATGGAACCGTTGATGGGATTTGTTGCCCTTGTAACAATCGTAGGGATACGGAACATAAGCTCGCCCTCCTTTCGCAATTTTACTATTATCATAGTATCACAGAGTGGCAGGCAAGTCAATATGCAGTCTGTGGAAGATAGGATATGTCTTTAGATCATAGATGAGGTCATGAAATTCCTTTCATAAAAATAAGTGTTGATATCAAGTATTATTTGTATTATAATACAGTCTTAGCAAATCATACCTTCGCCCGATTTACGTCCCCCTTTTTGACCAAGCACTATAAGAAAGAAGGTATCCTATGAAACAGTTATTGGCACTTCTATTGACAATGGTAATGGTTATAGCGATAATGGTCTTTCCGGCGTTTGCCGTAGACGTCTCCGATGGCCCGGAAGGTTCCGAGTCTCTTAATCAGAAGCCTGCAAGCTTCTATCATTGGCAGATTGGCGAAAATGAAGCGAAGAGCATCACCGTAGACGGTGCTACCCAAAACAATTGGCTCCTTACAAGTGCTTCCATTCAAAACGGCATTCTGACAAGAGCAATATTCCAAACAGAGATTCCTATCGTACTGTACCACAATCGTCCTTGGGTAATTCAATGGTGGATCGATGGAGAAGATTTCCTGCAGAAAAATGGTCATTGGTTTGTGATTTTTGATGATCTATACGCCTCTCAAATGTGTGATACCATTTACATCACCATGTATAAGGGGGATATTCCCGCCAGCAACACCATGTCCTATAGTATCGAGTCCTATATTGCCGCAAAGTGGAATGATGAAGATCCCTACCTTAGTGCATTGGTCAAGGCAATGCTCCGCTACGGAGACTCTGCCAGGAAGTATGTTTTAGGCTAAGCTCCACCCCATTTGCAAAAGGAGCTGTCTCATTTTTAGTGAGACAGCTCCTCTTAGCACCTTTAAATCATGGCTTTGCCATGGTGAATCTGCGACTATATTGCAGATGAAATACAAGTCTTTGGCTTGGACGACATGAAAAGAGTTGTTTTCGGTATTTTTGCGTATGAGATCGAACTCTTGTAGTTTTAGTGAAATCATTCGCTTACGCTCATGGTGAAATAATGACCTAAGGTCATCGTGAAATTTTCTGCTACCGCAGAAAGTGAAATGAAATCCACCCATCGCCGCAGCGATTTCATTCCGCCTTAGCGGAATTTCATATTGCGAAGCAATATTTCACCCACCCGTAGGGGTGGATTTCGCTGAAAAAAGCACTTCACAAAGTGAAGTGCTTTTTTCTGGCAGGGGCACAAGGACTTGAACCGCTCGGAAGTATTCATTTTCATAACTTTTGTTAACCATTTATAACAAAAATTCAGAAAATTCCGAACTTTTATTCCCTTTATTAACCACCTATAACCACCCTTAACCATTCCCGTAAGGGAAAAAATAAGGGAAACAAATTACATTATAACGCTGCATGGCAGGTACATATAATTCCTTGAATATCTTTTAGATCCATCTACTATAGAAAGTCGGTAGAAATCGCAGTTATTTTTTTCTGTATTTTCTCCACATATAGGCAATGAGTAATACCATTAGCATGACCCACATCAGAAAACTTGTATTCGCTGCTGTTAAATAGGGAATATCCTTTTCGATGAAGCAACAGATTTCCCTGATAATAGAAAGAGTTTCGTATATTGCAGGTAAGCCAAATAACAGTGCTACAACAAATCCCGCAACCGACATAAATGTTTGAAATGAATTGCTTCTTTGCGATTCTTTATCTGCAATAATTCTATCAAGGGCTTGCATTTTTGCAGCTTTTATATCTTCTTTTAGATAATATGGCATCATTCGTTCGAATGCGATTTCTTGTTCGCTCGCCGAACCATAACAGTGCTCTTGCAGCTTGGAAATGAACATCACGTTCATGTTATATTTCATCTGAGCACCATATACCTCCTTTCGGTTGGTATTCTTTTTTGCATATGTATAAGTTACATTTAGGTGCTTGAGCAAAGGTATGACTAGAGCAAACTCAACGTTAATGCACAAGTCACGAATAAGCATATGATCCATTAGTGCCGAGTCTTCAATGCCAGCTGCTTTACATCGGTCTTGCTGCCAATTAAGAAGTTCTTCATCAATTATTGATAGGCAACCTCCGGTTGTGCTTGTTATATACTTCAAATTATGTCTTTCCCAAGATTGGCTATCGAGGTATTCTCTTGCAATCTTTTTATATGATGTACAATCTATTTTACTTACCGGTGCGGCAATAATTTGGTATAGATCTTCTTGTGTTTGATCTGGTATATTTTCTATTTGTTTCGGCATTCCATCGTAGCGAACAAGTATGATATTACGGAGTATGCCTTCCGGATGAATAAGGATGGCGATTTTACAACTATTTGCTATTTTTTCAAGATATGCAACACATATTTTTTCAATTGTTATAGCCTGATTCTCTAAATTCATACCCCATTGATTCTTCATGCTTCCAATATACGCATCATAATTATATGTCATCAGTGGTTCCGTTGAAACATTGATCAATGGTAATTCGATTTTTAATATGCCCATCATGTTCTCGAAAATGCAAAGGATAGCATTGAGCCATACATATTGATTGTTGTTTAACTTCAAACGTAGCGGCAATAAAACATATCTGTCCTGAGCGTTCGTAAAAGCAAAGCCGTATGCTTGCTCATATTGCTTTTGCTCATGCAATAATTCATCTCGTCTATTGGAATATATTTCTGTTTCTTCCGGAATGACTTTGACTGCTAGACCGCCTTTTTTGGAAGGTAGCAGTTCAGCTGTCATATTACCAATAGCCTGTCCACTGTTGGCTGTAGTTATTGTCTCTTGCTTGCATAATAATTTCCTAAATTTCTTTTTGAAAGGTTCTTTATTTGCCGGATTTATATGTATCTTATCCGAAATCTTTGAAAGCGACTCCCTAACAGATGCCTCAATGCTGGACAGATGATTTGCAATATCCTGATCGATACAATCAGCTACTTTTTCTCGTAGTTCAGCGTAGCTTTGTTCTGTTTCAAATGTCAGTGGTATATAGTAATCAATTCTTCCACTCTGAATTCTTTCAATTTTAAGTTTGCCTTTTGGTGCCATTCTCTCACCTCTATCTCTATAATTGTAATGTGTTATCTAAGTCGAATTATACCATACTAATCATAGAACAATCAATAGCAAAACCCCTATAAGATGCATACTTTCCATAGGTACGAGGCATTACCCTTGCATTCTCCCCTAACACAACCTCGTCCAACACCGTGTAGTAATCGCCCTCATGAGGATTGTACTGTCTTATAGGGCTTACCAAGTGAAGCCGACCGTGCTTATCGTAATAGCTGTAGGAATCGAAACCATGAGACCAACTAACCTTATTGGGAATAAAACGGCACTCCTCGATCATACCCCTTTGTTCGGAAGGAGTGAACATCTTAGGCATGTTGTAAGAATTATTAAACATTTATATAACCTCCTAAATAAACTTATCACCATAACGGAGGCTTCGGAATATTCCTTGCCAACCGTTATGGTGATGGGGGTTTAGCTAAACTGTGGGCAAGCTGTGCAGGACAGCTTGGGATTACTTGGCGTACTTCTTGCCGTTGCCTTCGAATACGGATACGCTTTCAACAGGCAGGCAATCAACGCTCTGGGGCTTCGTGGTAGAGGTTGCACCGCAGTTGCTGCACTTCCAAAGGTCCTTAGCGGGCTGGTCTACTACCCATCTGTTTTCGAAGTAATAAGAGTGGTTTCGGGCATCTCCAGAAGCCTGAGCATGGTTGGCAAAGGAAGGCCCAGGATTACCATTAGCTGCATTGAATTCCCACCCACCACAATGGCAGACATACCAATATTCGTAGTGGCCGACTTCGTCGGTGTGTTCGTACTTCCAATTGTGTTCGCCCTTTACCGTTTCGGTGTAGCTGTGGCTGCACTTGGAACAGGTGTACTTCTTGTAGCCGTCTACGGTGCAGGTGGCTTCCTTGCTGTCAGTGAGCTTGTAGGAGTGACCGGTGGCTTTGACGGTTTCCTTGTAGGTATGACCGCAGTTGTTGCACTTATAGGACTTATAGCCATCGGCGGTGCAGGTGGGGTTCTTGCTGTCGGTCTGCTTGTAGTTGTGACCAGTAGCCTTGATGGGGTCGGAGTAAGAGTGGTTGCACTTAGAGCAGGTGTATTTCGTATAGCCGTCAGTGGTACAGGTTGCTGCCTTGCTGTCGGTCTGCTTGTAGTTGTGACCAGTAGCCTTGACGGTTTCCGTGTAGGTATCACCACAGTTGCTGCACTTGTAGTTCTTGTAACCGTCCTCAGTACAGGTTGCTGCCTTGGAAGAAGATACGGAATACTTATGACCTGTTGCCTTGATAACTTCGGTGTAGCTATCACCACAGGAACAGGTGTAAGTCTTTACGCCGTCCTTAGTACAGGTGGCTGCAGTAGTAACCTTACCCGTGTAGGAATGCTTGTGGCTTTCAGGGAGCTTGTCCAGGGTCTTAGTTTCGACCTTACCGCAATTAGCACACTTACGCTCCGCAGTACCAGTAGTAGTCTCGGTGGGTTCCTTAGTAGTTACCCATTCGCCCCACTTATGACCTGTGGCATTGGTTTGATTACCCGTGTAGGTATGATTGCAGTTCTTGCACTTGTAAGTGGTATAACCACGCTCCGTACAGGTGGGCTTCGTTACGGTTTCGTTGTAGTCGTGACCTGTAGCAGGAGTTTCCTTGCCCTTATAGGAATGACCGCAAACCTTACACTTATAAGTAGTGTAACCACCACTCGTACAGGTGGGCTTCGTTACGGTCTCGTTGTAGTTGTGCCCCTTAGCCGGGATCACTTCACTATACACATCATCACAAATACTGCAGGTGTATACGACTTCACCGACTTCCGTGCAGGTAGCTTCTACCTTTACCTCGGAGGTGTAGGTATGGGTATGTACTTCGGGATCCGGTTCAGTTCCCGGCTCTGTTTCGGGCTCGTTCTCGATCTTCGTCCATTCCATGAAGCGTTGGAGAACAGCAGCACATTGGGCACGGGTAGCAGTACCCACAGGAGAAAGCTCCGTGGAGGAAGTACCGGAAATAACGCCGTTGGCAACTGACCACATAAAAGGAGTTTTGGCATAGCCGGAAATGCTACCGGTGTCCGTGTATGCATTCAGGCTGTCCAGCTTGCTCACATCACGCTCAATGTACTGAGCATAGCGGTAGAAGATCGTAACCATCATTTCCCTACTAATAGGAATATGAGGGCTAAACTGGGTATTGGAAGTACCGTTGATAATGTGGCTCTGATATGCCCACACTAAAGCATCATAGTAGTAGCCGTTGGTGGCAACATCCGTAAAGGGTGTTTCCCCGACGGCTTTTTTACTGCCGTCCATGCGGTACAGGACAGTAACCAGCATAGCACGATCCATGGTGGTTTCCGGGCTGAATGTCGTAGTGGATGTGCCGTTCATCAAGCCATTGTCATACACATACTGCACATATCCGCTATACCAAGAGCCTTCGGGAACATCTGTAAAAGGATGCTCCGCAGCAGATACAGGAAACAACACGCAGGAGAAAAGAAGCAGCAGGGAGAGAGCGAGACCAATGCTTGTTTTCATTGCTTTCATGTCTATATACCTCCAAAAATAAAAAGTGCGCAGCCGAAGCCACGCACCGAAAAACGCATGGCCCTGACTTGTTGCCACACAAATTCCGTATCACACAAGATGTGCGAAAAGAGCCTGCATTTTTACCAAAGTAAAAAATGCACACTTGTGTGACTTAGTATGGAATTTATGTGGCACTTTTATTCTACCAAGAAAAATTCAAAAAGGCAAGGGTTAAATAGCATTTTTCTCATTTTTGGAAAAAGCCTTGTTTTATAATAGGAGCAGCGGTACCAACTGCTTAACATCTTACATAACAAATGGAGGACAAACTATGAAAAAGATCAACTCTAATCACTTATTGTTTGCATTTGGCATTGCATCTGTGGTCGCGCTCATCGCTGTTTGCATTGCATTCCCGTCAGAGATCACGCCGTTAGAGGATCTCCTTACCACAACCGCAGGTGGTTTAATCGCTATGAGCTGGTATATCCTTGTAACCATACTCATTGCTTGCGTGGCATACGCTTTTTTGCGTTTGCTTGATAAAAATATTGTGAAGCAGTGGTTTCGGCAATGGACAAAAAAGCTTGACAATAAAATGCTCCTCGTAAACGCAAAAGGGATTGCATTTTACCTGCAAGCATTTCTGTATGATATTCTGAATCAGAATAAATCTATGCTCCACTTGCCTCTGAGCAGCGATATGTCTTGCCTCCTTGCACCTGGAAGCGGATTCTATTATCGGAGCAATTCGATGTTTTACCGTTTCTCCTTGCTTGTACCCGAAAAGCCTGAAATGGATGACCGAACTATACGTCAGATCGTTCAGTCCTATATGTGGACGGAGTTAAGACAATATGGGATTTCCGGTCTGTCGCCCTGCTTCCAAAGTAAGGTTCATGGGCTTCTTCCTTCGCTCTACTTAGATCGCATTATTTATAACGAGGTAAGCCATACATTGTGTTTCGATATTCTTTACATCTACACTGAACAAAGTGCTACCTATGCAGTTATGGCACACAAGAGGGATAGTGCACAAGCTGCGCCGGATGCAGAGGTCTTCGATGATGATGTCTAATAATACTGTAGTTGTTGGCGTGGAGCAAAAAGCACTTACCCAAGGACTGATCCTGCCACAAAGGATTGATTTTTCCAAGGTACCCCATCTTCTGATTGTAGCTCCCTCCGGCAGCGGAAAAACATATCTTCTTACCTATCTGTTAAAGCAGCTTGCTCAAAAGCCTGTACGCCTATTACTGGCAGATTTTAAGGGTGTGGATTTTATGGAGTTTGACGGTTGTAAGAGCTACTATAAGCATACCGCTGTTGGAGAAGCCCTTGAACTTGTGTTTGAGGAAATGCAGCAACGAATGTCAGACCCAAAGCCTGAGTATCAACCTATTTATTTCTGTGTAGATGAGTGGGCAGGGTTCCTATCCCTGTACCCCAAGAAGGATCAAGAAGCCTACAAACAAAAAATGTCTGCAATCCTTATGTTAGGCCGTGGGGTACAGGTCTTTGTAATCATGGCATTGCAGAGAGCCGATGCCGCATATATCACCGGTCGTGATAATTTCGGAAACTGTATTGGCTTAGGGCACCTCAGTAAAGAATCCATTCACATGGTCTTTGCGGATGAAGCCGATCTCATTCAGCCAAAGCCAAGAGGAAAAGGCTACTTGAGAATAGACGGCAAGCCCATGACAGAAATCGTGGTGCCTCAGATACGCAACATGAGCGAAGCGAAAAGCCGTATTAGTCAAGCAATTCAATAAGTCAGAAAAACGGAAGTGATTAAGTTTTACCGCTTAACCGCCTCCGTTTTTTCTTTTCCCTTCTATCTTTTCTTTTTTAGATGGTTTAGGTCATAAGCAATGTATTTGAGGGGTAGTCCCTCCCTTATATAGCCTTCGAGATACAAGAGATAGATGCTTAAGGAGGAACCTCTGACTACGACCCTGATGCAAGTTTTCTTTCAAACCACACTTCCTCCCTTGACCTTGTTGCAAGTTTTCTTTCAAACCTCCCTTTCGTAGTGACCTTTGCCCCTGTCGGTCAAGAAACACTATCAATCTATCCCGGCACCTGACCTTTTTTACTTATACCCCAGAATCCCTTGTTCATTCAAGGGACTCTGGGAGCGGAGAGCCCTAGAAATGCAAAAAAACTTCTGTAAAAGGGGGAGGTGGGTGCATCATGGAATATCTCAAACATGTATTGCTCTAAAATATTGGATTTAAGGGTAAGGATTTAGCAATTTTATATTAGTAGTATTCAAAATCGGTTCTATAAAACACAATTTCTGTATTTCGACAGGGTACACGCTCCTTCATTATTTTTAATGGAGTCTGCAAATAAAAAGTCAAGCCCTAAATGAAGAAATTCTCAAAAAATTTTGCCGTGAGGTTCAGAGTAAAAAAGGGTATAGCAAAGCTGCCGGTGAACAAGGGCGTTCATCGGCTGAGGAACGGCTATGAAGGATTTAAGCGTTCTCTACAGCTGTTTCAGCAGGTGCTTCCAGCTTTGCCATGCACTCTTTGACCCGTGCGTAGTAGATCCGCAGGAACTTATTGGCGCCGGCAGTCATGTAAACATAGAAGGGCTTCCCCTCGCCGCGTTTCTTGTCCAGGAACTGGTACACTGCCTCGTCAACAGGGCTGTGTTGGAGATAGATTGCCATGAATACAGATGTATTTACCAAGACTGAGACAATCAGATATCTTAATGGATCACTTTAGAGTGATCAAAGGGTTCACAAACTTAAGTTTGAGGGAAGCGAGCGAGTTGACTGGCATTAGCTTAGGCTGTGTCCGGCATATTCGCTACGGAATTGTAGTGCCACGCTATGACCGACTGATCAAGCTACTTGCCGTCAGTTGTCTTCCTCGCAATGTGATCGGCGTGGAAGAAAAAGCTCGTCTTGAAATTCTTGATGAGCTAACGAAAGCCTTTCTTCAACCTATCAAGGATTATACCCAGCATCTAATAGATAATCCTTTACCTAAATCTCGTGGTTCATTGGTAATTCCAAGTGCAAAACGCACTTGCCGTGTAGCAGAAAATCAGATCCCTAATCTTGATTTTGTTGTTCGTCTGGTTGTCGATGGCGGTTTATCCCCTTCCGATCTTATCCCATCATTCTCAAAGGATTCGATTCTGTCAACCGAACTGAGCAGCCTTGATACAGCTGAGCTGTTCGCTACTGTCCTTCGCCTATTCGCCTTCGAGGTGTGACATTGTTCCATCCTTGAAAATCATGCTGTGGTATCATGTATTTGCCACAAAGACCCAACATCGAGCAGAAAGGAGGTGAAACAATGAAAAAGCTGAATCAATTCGTACATTTTGACTGGGAAGCTTTTGCAGAAGGCAAAGTGTTTGAGGTCACGAACATCCGACCTTGGCGTGACTTTAAGGATAAGCACATCCTTGGCATGGTAGTCGAGACTACAATCGTCGAAGATTGCACCTTCTATCAATGCGCGCCCGGTGAGCAGGCAACTAATCGCTACCAGCCACTTGCATTCAAGATCGCCAAGAACGCCGTATCCTTCAAGGTTGGTGATCGCATCAATCCTATCGGTGTTGTAGCCACCGTCTACGGTAAGTATGACGAAAATTTGTCCGCCAAAGTCGATGATATCGTCGTTATCGACTAAACCAAACGCCCTATGCGCTGCTGGGGGCGAAGCCTTCAGCAGCGCATAGGCCATTAACTTGATTATTTATGAAAATCAACACGACCGAGAACATTCGACCGACTTCTCCCGATGCAACTGTAAATGTAAAAATCACTGGAAATGTGATAGAAGTTCGCTATATGAACTTCCGTGGCGGTTCACCTGTGCGAAAAATCAACAAAGATTACGGGAAGGATTTGCAAACAGGTGAAATCGTTGAATATCGTCATAACGAAAGCCGTGCAGAAGATACGGCAAGCGTTGCACAGAGCCTAAAGCGATTGCGTGATCTTATCAACACGAATATTACGAATCCCAAGTGTGTATTATGGGTGACTCTGACATATAAAGATAATATGACAGACAAAAACAAGCTGTATCAAGATTATAGGAAATTTTGGCAACGATTCTTACGCTATTTGCGGAAGAATAATCTTCCCAAAGCTGAATACATCACCGCTGCAGAACCACAAGAGCGTGGTGCATGGCATTTGCATTGTTTGTTTATCTTTCTTCAAAAAGCCCCGTTTATTCCCAATGCAGATCTTGAAAGAATCTGGAGAAACGGATTTACCAAAACAAAGAGCCTCAAAGGTGTTGATAATCCGGGGTTGTACTTAACTGCGTACTTGGGTGACATGGAATATGAGGCTGCGAAAGCTTCGGGCAATGCCAGCGGTCGGATTGTAGAATTGGAAGATAGCACGACACGAAAAAGAAAAGCCATTGTCAAGGGGGCGAGATTACATCTCTATCCTTCTGGCTTTAATCTTTATCGTCATAGCCGGGGAATTGATCTTCCCATAACGCTTGAAACAACTGAGCATAACGCCATGGAAATAGTCGGTTCTGCTAAGCTGACCTATGAGAAAACAATACTAATGACCGATGAGGTCGGAAATGGAAAGAAGGTAATCAATTATCGGCAGTATAACTGCGCCCGAAAGGAGTAAGAAAAATGTGCAAAGAACTAAGGTTTGAAGAAATCCCCCTCGTGCTCCATGTGAAGGAGTTAGCTGAGTATTTATCTGTGTGTCGCAACACTGCCTATGCATTGGTGCGATCCGGGCAGATACACAGCATCCGTGTGGGGCGGTGCTACCTCATTCCGAGGGAAGCTCTGTCAGATTTTATTCTTCGGACTACATAAATTCCATAACCGATTGTCATTTGGTCGCATTTGTGGTATAATCTATCTGTACCTGCTATGCGGCGAAAGGAGGATATTTTATGCCGCATAGTACAAAGAAAACAAGAAAATCAGCCGCAGGTGTCGGCACGATCCGGAAGAAAACCGTCATTCGGAACGGGAAGGAATATACCTGTTGGGAAGCTCGCTATACTGAGGGCTTCGACCCCGGAACCGGGAAGCAGATTCAGAGGAGCATCACAGGCAAAACCCAAAAGGAAGTTGCTCAGAAGCTAAAAGTCGCTACCGCTGCCATTGATGCAGGGACATATAAAGCCCCATGCAAAATGACCGTGGGGGAATGGCTGGATATTTGGGTGTCTGAGTATTTACGCAATGTGAAGCCTCTGACCCAACAGAATTACTCTGAGCAGGTGAATAGGTATATCAAACCGGCATTAGCTGCTACGAAGTTGGAATCTCTTGATGCCCATTTGATTCAGCGGTTTTATAATTCTCTCAGGGAAAGAGGCTTGGCCCCTAAGACCATTAAGAACATCCACGGTGTTCTCCATTGTGCCCTACGGCAAGCCATAGAGAACAACTACATTCGCCACAATCCTACGGAGGCTTGCAAGCTGCCGAAGGTAGAACGCCCGGACATCAAGCCCTTGGAACCCGTACAGATAGCCCAAATGATACAGGAAGCTCAACAGGATTCCTATTGCAATCTGTTTATCGTTGCCCTGTTTACCGGCATGCGACAAGGGGAGCTATTAGGCTTAACTTGGGATTGCGTGGACTTTGACACCGGCGTGATTACGGTAAAGCATCAGCTTCAACGGAAAGACGGAAGATACTATCTGCAAAGCCCAAAGAACGGGAAAAGTCGAATGCTCCTCCCTGCCCCCTTGGTTATGGATGCTCTCAAACAAGAGTTGCAGAAACAGCAAGCAGCGCAGAGGGAAGCCGGAACCTTTTGGAATAATCCACTCCGTTTGGTATTTACCGATGGAACAGGAAAGCAGCTTGTTCGGCGTACAGTTGTAAAACACTTCAAGGCCGTTGCAGGGCGTATGGGTGTGGAGGATGTACGCTTTCACGATTTGCGCCATAGCTTCGCTGTGACCTCTCTGCAAGCAGGAGACGACATTAAGACGGTGCAAGCCAACCTCGGACATGCTACCGCTGCCTTTACTCTGGATGTGTATGGGCATGTGACACAGAAAATGAGGCAAGACAGCGCAGCCAGAATGCAGCAGTTTTTTGACCAGCTTACAAAGTGAAAAATGGAGCTATAAGGGAAACTACAAGGGAAAACAATTGTTAAGTGACAATGAGTTTTCACCATTCCGAACTTTTTCGGGTCAAAAGCTGTCGAAAATAACGAAAAACAGCCAGTAGTTTGTACAACCACTGACTGTTTCTCTTGGCAGGGGCACAAGGACTTGAACCCTGAGCCTACGGTTTTGGAGACCGCCGCTCTACCAATTGAGCTATACCCCTATATTAAAATGGTGGGCCTTCGGGGACTCGAACCCGGGACCGTCCGGTTATGAGCCGGATGCTCTAACCAACTGAGCTAAAGGCCCATATCTCACGAGCAATGGCCCGTCAACGGGGAAAATTATAGCATAGGTTTGGGGAATTGTCAATAGCGAATCATAAAAATATCCTTAATTTTATATTTGTTCTTGACATTTACCCAAGGTGAAATGGTAAAACAGGCTTGAAAGGCGGGGATTCCTATGAAAATGAAAGAGGTCCTGCTGCAAACCGGGCTCACCGATCGGGCTGTGCGGCTGTATATCGAAAACGGCCTTCTCACCCCAAACAACGAAAAAAGCTATTCCGGACGGAACAGCTATGATTTTACGGAAGAGGATGTTGCGGTCCTGCAACAGATCGCACTTTTACGGAAGGCAGAATTTTCCCCTGAGCAGATCAAACTCCTGCAGCAAGGGGGAGAAGATCCTGTCTGCGTTGGAGCCTCTGGCACATCAGGAGCAGGTCACCATAGATCAAATCTGCAACGAAATCGAAAAGGGTCTGTGCAGTAAACCTATCCCCAAGGAGGATCTGAAGCCGAGCAAGGGCGAGCTCTTTGAAAAATGGATCATGCGGATCGTCTGTATTTTCCTCCTTTTCTTTTTCTCCATGGTATTTATAGGAGTCATGATGGACTACAGTGAAAGATTTCCCCGTGCTAAAATCTATGGAAATCTCATTAACCACATCGGTATGTTCTGTCTGTTATTCCCCATTACTGTGTGGGTCTGCATACTTGTCCGATATCGGAAGCCCATATTGCATCCCAAAAAGCGAAACAAACGCCTTGGATGGTCTGTGGTTCTGCTGATTCTATCCATATATATCGCAGTGAGCCCTACCGGAATCGGTGCCATAAACTTCATTTCTCCCGTATATTCCCGGACCCATGATCCGGAAGACCATATAGTCATCGGAACCTATGTGCAAGGATACGGAGACCGTATCAGGCGGTTATTCCCTGCTACCATTCCCTACAGTGCCATTGCGGAGAATGCCCACGGATGGTATCCCCCGGATAAATTTCCGGAGACTACGAAATACTATTATTACTTCCAGGATGTGTTCGATCCCAGCTTTGATCTGTACGCGGAGTGGGTCCTCTCCACGGAAGAATATGAAGCCGAAAAAGAGCGTGTCGCCTATGATTTCCCGGAGGGGGCAACAGAGAAGGTCCGTTGGGGAGACTGGACCTGTCTGAATTTTACAGCGGACCCCATTGGTAAGGCCTCGGAGTTGGGATATTATTACTACTTGGTCTTTGCCTATAACGATCAGACTCAAACCGTCCGTTATATTGCTGCCTATGCCATGGACCAGTATACTCCTCCCCATTTTGTCTCTCTTCCATGGTAAATCGAGAATTTAAAGCATATTGGCAAAACAGCAGGGATCGGTCCCCAAGGGGGAGCGGTCCCTGCCGGTTGTTATTGGGGCTCATAGGTCCGGCCTTGTTCTCCGTGGTAGATCGCCGTCGATGCAGATGTTCTCGACGGTAATGAAGCACGCCTTGTCTGAGGCAAGGAACAGGACCATGTCGGTGGGCTTTCCACCCGTCCTACGGGCTGTTGGAGGGCATCGGGTCCTTCGTATATCGTATCCCCGGTTTCGATCCAGCCGGGGATACGGAATTGCCCCGGACTCTCCCTGCAAAGCAGAAATCCCACCCTTGGCGGCGGTGTAGCTATCACTCTGAGGTCGGCTCATGCAGGCACCGATGGGAGAAAGTCTGATCACAACCACTTTATTCCGAAATATGGAGCCGCTCCTTACATACTGCGAACAAGGGTCCGGAGCCGTCCGTCCTTGTCACGGGCAAGGGTGACCATGGTCCACTTGGCAGGGCAATCCTCCAAGCGGTCACAGTTCTGCAGCTCTGTGGGATGGAAGGACAGGATCTCCGTTGCCGAGGGGACCCTGCCCCCTGCAACAGCAATACGGGATGCCTCCAGACGGCATACATCAGCCGCCATGGATCCGTAAGGAAGGGCGGCGAACCGTTTGGGGAAGGTGTCCTTGGCAAGAAGCCTGCAGAGCCTCTCGTGATCCGTCATAGGCTCCTGTGAGCTAAGGAGCTCCCTATGATCCTCTACAAAGTCCAGATACATCTGTAAGATGGTCTCCCTGGGATACTGCTGTGCATAATAGAGGTATGCAGGTCTGAGGAGCTGGAACATCCGCATAAAGTACGGGAAGTAGGCCAGCTTGGTCCGAAGCTCCGTCCGATACTCTCTGCACTGGAGGAAGAGACGGGGATGGGCCTCTACAAAGTCTGCATTCTCCCTATAGCCTACGTCTCCCGCCTGGTCTGATTGTACCAAGGCAGGCGTCAGTCGATCCCGATATTCCTCTCCCAGGGCAGTACCCGGGAGGAAGGCACAGAGGTGATTCTGCACCTGTACATTCTTCATGGCCAGCAGGTCCGTCATAAGGGCGATGGTTTGAGAAATATCCTCCTCCCCTTCCTCCGGGAAGCCGTAAATAAAGGAGGTGACCACCCGAACTCCTAAGGAGGTAATGAATCGGGCCAGAGGCAGGACCTTCTCCAGCTTGAGATTCTTGTTGATCAGCTTCTGCATACGGGGGGAGCCGGTCTCAATACCAAGGTAGATCCACCGCAGGCCGGAATCTGCCATGATCCTGACCAGTTCCTCGTCAAGGCAATCGGAACGGGCACTGCAATTCCAGTAGACCTTGTAGGGTAATGCCTTGATCAGGCGGCAGATCTCAATGACCTGCTCCCGATTCATGGTGAACATATCGTGCTCAAAGGCAAAGTAATTCAGACCGTAGAGGTCGTGGAAGTGCTCCAGCTCCTGTAAGATCCGCTCGGGGCTCTTAAGGCGGTACTTCCGACCCCAAAAGGTCTTGGTGCTGCAATAGGTACAGCCGAAGGGGCAGCCCCGGCCTACATCAATGGAGAAGCAGGTCTTGGGATCCACCACCACCTCTGCGGGAACCACGGAATAGTCGGGAATGGGCAGGGCGTCCAGATCCTTGATCAGCTCCGGTCTGGGGTTGGTGCAGATCCCTTCTTCGGTGCGGTATACCAAGCCGTCTACAGACAGATCCGGTGTGCCTCTTAAGAGGGAGGAAAAGAAGGGATAAACCGTAGTCTCACCTTCTCCACGGCAGATAAAGTCTACCCAGGGAATCTCCTCCAGGGTCTCCCGAGCAGTAATATCTGCCTGTGGTCCTGCAAAGACTACGTAGCTCCCCAGCTCCGCCTTTACCCGTTCTGCCAGCCGAAGCATAATATGGTAGCAATCGCAACGGGTATACATAGACAGGATCCGAGGCTTCCTCTCCAAGATCATGGCAACCGCCTTCTCAAAAAAGGCATCGTACTCCCCCGGATCACCGATACGGGCGAAGGACAGGATCTCCGTCCCCACACCCTCCTGTCGTAAAATGGTAGACAGGAGGACAGGGCCTAAGGATTCCTTCAACACACTTTTGGTAGCAGTTGGGGTTATAAACAATACGTCTATCATAACAGAAGTCTCCCAATATGATATAATGTCGCAGCTAAGTCCGTACGCCTCAGGTGTGACGGACCTGGAACTTCACAGCACCCTTCTGATCCCGATAATAGGTAACCATGTACCAGCCTACCTTACACCGATCCAGCAGGACTCCGTCCTCCAGCTCCAAGGGAGATACACAGGTGATCTCCGTAGCAGTAGGCACCCGACCCCGACTTACAGCAGTCCTTGCCCTACGCAGACGGTACGCATCGGTGATCCTGGCCTCACAGGGGTCTGCCGTAAAGCTAAGGGCGAAAAGGTCATTTTCCTTGATCCGTTCTACCATCTCCTCACAGGACAGGTTGTCCTGCTCCAGCACAGCACGGTTCTTCTCGACAAAGTCGAAGTACATACGGACCAAATGCTCACGGGGATACTTCTCTGCAAGGTAAAGATATACGGAACGCATGGAAAGCAGTGTATTCAGGAATGCGGGGAAATGGAGTAGCTTAGTCCGCAGCTCCGTGGTGTATTCGTTGAAGTAGGTAAACAGTGCAGGATGATCACGGAACAGGTCTGCACATTCTGTAACGCCTAGGCCTCCCGTCATATCAGAGAAGCCCACAGCGGGTTGGAGCTGATCCTTATACTGCTCATACATTGCCGTTCCGGGCAGGAAGGCACAGCGATGCATCTGTACTCTGACCCGACCCAAACGGAGCAGATCCACTACCATGGCAAAGGTCTGAGATATCTCCTCCTCGGTTTCCTCCGGGAAACCGAAAATAAAGGAGGTGGTGACCTGGAGATTCTTGGACAGCAGGTAGGCAATGCGGTCTATCACACCATCCAGCTTCAGGTTCTTGTTGATCAGCTTCTGCATTCGGGGCGAGCCTGTTTCGATACCCAAATAGATATGATAAAGACCTGCATCTGCCATGATATCAATAAGCTCCTCATCAATGCAATCCAAACGGGCACTGCAATTCCAGGTCGCCTTAAAGGGCAGCTCCTTGATCAGACGGCAGGTCTCCTTTACCAGTTCCTTGTTCATAGTGAACATATCGTGCTGGAAGGTAAAATGCCTTGCACCGTAGAGGTCGTAATTCCGTTGCATCTCCTCCACGATCCGTGCAGGAGTCTTTAGGCGGTATCTCCGACCCCAGAAGGTCTTGGTGCTGCAATAGGTACAGCCGAAGGGACAGCCGCGGCCTACATCAATGGGGAAGCCGATCTGAGAATTGGCAGGCTCGTCCTCCGGGCAAATGCTGTAATCCAAAAAAGGAATGGTATCCAGATCATCAATGAGCTTGGGTCTGGGATTCATGATGATCTGACCGTCCTTGCGGTATACCAGCCCATCTACAGACAGATCCGGCTCCCCCTTCAGAAGGGAGGAGAAGAAGGGATAGACCGTGGTCTCTCCTTCGCCGCAGCAGATATAGTCTACCCAGGGGATCTCCTCCAGGGTCTTACGGGCAACGATATCTGCCTGAGGTCCGGCAAAGATAATGGGACAATCCAAACGCTCCTTGAGGATCTGTGCCATCTTCAGCATAATATGATAGCAATCCGTACGGGTGTAGAAGGAAAGGATCTTAGGCTTCTTCTCACAGATCCGACAAACTGCATTCTCCATAAAGTCCTGAAAATTTGTGGGGTCTCCGAAGGAGGCAAAGGACAAAATATGGGATTCGATCCCCTTGCTCCGCAGGATAGTAGCAAGGAGCAGGGGGCCTACGGATTCCCTAAAAATATTCCTAACGTCAGTAGGCGTGACAAAAACGACCTCTCTCATTACTCTGACACCTCTTCTTTCCTGTGGGATATGAGCCATTGCAGCAGGTCTGTGTGCTCATAGACCCAGTCCCAGCAGTCATGTCCCACACTGTGCAGGAGGATGCATTCCGGGCTCCCTCCCGCCTGTCGTACTGCGTCTACCATGTTTATGGTCTCGGAAAGGGGGACCGTATCGTCTGCATCCCCGTGATAGGTGCGGATGGGAAGCTGTGCCAGCCGCCAGGCTCTCCAGGGAGTCCCACCGCCGCAGACGGGAACAATGGCCGCAAATTCCGAGGTATAGCTCATAGCCAGCTCCCAGGTAGCATAGCCACCCATGCTGACACCGTTGAGGCAGACGTTCCGGGGATCTACGCTCTCCTCGGCGTCACGGATCAGACGGATCAGCTCCATAAGCTCGTGGATCACCGTGACCCAAATGATATCCCTGCTAAATAGCTGGGGAGCCAAAATAATGGCCCGAACAGGCAGGCCCTCCTCCAAATACTTGGGGATCCCCAAACACTTGATGTCGTTAATATCTGTGCCTCGCTCCCCTGCACCGTGAAGGAACACCACCAGAGGCAGCTTCTCCCCCTGCTGCAGATCTGCAGGCTTGGCTAAAATATATTGCAGGCTGAAGGAAGGCTTTTCCTTGGATCGGAAGGTCAAGACCTCCTCCTTGTAGGTTGTCAGCATGATTGTTCCTCCTTGCATTCTTCCAGGATCCGACGAAGCTCCGCCACGTCCTCGGCTGTGGTTGCCCAGCTTGCAGCCAAGCGGACCACTACACGGTCCTCATCCAGCCGTTCCCAGAAGCTAAATCGTAAATGATGAGACAAGCTTTCCCTCTGTGCCTCTGTAAGGATCACAAAGACCTGGTTGGAAACCAGGGGCATATGGAAGGGATAGCCAAATTCTTGGAAGGCATCCCGGATCCCCTGTGCCATTTCCACAGCGTGGCGGCTGATCTTTAAATACAGCTCATCCCGGAACAGAGTATCAAACTGGATGCCGATAAGCCGGCCCTTGGCCAGCATGGCACCGTGCTGTTTGACCTTGGTAATAAACTGCTTGGGACTCCTCCGTGGGAAGACCAGGGCCTCGCCGCAGAGGGCCCCTACCTTGGTGCCGCCGATATAGAAGGCATCGCAGACCTCTGCCAAAACAGGAAGGCTCACGTCGTTATAGGGAGAGGCAAGACCGTAGCCCAAGCGTGCTCCGTCAATATAGAGCTTCAGCTCATATTTGTCGCAGAGTCTGCGGAGCTCCCGCAGTTCTTTTTCAGAATACAGGGTCCCGTACTCCGTAGGCTGGGACAGGTAGACCATGCCGGGAAATACCAGGTGAT
This sequence comes from Faecousia sp., assembly GCA_045594585.1. Lineage (GTDB taxonomy): Bacteria > Bacillota > Clostridia > Oscillospirales > Oscillospiraceae > JAZOXB01. The sequence goes on along the minus strand of JAZNYV010000080.1, from coordinate 3,247 downwards.
CCCGACTTTCGTCCCCCAGGAAGGTCTGCATATAGTGCTCCAGATCCTTGGGGTCCAACTTGCCATCCTTCTGAGGCAGTTCCAGGACCTTGTGGCCGGTAAATTCAATGGCACCGGCTTCGTGACAGGCAATATGCCCCGTCTTGGCAGCCAGGACACCCTCGTGAGAGTCCAGCATGGTATCAACGGTCAGCATATTGGTCTGTGTACCCCCGGAAATAAAATACACCTCTGCCCCGGGACAGCTGCAGGCCTCCCGGATCCGCTCCGCCGCAGAACGGCTGTAACGGTCTGCTCCGTAGCCCGGCTCCCTCTCATAATTGCTATCTGCAAGGGCCTGCAGGAGCTTCTCATGACAGCCCTGGATATAATCACTCTCAAAGAATAACATGCTATTCCTCCCCTATTATATATCTCCTTTTATCATAGCACAGAGCGAAAGAAAATACAAGAGCAGAATATCACCCTTGCCCCGGCACATAGAATAAACTCCTTGCAATTTCTCGCTTTATACACTATAATAATGTATATAAATGATAGTTCCCCATGGACTTATATAGGCGGAGGTTATTTATGAAGATCTATCACATTGTCGGAGGCATAAACGGTGTTGGAAAAAGTAGCTTTACCGGTGTATTAAAAGGCAGTCGCAATGACTTGGGTATTGTCATTGATGTAGACAAAATCACAGCAGAGCTCGGGGAGAATTTATTAGAGGGCGAAAAGTCCGCCGTTTCCATGATTAAAAATTGCTTGGAGCAAGGCATTTCCTTCACCCAAGAGACCACCTTATCCGGGTATAAGACCGAAAGAACCGCCAAAACCGCCGGGGAGCTGGGGTATACGGTTCGCCTGTATTACATTGGTTTGGATACGGTAGAGGAAAGCCTGTCCCGTATCGAAAACCGTGTCCGTCGCGGAGGCCACAGCATCCACCGGGATGATGTCCTTCGTCGGTATCAAAACCGCTGGGAAGCCCTAAAAAAGGTCCTTCCCTACTGTCACGAAGGAGAATTCTATGACAACGACAACGGCTTTATAAAGGTCGCAGAATACCGTAACGGCGAGCTTCTCCCCGTAGGCAATCACCGCCCCCGGTGGCTAATGGAGCTGATTGCATACCTAAAGCTTTAAACTCCAACATGCCAGTATCACAACACTAAGATAGATTGTCCGCGAGAAAAACAGGCCCTAAAATAGATCACAAACGATAATTAGGAGGTGTTCTTATGAACGAAAATGAGATTTATGAAATCAGCGAAGCTACTGCAATGTCCACTTTGGGAAAGGGCTTTCAAAACGCAGAAAAATTTTAAGTGAGCCCGATAAAATCGAAGAACTATTTCAGAGAGTAGAAAACAAATTGAAGGTTATTCCTGTCGTTGGTGAAAAACTTGCGATTGCTGCCTCGATAGCTTCTTTGGTTAAGAGTTACATCAACAAGGAGTATCCTCATGTTCCTTTAGGTACTATTATTGCTTCCGTAAGTGCCCTTGCGTATTTTGTTTCACCCATAGATTTAATTCCAGATGTGCTTCCCGTTGCAGGTTATTTGGATGATGCAGCTGTTATAGCTGCATGCTTTAAACTGATTGATTCCGATTTAACCGAATACATCCATTGGAGAAAAGAAAACGGCAAAGAAATCGAAGTATAAACCATAGGACGGAGCAGTGGTCTTGTAGCAAGACACTGCTCCGTCTATAAATTATTACATGAAGCATCACATAGTGATATGAAGCAATCGCCATTCCCGGGAGCATGGGGTCTTTCTCATTTTCCATTCTCCTTTGCGGTGTTGATGGAGGCGATAAGCATAACGCGAATACTTGTGCAAGCAGAGTTCAAAACTTCGGTTCATTAGCAATATTTAGCGAAGTTCAGCTTCGCCAAGTGAAGCAGCGGCGGTGCCGCTGTGAAGTATCGTGCTGTGGCACGAAGTGAAGTTAAGTATGCCACTCACGCCCACAGGCACTTCACGATGGGTCACATCGCTTCACGCACCAAAGGTGTGCTTATCGTGCTGCAATGCACACTTAGTTCGAAAAAACCTCATTGCCAAAGCAATGAGGTTTTTTCGTGGTACGCCGAAAGGGACTCGAACCCCCGACCTACTGGTTCGTAGCCAGTCACTCTATCCAACTGAGCTATCGGCGCATGGTGCACTCAAGGTGCTCATACATACTATCACAGGAATAGGGATTTGTCAAGAGTTATTTTTCAAAATTTCTATTATTTTTACAGCAGGGTACAGTGCAGGATGGTATCCTGTTTGCCGAAGGAACACAGAGCGGCTTCCATAGTCTGAATGTTCTCCTCTGTTGCAGGGAGATGGATCTGGATCCCTGCCTTGCTCCGCAGGAGGATCACTCGGGATGTAATGATACAGCTATGGTAGTCAGTCCATAGACGTTTGGTGATCTCCCCGGATTCACATTCATCCCTGTAGCCCTGTACGTCAAGGGTCAGGGTCCCACTTTCGGGGGAGCCTCTCTCGGCTCTTGCCCTGATCATTTTGTACGTATGCTTCGAGGCGAACCAAATCAAAATATGGAACAAAGAAAACCAGAGACAGAAAAACATGTAGAAGGAATATAGCTTCCCAAGAGGCCGTTCAAAGATCACCGTAATCAAAGCGACCAGCACAGGTATGAGTACGGCAGCGAGCAAAAACAGCACAGCACGGATTAGGGCTCGTTTCCTTATATAAGAATAGGAATAAATACGGTTTTTCCGAGGATTTTTGTTGGCTATGGACATGACTCCGTACAAAGCATCCAAATAGCTGTCTTCGTACATGCCGCATGTATAGGGGATCTTAAAGGTCTCCGTCATGAGTTACCACTCCTTTCAAGACCATTATGTACTAAAATCATAGCATTTCATAAGATTTTTGTCAAGTCATATTTTGAACCTTTACCACCCGTGGCCACAGGTCAGCAGCTTGGCTACTTCAAATTTCGATTTATGGAGCTGGTCGATTCCCGTACCATGCAACATATCATCGTACAAGGCTGTCGTAGGGCAAGCCGAGGGCAGCTTGCCCTACGGGATAGTGCGTGATTTGGTGGTTTGTGCTTTTTCAAACAGCTCGACAAACCGGACGTTATACTTATTTCTAATAAAACGGATTAACCGTTTTATTATGCCGCTGGTAAGCGGCATGGCGGCAAAGCCGCCAAGAAATAACCTGTAATACTGTTCTTGCCGCCGAAGGCTAAGCAGGATATTCATCCTGCAATAAAAT
>JAZNYV010000079.1:0-4011 GCA_045594585.1 Faecousia sp. | reverse complement strand
CATGTATCCTGCCTGTGCGAGTCTTTCTTTTGAGATTGCCCTTTGTATATGTCCATTTCTTGACATATGCCAGTAGGCTTCCCGGCAATTGCTAAATTACTGTTGGTATCCCCAACTTTCTGACCCCTCCATCCGGCTTCGGGATTTCCTTTCTTCGTACCGGTTAGGGTTTGTATTTCCCTTGCCGTATACTTTGTGGTGCAAACTTACCCCTTTGCATAGCCTTATATGTGATTTCTGTTCGTCAGGCCAGAGTTTTGCCCATTAGGAGACCTTCTAACTCCTAAAATCCGGCTTTCTTCAGATTCCACCTCACGATGGACACCCTTGCCTTTGGCTAAACCTTCCCACTACCGGGCGGCTTCGGGACTTTCACCCTATAGAAATGTGTGCCCACCGGGCGCACCTAGAAAAACCTGCTGTCCGTTTTGGTGTCATTCCAAAACAGATAGCAGGTTTTTATTCAAATCAGGTCAGCTCTGTTGCTGTTCAAGCAGGCAACCCACGATCTTCAATAGCAGTCGCCTGTTCTCAGGTGTCAGCTTCTTTAATTGATCGTAAACTGCACCTTCAAGATAGCTCTCTGATTCAACCGTCACTCCCACCAAAAATACTGAAATATCGTAATCCAAAGCAGTTGCAACTGCCGCCAACAGATCCAGACTGATTTTGGTAATACCTCGTTCTATTTGGCTAATATATCCTACGCTAACATCTAATCTCTCAGCCAGCCCCTCCTGTGTTAGCTTCCTGTTTCTTCTTGCAGATTTAATGTGTTGTCCGACTTGCTTGTAATCTATATGCATATATCTCACCCTATACCATTTTCTCAGCATTTCCTATATTTTAAAAGATAGTTATAGCTAAAATTTTAGTTGTAGCTATTGAATCAAAGAGGAATTTGTGTTAAAATACCTACGTCAATTTGTCAATATGATTCAGGGAGGTTTTATGCAATTGAATTCACAGTTTTCCAACACATTCTTTTCATCCATTATTTGCAAAAAGCTAAAGGAATATCGTTCCCCGCTGCTTGCTGCACTAATCGTAGGATTTCTTGCTCACTTCAGTGCTTTTGCCAACAAATTAATAAACTATGATGATGTATTCTATCTTTTCGGAAAGGGTGCAACTGCGGATTCCGGTCGTTGGGGTTTGGACCTGCTATCCTTCCTCTTCCCCGACTTCTCCATGCCCTGGATCTATGGAGTTATCACACTCGTGCTGATGGCTATAGCAGGGTGTATTATGCTTCGCATTCTGGATATCCATAGCAAGCTCCTGCAGATCCTGCTTATGTGCTTGCTGATCACGTATCCTTCCCTCACAAGTCTCTATACTTATATGTTTACAAGCAGCTCTTAAGTAAATGAGATTTCATTTATAGAACGTACTCAAATGACGGTGCAGTATTTATTTCAATTATGTTTGAAATGAAGAACGAAATGGATACGACCGCAACTAAGCATAAAAATGAAGATTTTTTAAGAGTTAGATAAAGATAGAAGGGAGAAATATGTTTTACTTCATAATCATATTTTTTAAGAATTGATATTGCAAGAGCCGCATTTTTTTGCTATGATATAGAGTAGAAGAATATGCATTCAAAGGAGCTTTTTGCAAATGGAAAAATTGATTGACAAGCTTTCTCTTATCGTCGCCGATGCTTTCACCGCTGCCGGTTATCCTGCAGACTTTGCTAAGGTAGGGGTCTCCAACCGCCCCGACCTGTGCGAATTCCAGTGCAACGGTGCCATGCCCACGGCCAAGGCTGCCCGGAAAGCACCCATTATGATTGCCAATGAAGTCGCTGCCAAGCTGCAGGAGCAGGATATTTTCACCACCGTAGAGGCTGTAAATCCCGGCTTTATCAACCTTCGGGTCTCCCCTGCCTATTTGGCAGTCCATGTGGAAGAAATGCGCCGCAGTGAACGCCTGGGTGTCACCGGAGAACTGAAGCACCGCAGCGTCGTGGTAGACTACGGTGGACCCAATGTAGCAAAGCCTCTGCACATCGGTCATCTCCGTTCTGCCATTATCGGTGAAAGTGTAAAGCGGATCTACCGCTACTTCGGCGATACCGTTGTAGGCGATATTCACATGGGCGACTGGGGCCTGCAGATGGGTCTCATCATTGCAGAGCTTAAGGTCCGTCAGCCGGATCTCCCCTATTTTGACGACAGCTTCGCCGGGGAATACCCCACCGAGGCTCCCTTCACCATTTCCGAGCTGGAGGAGATCTACCCCTTTGCCTCTCAGAAGAGCAAGGCAGATCCGAACTTCGCCAAGGAAGCTCACGAAGCTACCTACCTCCTCCAGACCCGCAAGCCCGGCTACTACGCCCTGTGGAAGCACATTATGGCTGTTTCCGTGGCAGATCTCAAGCGGAACTACGCCAACCTGAATGTAGATTTCGACGTATGGATGGGCGAGGCCGATGCAGAGCCCTACATCCCCCCTATGCTTGAAAAGTTAGAAGCTCAGGGTATTCTTACGGACAGCGACGGCGCCAAGGTCATTATCGTGGAAGAAGAAGACGACAAAAAGGAGATCCCCCCCTGCATTCTGGTCAAATCCGACGGTGCTACCCTTTACGCTACTACGGACCTTGCCACCATCGTCCAGCGTATGGAGGACTTTAAGCCCGACAAGCTGTTCTACCTCACTGACAAGCGGCAGAACCTCCACTTTGAGCAGGTCTTCCGTGCCGCACGGAAGAGCGGCATCGTCCCCGACTCCGTGGAGCTGGAGCACGTAGGCTTCGGCACCATGAACGGCAAGGACGGCAAGCCCTTCAAGACCCGTGACGGCGGCGTTATGCGTCTGGAGACCCTTATTGCAGATATCACTCGCTATGTTGAGGATAAGATCCTTGAGAATCAGATCGTAGATGCCTCCGAGGCTCATGCCACTGCCAAGATCATTGCCGTTGCCGCTCTCAAGTACGGCGACCTGTCCAACCTGGCAACTAAGGACTATGTCTTCGACATAGAACGCTTTGCCGCCTTCGAGGGTAACACCGGCCCCTACCTTCTGTACACCATCGTCCGTATCAAGTCTATTCTGGCCCGCTGCGGTCTCCCCGCAGACCTATCCATCGGCGAAGCAGATACCCAGGTAGAGAAGAACCTGCAGCTTGCCCTGACCCAGATGCCGGAGCAGCTCGCCCTTGCCTACCGCGATTCTGCCCCCAACGTGATCTGTGCCTATGCCTACGACCTGGCAGGTGCCCTCAACAAGTTCTACCACGATACCCGGATCCTCACAGAGCCCGATGCCGAGAAGCAGCACCGCTATATCGCCCTGGTAGCCCTTGCAAAGCGTGCCCTGGAGGAGTGCATCGACCTCTTAGGCTTCGAGGCCCCGGAGAAGATGTAATGAAACGGATTCTCCCCCTTCTGCTCTGTCTCCTGCTCCTCTGCGGCTGCAGTGAGAAGGATGACACACCCAAGGCCTTCACCTACCAAAAGGCCCCGGAGCTCTATCAATTGGACCTGAGTCTCCATGACCCATCCACCAAGGATGTCCGCTTCTGCTTCGACGAGGAGAATTACCTTATTTCCTATATGTATCCCCTGGACGGTCGACAGATCCTTGTAACCTACAGCTATGAGGGCAGAACCATTACCATCATCGCCTTTGCAGACAATGAGCGGGTAGACGTGCAGGTCTTCACCGCCGCAAGTGACTTTGACCCGGAGATCCCCATGGGAATATACAAGGGCTACTATATCCGCGGCTACCAAATGCCGCCTGAAGCTTAACACCCCGGAGGAGGGATGGCCCCAAGACCATCCCTCCTCCGCCACCCTCCAATGCGATCCCCTGCAACCGTCCCACCTACACCCTCTCTCGTATCCCCTTCCCACTGACTCAACCGCCGCCCCCAACCCCTTCGCCCCTGCCTCAAAATAATGCCCCCATCACAAGCCCCTATCCCATCCTTTTCCGCAAGCTCTAATACTACTTTCTAATAGAAAATCGTGAAATTTCGTCTCATGCAGTTCTTGA
>JAZNYV010000078.1:0-9493 GCA_045594585.1 Faecousia sp. | reverse complement strand
TATCGAAGGTCTACTCTATCCCGGAACCTACCTTTTTGTAGGCGCACCGAAGCAAGGGAAATCCTTCCTCATGCTCCAAATGGCATACCACATCAGCACAGGGAAATCCCTGTGGGGCTATGCCGTTCGCCAAGGCACGGTTTTGTACTTAGCCTTGGAGGACGACCACGGAAGATTGCAGAGCCGCTTGTATCGTATGTTCGGTACGGAAGCGGCAGAGAACCTGTTCCTGTCCGTTTGGTCAAAGCAGGTGGGAGCCGGCTTGGATGAACAGATCGAGATTTTTGTTCGCAAGCATTCCGATACTGTTTTGGTCATCATCGACACCCTACAAAAGGTTCGGGCAACAGGCTCAGACCGCTATAGCTATGCCAGCGACTATGAGAATATTTCCGCCCTGAAAGCCCTTGCTACCAAGCTTGATATCGGTTTGTTGGTGGTTCACCACACAAGGAAGCAACAGGCAGACGATAAATTCGACATGATCTCCGGCACCAACGGCCTTTTGGGTGCCGCAGACGGAGCCTTTATTTTAGAGAAAGAAAGGCGTACCGCAAAGACCGCAACCTTAGAGATCGCAGGTCGTGACCAGCAGGAGCAACGGCTCCACCTGCAACAGGATCTGACCACTCTGCAATGGGTGCTGGAGAAGGCAGAAACCGAACTTTGGCAAGAACCTCCGGAGCCTCTTCTTGAGAAGGTCGGAGGGTTATTATCTGAGGATCACCCTCTTTGGGAAGGCAGTCCCACGGAGCTTGCCCAAACACTCCACTTGGATATGAAGCCCAATCAGCTTTCTACCAAGCTCAATGTAAACGCAAGAAGGCTGTTGCAGGAGCAGAACATCAGCTACCACAACAGCCGCACCCATGCCGGGAGGAAGATCACTCTCCGATTGATCGACTCCAAGGCGTGACGATCTGTGACGGCGGTGACGGTGTTTTTGAGGTATCGAAAACACCGTCACCATTGACACCCACCGTCACGGATCGGTTTCGGAAGGGCTTGGGAACCATTACAAAAGGGTTCTCAAGTGGGGCGTTGTCCGCAGACAACGGGGCAAAGCCCCGAACCGCTCCGCAGGACCCACGGTACTTTGCAGCCCTAAGGATGAAAGTACCATAGTGGGTTATTACACTTTCAAAAAAGTGCCGTCCACAAACGCACTACCGATGATAACGCTGAAAACCAGCAGAAAGGAATCCAATGCCAAGAAACGACGGAATCAACAGAACACTTGCAAGGAATCGAGATTTGAAGGCAAAGGACATTGCAAATGCCCAAGCACATAACGAAAGAGAAAAAACCGCATACTCCAACCCGGACATCGTTCCGGAGGAAAGCCATCGAAATGTACATTATAAGAAGCCCACGCAAAGCTATACCGAACTGTTTGACCTTCTGAAGAAAGAAGGTGTGATCTCCACCAGAGGTCTGAAGGAGGATGCAACCACCTACTGCGAGCTGCTCTTCGATGTAAACTCCGCATACTTCTACAACCACGGAGGCTACGAGTTTGCAAAGCAATTCTACGCAGATGCCTACAAAGCAGCCGTAGAAATCGTAGGTGGAGAACAGTATATCCTGTCGGCAACCATGCACGCAGACGAGCGAAACCGAGCCATGAGCGAAGCCTTGGGCGAGGATGTGTACCACTACCATCTCCATGTGGTCTACATCCCCGTGGTAGAGAAACAGATCCTTTGGAGCAAACGCTGTAAAGACAAAGCCCTTATCGGCACCGTAAAAGAAACCATCATGCAGGTCAGCCGTAGCAAAAAGTGGAACTCCCAACAGGCCGTAGATGAAAGCGGTCAGCCCATGTTCTCCAAAACCGGGAAGCCTATCCTCGTCCCCTCCTACAGTGTCCTCCAAGACACCTTCTTCCAAGCCATGAGAAAAGCAGGCTATACAGATATCGAACGAGGCAAAAAAGGCAGTACAGAAGAACACCTGACCGTCACCCAATTCAAGGTACAAGCCGAAAGGAAACGACTGGAAGCCTTGCAGGAGCAAAGCCACACCGCAGAAGAAACCCTATCCCATCTCCAAGAGGAACAGCAAACCGCACAGCAAGCCTTGTCCCAAATCCAAGACCAACAACGCTCCGCAGAAGAAACCCTCTCCCAACTCCAAGGGCAGCAACAGACCGCACAAGTGGCCCTGAACCAAATTCAAGGAAAACAACAATCTGCGGAACAAGCCCTATCCCAGCTCCAAAGAAAGCAACAATCCGCAGAAAAGGAGCTGGAACATCTGCGTAGCGAAAACTACGCAGCAGAGGAAGCCTTGGAAGCCCTCCAAGAACGGCAACGATCCGCAGAGGAGAAAACCACCCAAGCTCTCCAAAGAATGGAAGAAATCGCCCCCAAATTAGAAGCAATCGAAGCAATTGCCAAAGACTTCACCGCAGACCCGGAGCAGCTTCTCCCCACCGCCGGCACCTTAGAATCCGCCAAAAGCTACCGAGAAAAGAAAGCAAAACCCCTCTGGAACAAGCTCGTCACCTTCCTCCGTTCCATCTACCGAGCCTACTTAGATCTAAAGGAACGCTACGACACCCTCCAACAACGCTTCTTCCGAGAGCGTATGCGCACCGACGACATGGCCGACCGCATCGCCGAACTAACCGAACAAAACAAACAACTCACCGCCCAAAACAAACAATCCACCCAAGCCCTCGAAACCCTAAAACAAGCCTTCGGCAAAGAAAAAGTAGAATCCGCCATGAAAGCCACAAAAGCAAGTACTACAACGCCAGAGGTGACCCATCAACATAGCGGTAGGCAACAACACATAATATAACAGCGAATACTTCAATAGAAGAACTTGCAAATGAGGCTGGTTATGGTAAAATAACGAAAAAGGAGGCTGATCGAGTGGATTTTTGCAAATTTATAAATGCTGCTTCGGTTTTGAAAGAAACAGGAACGAACATTCGTCCCATATTTCAAACAAACGAGGCATTAAGTGCGGATCAGATTCAGGAGCTTTGCAACTTAGACGCTGCGGTGCAAACTACGAATCCGAAAATTATTCTTGATTGTCTTGAAGCAGGTTTGACCGATCTTTATTTTGACTGCGGCGGCAGCGATGACGAAACATTGACTTCACTTTACGGAAAATGTCGCTTCATCGCACGCAGCAAAGCAGATATCAAACAGCTTGATCGTATCGCTGCACCGTTTTTGCAGCCGGGATATTTGGAGTCGATCGCAATTCAGTTCACAAACACGTCTGACGAGCTTGCGTTTACGCCAAATAACGTTCCGGAGTTTTCTCGTTGGATTCGATTCTCGCAGAATTTAGCAGTGCGAGGCATTTTCATCGATATCGAGGATGATTTTGCGGAAAACGCAAAGCAAAATTACAGTCTGATCAAAAAGCTCCGTTCGGACATGCCGTGCTTATTCACCTATTTTTGCTTCAGCGGTCTGTTAACGCCTTTGGCAGACGGCGATCAAGAACTGCTACAATCGCTCAAGATTGTCGATTCGTTGAACGACACTTCACTCTACGCTTGCTTCTATATCAAATAAGAAAAGCACCCGAGCTCGGGTGCTTTTCCTTATTATCAGATGCCCTTTTCTTCCAAGAAGTCCTTCAGAAGATTCATGCAAACCGTCTTGCGGTACTCAGCGGAGACACGGCCACGGGTGAGAACCATCTTGTCGCTGTAGGCCTTCAAAAGAGCCTGCTTTTCGGCCTTAGCCTCTTCCAAGGTCTTACCAATGAGGTTTGCTTCCAAATCCTTGAAACGAAGGACAGTATCGGCAACTGCGCCGAAGGCTGCTGCGAAGCGGACGATCTTGCCCTCTGCTACATCCAAGAGACCTGCGAAGGAAACACGGGAGATCGCCAAAGCATTTCTGCCGCCGACCTTCTTGTAGTAGAAGTTATCCAAATTCTTGGGCAGCAGAATTTCTGCAATGATCTCGTTTGCGGCGAGATCAAGCTTCTTTCTGCCGAGGTAGAACTTATCGATCTCAACGATGCGCTCGCCGCCAACAGACAGCAGACGGAGCTTTGCATCAGCGACAAAGTTAATCAGAACGGAGTCTGCCTTGGCAGAGCCGTTGCCGATGTTGCCGCCGAAAGTACCTGCGTTGCGAATGGCAGGAGCAGCAATGCGAGAAATCGCTTCCTTCATAAGCTGCGGAACCAAATCAGATGCCAATGCCTCAGTAAAGGTGACAGCGGAGCCGATGCGGATATAATCAGCATCTTCACCGATCGTGCGCAGCTCAGGGAGCTTGCCGAGGAAGAGGTAGGAAACGCCTTTGCGATTTTCGACCATCAGGTCGGTACCGCCTGCGTAGGGAACGAGAGAATGCTCATTTATCAGCTCTAAAGCCTGAGCCAAATTCTCAGGAACAAAACCGTTTACCATAAACCGTTACCCTCCTTTGCAGCATTGGAAATAGCAGTTACGATGGCGTTATAGCCGGTGCAACGACACAGATTACCGGAGATACCGGTACGGATGTCTTCTTCGGTAGGGTTGGGGTTGGCTGACAAAATGCACTCGGCAGCCATGACCATACCCGGAATGCAGAAGCCGCACTGAACAGCGGAAACTTCCGCAAATGCCTTATCCAGCACCGCAAAACGCTCGGTTTCACGATAACCCTCCAAGGTGATGATGGTGCTTCCCTGCACTGCGCCCATTGCGACACAGCAGGAGTTCATCAGCTTGCCGTCCATGATGACGGAGCAAGCACCGCATTCGCCCTCTTTGCATCCGCACTTAACAGAAGTGCAACGATAAGTGTCACGCAGGACATCCAAAAGGCGGTCGGCTGCGCTGCCTGCGTAGCTGACTTCTTTTCCGTTGAGGATAAACTTAATATCGTTCATTATGCTTCCTCCTTAAACAGTGCTTTGATGGTATCTTCTGCGGTGAAGGGGGCGTGATACAGACGGTGGTCGCCGCCGAGAGCCTGCTCAACTGCCGCAACATAGGCAGGGGCTGCACCGACCAGAGGTAATTCGCCTGCGCCCTTTGCTCCGTAAGGCCCGAAGGGATATTCTTCCACATGGAGCTGGCACTTCATTTCGGGCACATCCACGCTGGTGGGGATCAGGTAATCCGAGAAAGAATTATTGCGGATGCGGCCCTTGTTATCATAGTTCATAAATTCCGTCGAGGCATAGCCGATGCCCTGCAGGAAGCCACCATCCATCTGACCCATAACAACATTATAGTCAATGGGAGTGCCGACATCGAAGGAAGCGTATGCGCCGAGGATCTTGGTGATGCCGGTGTAGGTATCGACCTCGACCTCGATGGCCTGCGTACCCCAAGCGTAGGTGGGATATGCGTCACCCTGGAACTTATCGAGATAGAACGGGATCATAAAATCAGGCTCAACAAACTTCTCTTCGACCATCTGATCTTTGCCGTCCTCCCAGATAGTGCGCAGCTTGATGGCCGCTCTGCGGAGCAGTTCGCCGACCGTCATCAGAGAACGAGATGCAGCGGTAGGACCGGAGTCGGGCACACGGGAGGTGTCGGGATGGTCATAGAATACCTTTTCCAAAGGCAGGTTCAGCTCGTGAGCAACGATCTTCGGGAAGGTCGTGCGCAGACCCTGACCGATTTCAGCATTGGCTGCAAGAATTTCGACGGTTCCGTCCTTGTACTTGCGCAGGCGGACGACAGCCTTGATCTTCTCACGCTCGCCAGAGCCGGTGAATCCTGCACCGTGGAAATGTGCGGAGAAGCCGATGCCCTTGCGATAGCGGCCGGTCTGGGGCTTGGAATATTCCTTGTGCTTTCTGCGCAGGTCACAGGCCTTGTCGACCTCGTCGATCATTGCAGGCAGCGGTACAGGGAAATGATAGATGCCGGAAGTGGAGGTTCTGTCCCCCTGCTTTACCAGATGTGCTTCTTTGAACTCAATGGAGTCAACACCCAGATCCTTTGCGATGTGATCCATAATCATTTCAACAGCAAAGAAGGTCTGCGGTGCGCCGAAACCACGGTATGCACCGTTGGGAGTGGTGTTGGTCTTGTAAGCTCTGCCGTGAACATACAGATTTTCGATGTTGTAAACGCCGTCGGCGCAGATAAGGCCACGCTGCAAAACAACGGGAGTCAGAGTGGTGTATGCACCTGCGTTGAACTTGACATCAATGTCCATTGCAGTAACTCTGCCATCCTTGACAGCGACCTTGTAGGTGCACACAGAGGGATGGCGCTTGGAGGTGAACTCTAAGTCTTCACGTCTGCCAAACACGCAGCGCACGGGCTTGCCGATCTTCTTGGCAGCAACTGCCACCTGGCAGCCCAAGAGGGACGGGAAGCCTTCCTTGCCGCCGAAGCCGCCACCGGTAACGTCCTGATGTACGTGCACATCAGCAGGGCCGCAGTTCAAAACGCGCATAACTGCGCCGTGGACGTAGTATGCACACTGTAAAGAGCCGTGAACAAACATTCTGCCGCCCTCTTCGGGCACAGCCATCATACCCTGCGTTTCAAGATAGGTTTGATCCTGATATCCGGTCTCAAACTCTTCGATATAGACCTTGTCAGCCTGCGCAAAAGCCTCATCCAGATCGCCCTTGCCGTATTCGTAGTTGAAGAATACTTCTTCGGCGGTGCGCAGATCAAGAACCGGCTCGAGTTCTTCGTAAACGACCTCGGTCTTCGACAAAATCTCTTCACAAATTGTTTCATCGGGGCCACAGACCATGCCGATGGGCTCGCCGATGTACTCTACGGTTTCTCTTGCGAAAACGGGGCAGTCATCCAAAACCATGTTGACATTATTGTCGCCGGGGATATCGTTGCGGTCAACATAATAGTAGCCGTCGGGAAGCTCCGGCACCTTGACATCCAACAGCTTGGCTCTTGCCAGCATGGAACGAAGCAGCTTGCCGCAAAGAACACCATGCTTGTCAACGTCGCATACATAAATGCTTTGACCCGACATTTTGGGGGTATGATCTTTCTTTACGACAGATCGGGAAATGTTTTCCATTTAAGTTCCTCCTTTTGATTTATATCGATTGATACAAGAAAAATATTGCTCAAAAGTATCTAAATCCGTCCAGCAGCCAATATCATCAACTGCGACGGTCTCGATCGATGATTCGTGAAGCTTCCAGAAGCCTCTGAGTCCGCACTCGCCGTTATAGTTCAGTATTTCAGGGATAAAACGGCTGTCGATCAGCGGCGGATGCTTGCGGTATCCTTCCAGCGTCGGGAAAGTAATTGCGGCATGCGTCTCCGGCATTGCTCGGTAGACCGCCAAAAAGGTTTCTTTTGCAACCACAGGCATGTCGCCCGGTAGCAGGAAAAATGCATCGCACTCCGGCATCGCGGAAATGCCGATCTTAATAGACGTGAACATATCGGTGCTTGCGTAGTCGGGATTGTAGACCATTGTGACAGTATCTCCGACATAGCGGCTGCGCAGGATCGCCTCCAAATCCGCGCCTTTGTGGCCCAAAACAACCACAACTCGGTTGATTCCTGCAAGAAGCATGGAATCGATAGAGTTCTCTATCAGTGTTTTCCCCCGCAAGGGCATCAGCGGCTTAAAATCAACCATTCTGCTGGATAAGCCTGCCGCCAAAATCAAGCCGTTGATTCGTTTTGCTTTCATGACAAACTCTCATCTGCGCATAGTACGACACGGTAGTTCGTACACCACACGCCCAAAGCTGCAAGCCACGCAGCCTTCGGAGCAGCATTTTCGATCAATGCGCTATGCAAATCAGACGCATTTTCCGCATTGGGCAAAGAAAGGTTCTGACCGCCAATGCTGACGACGATTCGATTTTCCTGCAACTGTGCCGTTGCAATGACATTGCTCGGTGTTGTTTGTTGCAAAATGAGGGTTTCCATCTCGTCAAGCGCATCGGTCCTCTTTGCGATCAACAAACACAGAAGGGTTTTGTGAGAAAACAATGACTCAATGCCAAACTCTTGGGCGCTGATCAGATCAACGTAGTCCTCGTGATCGTAAAGCGCTTCCAAGGGAAGCTGCTCCGGATATGTATTGTCCGTTGCGAAAATCGGTTTTGCATAAACTGTGGTTACAGCAGAAAATGTATGATCGTTACAATGACCGCTCATAAACATACTCCTTAAAATTATATTATTAAATTTTTTCTCAATATCCAAATTCTTTCTAAAAAGAACTCGCAAAAAAAGCAAGATAAACTTGTTCAAACTGCTACATTAACCCTTTTTTCTTGAAAAATTCATCAAAAGCTTCCTGCGAACATTGGCGCATTTTCATTTCAAAAAGCTGATACGCCTGTATCAACTCACGACCTTTTTCGGTTAAAATGGTATGCCCGCCTCTGCTGCCGCCGTGCTTGCGCTCGATGATCGTATAACCGACCTCTTGCTCCAGACGGTTGAGCATGATCCATGCATTGCCGTAAGCAAGTCCTGTCATCTTACACGCACGTTTTACCGATTGCATATCTGCAATCAAAAGCAGCAACAATTTTAATCGGTGTTCAAAAATCACGGATTCTTTATCGATGCTGATCTTAATTCCCGGGTTCAGCATGGAATGATTGTGCTTTTTCAGATGGTTATTGAGCTGCTCCTGATCGTGAATGCTCATCAGGACGCCCTCATCATCCACTTCGACACGACATTCGCCGCCGATCGTTCGGATAGCTCCTCGCAGACCGTCGTCGCCGGTATAGCTCAAGATTTCGGGGATTACATTGTTGTCAATGACAACCGGATGACCGCCTTTCCCAAGGCAAGAAGGACGAACGACCCGCCCTTCGTGCGCAAGCAACTCTTTTAGCGTTTCCGGTGAAAACATCGGCGTGTTCACAGGCGTAAAGACGACCTTTTCGCATTTATCCTTCAGATAAGAAAGGCCGAGCTTTACCGAAGAAAACAGCTCCGGCGCATCGCACTGCTCATGGCGCAGGAAAATGACACCCAAGGAAGCAAGCTGGTGGGTAACCTCCACCTCGTCTGTTCCTGTGACGACTACGATCGGAAAAACACCAGCTCGCTGCAGAATCAAAACGATTCTTTTAATAATGGAAATGGAGCCGATTTGCAGTAACGGCACCGCATCTTTTTTGCTTGCAGCCGCAATAATTCCGCCGACTTCTCCAAATTTCACGCCACATTCTCCTCATGACCGTTATTTTTTTAATAATATCACGCTTTGTGTGTTTCTTGCAAGTTCTTCTTCATAATACATCGTTATCATAAATAACCACCTGTAGTTTTTGCTCAATCAAGTTACACACCTTTAGATCATCATAATATTGCAGAAATGTCACTTGATTATTGAAATCCGCCGGGCAGCTTTTGGGGCTGCTCGGCGGATTGGTGCGTTTGGGGTGGGTTATTTCAATTCTTGGGCAAGGCGGAGGGCGAGTTTGATGCCGGTGACGAAGCCGGAGAGTTCGTGTTCACGGCAGAGGGCACAGACGGGGTAGAGGATGGTATCCATTTCGTCTAAGGTTTTGCCGTTCATGACTTGGTAGAGGGATTTATAGGCGG
>JAZNYV010000077.1:0-4390 GCA_045594585.1 Faecousia sp. | reverse complement strand
GTCAGATCTTGGGTAACATTGGTCAGATCCTGATCCCAACCGGTAAAGCTATAGTGATAGTCTGCATCATAGGCCTTCACAGGAGTTTCGCCGGTATAAGTTGCAGTCTCTCCCTTGGGAACTGTCTGCTGCTGCAGAAGCGCGCCGTTTTCATCTTGGAAGGTGACAGTATATCTGGGCTCGGGCATACCGGCCTCCGGCCCCATGTAGATATAGTCCACGGTGATCTTGCCATAGGAGCCTTCCTGCTCAGCCTTGGTGTATTGGAAGCGGATACCCAAAGACTTGACATAGTCCAAGGTGCGGTAAGCTTCACTAATGGGCATATATACCGTCTGATACTCCCCATCCTTAAGGGTAAAGGGGACAGAATTGGTATAGTCGTTTACAGTGATATGGTCATTCTCTACGATGGAGACAAGCTGTAGATAGGGGGTCTTTCCGCTTTGAGCCACAAGTCCCTCGGTTTTGAATCGAACCGCAAGGATCTCTGCATTAGTAGGATCATAGGACAGGGCGTGCCTGCTTGTATTGCCCTCCCATCCGTATTTGCCGGACACACCGGAGGTTGCCAGATAGGCTCCATAGTGCTCATTGGATCCCAGAGTACCATAGTAGTCGCAGGAGGTATAGAAGCTGAGGGTGCCCTCTGCGTTATTCACAGAGAACAGATTACCTGCCTGATTGGTGCAAGCAGTTGCCCACGCAGGATTATCCTGACGGTCATAGTCGTGTCCGCCGTAGGCACCTTCTTGGAATCGGTCATTGGTGCCGTCGTTGCTGAAATCAAAGAGGAGGGATTCTGTCTTGGGGCCGATATAGATATAGTCTATGGTAGCCGTTCCTTCCCGGAGGTAGCCAAAACTGAAGCAAACACCCTTGATCTTGTCGAAAGTGGAAATCTTCTTTGAGCTGAGGTCTATGGTCAAGGTTACATACTGCCCTTCCAGGCTTCCTCCGTCCAAACAGGCAGAATCTATGGTGAGCTTGATTTTTTCGTAATCCGGATTGCTTGTGTTATGGCTCCAATATTGGGCACCCTCTACCAAATAGTAAAGGTAGAGCCCGGGATCGTAGTTGCCGTTCTGCTTCGCATTGTCCAGCTTGAACCGCACTTGGAAAATCTCTGCCTTGACCGGATCAAAATTCAGGAAATTCGCCTTTGCGGTATTGGAAGACCATGCAAAATTAGCGGTAGCATCGGAGGGCTGGAACAAGGAGGTGTTCTGACCGCTATCTGTGGTCAGGGGAACGGTCATGTAGCCGTCGGAGATGGTCAAGCTACCAATACGAGCCGTTGCCCACAGGCTTGGGTCAGAATAGTTCTTGTAGTCGTAGACCGTACTCTTATACTTTCCGGCAGTTCTGCTGTTGAAATCGAACATCAATTGATCGAAGGTCTGAGGCACGAATTCTGCTTCATAGGTCCGACCCTTGTAGCCGCCGAAATCTACCTTCACCGTAATCTTTGAGGTGCCGCTGAGGGTCATTCTGGAATCGGAGCGGATCGTTTTCAGAGCACGATTGATGGTAATGGTTCCTGTTGTCAGCTTTTGAGTGGGATCACTGACGCAGAGGATGTACTTCCCGTCCTTCTCCTGAACCATAAGGATCATGGGCTTGTCTACAGTAATGTCGCCGTATGTTCCGGCCTTCCAGAAGACCATGGCAGTAATGCCCAGCTTCTTTTCCTTGACCACATGGAGAGAGGTAGTCGCCTTAACGATCTCTACATCCGGTGACCGGGTGTAGGCTTGAGTCTCCTCTGCAGTCTTTTCAGGCAGCATTACATAGCTGTACTGCCCATTTGTAGGCTTACTACCGTGGCTGAGCCACAGCTCGAAGAAGCTGTAGGCCCCGTTCTTCACTTTTGCAGACAGGCTGTATTGATTCCAATCATCATTGGAATCATTACCGTCTGCACTGGCTTGCCTGAAGGTCTTGTTCACATAGACCTGTCCCCCCTCGGGGAAATAATAGCCGCCGAAGCTATCTAAGTGTACCCACCCCGGATCTGTGTAGCTCTTAGGCTCAGAGAATTTCGTAGTTTCCTCCAGTAGAACACCGTCTACCCTAATATCCTCGGTTCCATAGGTGGTCACGCCATTTGCGGTGGTATTTCGGAAGAGAGCACGATTATCCACATAGGTATTGACGGTAGTACTACGGGTGGTGAAATCAATATCCGTACCAACGCAGACGATTTCATCATCGAACATAAAGTAGGATTTTTTTGCGGTAAGGTCAGATGTAAGCACCTGCTTCTTCTTGTTCAGTTCCACATTCTCATCCGTTTGGCTGGAATTGTCAATATACGCAATCTCTGCCTTAGACTCAGCAGAGGACCAGCTATAGGCCTCGAAGTCCATTGCAGCGGTCACATAGCTGCCCGCCATCTCCACGCCACCTACGAAGGTAGCTGCATCCATTCCGTCCTTGTTCTTTTCCTGACTCCATGTCTCTTTTTTTGTGGAGCTGTTATAGCTGTAGGTCATGCCGGGGAAATACGCCTTTCGGTTGCTCCATGGCTGACGAAGGGTGCTGTCCTCCTCTGTAGTTCCCGGAACACGGTAAAGGTTTGCATATCTCTGATACAGCTCGCCGAACTGGTCGGATATATAGGTGGTATCGTCATTGTAAACATACAGAGCACCGTCTCCTCCGAACCAGCCGTAACGGTTACAGCCGTTAATGCTCTCGGGAACCGCAATGCGGCTGGAGCTCATGGCAAGGGAAACGGTGTAATCCTGCTGATGCTGCACCGCACGATCCCCACGGTAGCGTACTGCACCATAGATCCCCTCATCCACAGGAATGGTTTGCTCTACCAGAATATCCCTCAGGGTTTGGGCAAGGTTCACATCTGCCAGTGCTTTGGCATAATAGGTATAGGCAGCCTCGGTTTCCTCGGCACTATCCTGTATGAGGGCAGAACGGATAAACTGCTTTAGTTTCAGATCCGATGCCGCATCAAAGGCTCCTACCAGCATCAAAGCACCGGACATCGTGTCCTTGCCATAGGTATTACCCATAAAAGGATATCTCCCATTAAAGGGTACCATAAACATATTCTTGTGCATAGTGGGCTTAAAGGTATTTATGATCCAATCTGCCATAACCTCCGCTCCGTCTAAGGCAAAGGCTGTCCCCGCCATAGCGGAGTAGGTATACATCATACGGTTCACAAGGACATCTGTGCCATAGGTTCCCTCTAAGGGCCAATACCGGTGGCAAATGTAGGTTCCATCTTCTTTAATGCCCTCATCCGTATCATAATGGGGCTCTAAGTAATAGGCCAGATTGGTTCGGGTTTCTTCCATAAGATCCGTATTCTTGGTCAGGGAAGCGATCATGGCACAGATATTCAATCTGCTGCGGCGGTAACCTAAGGTGGTAGTATCTGTTTTTCCGTCATTGTTGGGACGGCAGAAGTCAATAAAGTACAGACAGGCATCTGTATAAGATTTTGCAATACTGCTCTCTGTAGAATTAGCATAGGGATACATGACAAGAAGTGTCCGCAGGATCTCCAGAGGACCACCGTAAGCCCAATTCCACCAGTTGTAAATGGATCCTCGATTGGCGCTGGCACGCTGTGCATCGAAATAAGTCTTGTTATAGAAGTTCAGTCCCTTCTTCAATCCGAAGAAAATGGCGTCCCGAAGCTCCTGATTCTGATAAAGCTCCCAGGTTACCACGTTGCCGCTGCTGTCCTTATATGTGTAGCTGCTTCCCCGTGTGCCGTAGGCCTGTGCCATAGCATACAGATCTACAAACTGCAGACGCAGGTCGGTACTGTTGGTCTCGGCGGTCATATCGACGGTGCCGAAGATCCGTTTGGAATTGGAGCGGTTTTTCTCCAGATCCTGCCATTTAGTGCCTGCCTTGTAGCTGATGCCGGAGGTAGACAACCCTGTGGTGCTGCTCTTGACTCCTACAATGGCTTGGATGACAGGGTCATCCCAGTCCACGCTGTCATTTCCGCAAAGGACCTTCTTGTAGTTGTTGATCAAGTCGGTCCAGTCAGAGGCTGTATAGGTAGCAGCTTCGGCAAAAAGTGCCTGTTGTGGCAATAGTGTCAAAAGAATTGCTACCAAAAGGAGCATGGATAGTATGCGTTTTATGTTCATCACCTTCACCCTTTCAATTTATACTCAAAACAAATTCTCGAAATCAAAGAAGTACCCAATGGAGTCATGCAACTGCCTCCCTCCTTGTTGCTTACTTTGAATATAGCACGACTCCCTCTTTAATACTATTTTTCAATGAAAAGTAGACACTTTTCATTGAAGCTTTTGTGCCACAAGTGACACAAAAGACGTCTCATACAAGTTTCTACGCCCTTACGGGCTATAAAAAGTAGCCATTTCCAATGTCTACTTTTTAAAGA
>JAZNYV010000076.1:0-26429 GCA_045594585.1 Faecousia sp. | reverse complement strand
TGTGTGCCCACCGGGCACACCAAAAAAGAAAAAGAGTGAAACCGAAGTTTCTCTCTTTTTTCTTACCCTCGCAATGCTCGTATCTTAATTTACTATCCTTAAGAGTACGTACCATTTTATTATGCCGCTGGTAAGCGGCATGGCGGCAAAGCCGCCAAGAAATGCCGTGTAATACTGTTCTTGCCGCCATAGGCGGTGCAGGATATTCATCCTGCAATAAAATGGTTTTCAATCCATTTTATCAAGAAACAGTATTATTATATTTTCCGACCGAAGGTGGTGTGGGTCTTGTTTTCCTTGGTGGCTATGAAGCCCTGGGCCTTCCAGAAAGCCACGGCTTCCTCGTTGGCCTTCTCGCAGGACAGGGACAGATAGTCATAGCCTTGGGCAGACACAGCAGAGCGTAGATCTGCAAAGATCCGGGAGCCGATCCCCTTCCGCTGGAGCTTGCCGTCTACCATGAACCAGCCGATGAAGGCATCGTCCTTCTCGGGATAGCCGATGATCAGATCCAGGAGGGCTACCAGCCTGTCTCCCTCATAGAAGCCGACGAAGTGCTTGCCCCGTTCCTCGGCTCCCTCCGGCACACGGCTGATGATCTCCGTGAGACTTTCTACCGTAGGTGCCGTATTGGTGTACTCATAATACTTCTGATTGGACTTGCACAGGGCATAGACATCGGCAATATCCTCCTCGGTGATCCGCCGTACCTCGTGGGAGGTGCTGAGGGCGTTGATATCCAGGGTGTCCTCAGACTCTTGCTCCATAGCCCGGTGGAACTGGGTCTCGAAAAGCTGATGATAGGTGCCCCCCAGGTCCAGGAGCTCCCGATGGGTCCCCTGCTCGGCAATGACCCCGTCCTTGACCACCAGGATCCTGTCTGCCTTGAGGATGGTGGACAGGCGGTGGGCAATGACGATGCTGGTCCTGCCCTTCATCATGTTCTCTAAGGCATCCTGGATGGCACTTTCGGAGATGGAGTCCAGGGCACTGGTGGCCTCGTCCAGGATCAGGATCTTGGGATTCTTAAGGAATACACGGGCCAGGAGATCCTCTGCTTCTCACCGCCGGAGAGCTTCAGCCCACGGTTGCCTACCTCCGTATCATAGCCCTTAGGCTGCTTCATAATAAAGTCGTGGATATTGGCGATCCGACAGGCCTCATAGATTTCCTCCATGGTGGCATCCTCCTTGGCATAACGGAGGTTCTCCAGAATGGTGCCGTTGAAGAGATAGGTCTCCTGCGTGACCACACCTATACACTGCCGCAAATAGGGCAGGTCGAAGTCCCGTACATCTACCCCTGCAATGGTGACCCTGCCACCCAGCACATCGTAGAGTCTGGGGACCATGTTGACCACCGTAGACTTGCCGGAGCCGGAGGGACCGACGATGGCATACAGCTTCCCGCCGGGGACGGTGAAGCTCACATCCGTCAGCAGGGGCTTGGAGGGATCGTAGCTGAATGCCACGTGATCGTATACGATATACTGCAGATGGCGGTACATCTGATTCTTCATATCAAAGATGATCCGTTGGGAGATCCAGGAGTTAATAAAGCTCTCCAGCACCCCAATGAGCTGACTCACCGTCAGTGCGCCGAAGGCCATAAGGAGCAGTCGGATCAGCAGACCCAGGTCCTCCCCCACCAGGGCGCGGTCTACGATCCGCCCCGTAATGATGGAGGGCAGCAGACCTACCGTAGCAGACAGCAGGATGGCCGCAAACACGAAGAGAAACTGCACCCAATAGGGCTTTAAGTAAGACAGGATCCGCAGTAACAGCCCCTTCGTCACCTTGGGCATATTCTGCTTTTCTTCCTCTGTCAGGAAGCCCTTGGGGCCCAATGCTTGTCTCGCCATAGCGTTTTCTCCTTTTTGGTCAAGGCTTGCGGATGAACAGATTGATGACCAGCGCCACCAGGGTCAGAGCCAGGAGCATCCCAAAGGGGGCCGTATAGCCTCCGGAGCTCTCCAGCATCTTAGAAGACAGGGTAGCAATAAAAGAGCCGCCCATAACATTGAAGGTCATAATGGCCATATTGTCAGAAAAATGCTTCATGCCATAGAAGGAGGAGGTAAAGGCCGCCGTAATGGTGGGGCAGGCACCGTAAGACAGCCCCGTAAGGCACAGACCCACAATACACAGAGGCAGGGAGCCTATGGATACAGCCAGCAGGGTCATCCCTGCCGCGCAGATGGTGAGCACGTTGGCACAGACCATGGTCTTCTTCCGTCCCAGGGCATCAAAAACCGCTCCCGTCAGGATCCTGCCCACCCCGTTGCAGACGGACAGCACCCCTACCAGGGTCACAGCTAGGGACTCCGCAGCCTCAACCGACAGTGCAAGGTCCTTGGCGAAGCTGATCACGGAGCTGCCCACAGCAGCTAAGAAGGCAATGCTTACAAAGGCCATCCAGAAGGCAGGACGGCGGAGCATCTGCCCGGAGGTATAGTCCTTCCCCTCCGGGGCCTCGGAGGAGGTGCCGCCGGTCCTCTTGGCCTGCGGCAGGGCCATATCCCCGGCAGGCTTCTTAAGGAGGAGGGCGGCTAAGAGCAGAGCCACACCAATGGCCGCTCCCAGAGCAATATAGGTGTTCCGCCACCCGAAGTCACTTTTAAACAGGGAATCAGCCACATTCCCCAGCACCAGGGCAGACGCACCGAACCCCATCATGAGACAGCCGGAGCACAGCCCCTTCTTATCCGGGAACCAGGCACTTACAGTGGAGATCACCACATTGTAGGAAATGCCGATGCCCAAGCCTGCCAACACCCCGTAGGTCACATACAGTGCCCCTACAGAGGAGCCGGAAAGGACAGCCGTCAGCCCGAAGCCTACAGCAGTAAGAATACCCGCTGCAACCAGAGCAAGTCTATGACCCACCCTCCTGCTGATCCGAGCCCCTGCCAGCCCCCCCAGACAGAAGAAGCACATAGCCAGGGTAAAATTCAGTGCCAGATCCGACGGGCTCCACCCGAACTCCGTCCCAAAGGGAGCCTTCAGAATAGACCACGCATACAGGATCCCGGCAAAAAGCATGGCAACCACACCCACTGCCAAATAGAACCAACGAGCCCTTATAGATTTGTTTTCGGATATCACGAATAAACACCCTCTTTTCTTTCTGTATTCTGCATATATCCTATCACATTTTTTATACTTATTCAACTGCTTATGACAATTTCCTTATGCAGAACCCCACTTTTCCTTGACTTCCGCCTGATACGCTTCAAATCCCCTGTTGTCAAATACCTTCATACCATATTCTCCTTTATTGTCATTTCTGTCTCACCACCCGACATCGCTATCATCCATGAATCAGCATCTATCATTTTGAAAGAGTCTCTTTTTGAGTACCAAAATCAATTGCAACAATCTACAACCGTCAAATCTATCATAACAGAAAACCCGGAGAAATACAATTGTGACATGTAGTAAAAAGTTGAAATCTGCATAGCAAGACAAAACTTATTATCTTACCGGAAGCTTAAACTTTTTCCGTAGTCTCGCACCGGCCCATAGTCTGCGACTCCGGTTCGTGATGATTGCAGCTTATCTGAAGTAAGCCAATGCACTGTCGGAGTAGGCAAACAGAGCCTTGCACAGTGTGCCCAGAGTGCCGGTCTTGCCATTGCCGTAGGTATCTGCGCTGTATTCCAGCGTGGTGGATACCTGGGTATCGCCGGCATAAACCGCCGCACTGACCACGCAGCGCAGCGCAGAGGCCTCCAAACCGGAAAAGTCAAAGGCATACAGATTCTCAATGCCGTTGTAGGACACTGCCTCTGTCAGCTCTGCGATAATGGTCTCACCGTAGAGGTTCACGAAGCGAACCTTCAGGATTAGATCCTCAATAGAGCCGTCGTAATTGGCAATGTTAACCACGTATCGAACGGTCACCTTTGCATCCAACAGCAGGGTCTTGCCGGTCCAGCTTACCGTGGGGTTGCTGACATCCTGCAGATCCCGGTTGTTATTGCCGAATTCCACACTGTCCAAATCGCTCAAATAGCTACGGTGGGTTTCCGTCATCGCACTGTCGCAAAGAGCCTCTGTGCGGTAGGTCTTGTAGGTCTGGGCAGCAGCACCGTAGCGCAGCAGGTTTGCACAAAGAGTCTTCAGCTCTGCTCCTGCATTGGCCTTGTCCAGCTGGGAGTAGGCATACTTGGCAATGCTGTAGCTGTCCACAGCAGAAACATACTCTGCGCCATCCTTGGTCATATGCAGCGTAGCCTGAATGCTGTCATTCATCTGCACTGCGGTTACACCGTCAAGAACGAAGTAATATGCGTTGTTCTTGTTTGTGCCTTCCAGACGAAGGGTCTCCATGCCGATGTAGGTATTCCCGTTATATTCGGGAATGTTGCATTCCAGCCAGAAGCTGTCGTAGCCCTGCAGATAACTGCTCATGACCACATAGTTCAGGGAAATGTCGCTTGCCAGATTCAGGCTGTGATTGATCCGGAGATTGGTGTCTGTGATAAGCTCCCGGCTGCCGCAGATGCACTCGCCATTCCGGAAGCTGTGGTCTTCCGACTTGCTGTAGCCACAAGCGCAGGAGGCAATGTGGCTGCTGCCGTTAGCGGTTTTGTAGGTATAGCTATGCTCGGAAGCCGTAAATTGTGCGGTCACTATCGTATCGGCGGTAATGCTGCTGAGATCGGTATCCCAGCCACTGAACGTATAGTGATCAGATTCATCCGGAGTCATGGTGGGGGTTGGGCCATTGTAAACCGCAGCTTCATCCTCACGCACCCGTTGTCCGGACAACACCGTGCCGTTGGGAAGACGGAACTCTACGCTGTAAGTACGATCGGAGAAGCCACCCTCCGGTCCAACGTAGATATAGTCAATCGTGACGCTTCCCTCATTTTGGGCAATTGCCTTGATGCTACGGAAGCGAAGGCCGAGAGTGGTGATATAGTCTGCGGTGCGGAATTCTTCGCTGAGAGGAACCGTAAGCGTCATCCATTCGCCATTTTTCAGGCTGTAGTTCGAGATAATATTCGTGCCTCGTGCCGTCGTACCCTCAACTGTGCGATCAAAAATCGTTACCAGCTCGGGCATGCTTCCACTTATCGTGGTACATCCGTCCACCTTAAAACGGACCCGAAGGATCTCTGCCTCGGCAGGGTCATATGCCAAAGCAAGCGTTGAGGGCATGGTTGCGTTGGAGTGCGTACCGTGGATGGCAGCTGTAACAAACCATGGGCCATAGAGTCCGTTCGTTACTTCGTAAGCGATATCCTCTGCAACGGGGATTTTGACAACACCTTCCTCGTTGTCAATGCTGAAATTAGTCATCACAGAAGTCGTGGTTGAGGTTTCGCGAGAAACCCAGGTAGCCTTTTCGGGAATGTCAAAATTATAGCCCTTGTAGCGCTCGTCGGCATAGCGTGCCTGGTCTGCCTCGGTATTTGTGAAGTCAAAGAGCAGACTGCTGTCTTCTTTTTCAGGCAGATGCGACTTTGGGCCAATGTAGATATGGTCGATAGTAATGCTGCCGTTCTTGCTTGTGTTGTTGACAAGGAAATAATAGAAGCACAGACGAATACTGCTGATTTCGCCCATATCGCGGAAGCGTTTGGTCGGTCCACCCGATGCCGAAGCGTTTGCGTTGACCTCGGTCTGATCGTAGAGGTCGATCGTCACCGTCATATACTCTCCGTCGGAGACGAAGTTTTTTCCGAAATAATGCGCCTCATCGAAATGGCGTACTTCATCCGTTCCGTAGTACCACAGGCGCATATAGGGATTCTTGTCCGCATAGGCCTTGACGTTGTCGAGCTTTAAGCGAACCTGCAGTACCTCAGCGTGCTGTGGGTCATAGGTCAGTGGGAACTGCGAGCCTGCGAATAGATCCAGATTGACAATTTTTCTGTTGACATTCTTGTCCTCAATGACGATCTCCATGGTACCCTCATGGGGATTACCTTCCAGGGAGGAGGCCACGTTTTTCTTGCCGTCGTTGTCATAGACATACATCGTCCAGCGCTTATCGGAGTCAAAGTTAAAGTGGTTATACTGTGGCTCCAGACGGTAGCGAAGCTTGTCCGCAGGCGTGTCGCCGAAGCCGAAGAACAGCTCTGCACCACCGTCTTCCATGAGGTCGCGCGCCTCAACATGAACCGTCACACCTCCCAGATCCTGAATTGTTCCGTTGGGGTTGATATAGCGGATTACGGCAGGATAGTCGCCCACAGTGTCTGTGTTAAGCGTTTTTGTAAATTCCAAACGATAGGTTCCGGGAGCCTTCGTCAAGGCGAAATCGTAGCTGATCTCGCCCGTTGCGCCGAATGCAGGCAGGCTATAGTTCACACGCAAATCGGAAACGATGTGGCTGATGACCTCGTGCTGATTCACCCCGCAATAGACATAGTAGTCAGAGTGTCCTGCCCAGGTGATGAGCATATCGGAGGGCGTTTCTTCGTAGATATACAGACGATTCTTGAGGTAATGGCACTTGCTTCTTGCCTGACTGTGCGTCAGCTTTGCAACGCCCCAGCCGTTATCCGCAAACACATCACCGTCACGGTACAGGGGATAATAGCTGCCGTTGTGATAGCGATAAATCAAGAAGGTGCCGCCATTCATCTTGTCGAGCCAAACGCCCTTGCTGCCGGCTTCCAGCTGGTTACTGAATGCGCTCCAGGAGTCGTACATGCCGGAGGCTTCGAAGGTATCGTTGTAGCCGAAATACATTCCGGTGTTCTTCTTGGGTGTGCCCCAATAGCCTCCCGAGCCCTTATCGATGGTCACGGTGCCGTAATAGTTGCCGTAGTCGGAGACAATGGCGTTCGCATTTGCGCCATACTGGCTGTATTGAATCTGCCAATTGACCAGACGTCGCTGAGAATCTGCAAAGTAGAAGGTATCATTGATATAATGTGCCGGCGTTGCTCTGTCAGCACCGCCGTTGATGGCATCAAAGGACATGGCCCAGCCTGTCGTATGGTCGACGATGGCGTAGGAATTAAGACCGGACTTGAGCTCCTCGGCACGGCTGTAGCGGTAGAACTGCTCTGCTGCCTTGACCGTTTCGGAGGAGACGGGGTTTACATCACGAATATCACAGGTCGTATTTGTCCAATTCCCGTAATCGAATTCAACATGATCCTTCCGGTAAAAAACGCCTTCCTCTGCGCAATAGCCCACGGTTTCATTGCCGGCATAATAGATTGTTCCGGCATAATCAGCAATCTTGGTGATGTAATTAAAAACCTTTCCTCTGGTGTAGGCGCCTTCTTTTGACTGATTGGCGAAAGAAATTGTTGGCTCTATTGTTTTGACCAGCGTGGTATGGTCATCCAAAAGATGGTGCGGAAGCTGGAGAATATCACTTTTGAGATTTGCGGCAGGATACATTCCCATTAGGTCGGCATCGGCCTTTTCGAGGTCGCCCAGCCAAAGGGCAGTTTTCCCGTCAAAGCTCATGCGCAGGGCCATGCTGGTGTTGTTATCGTTACTGTATTTAAGGCAGGCAGGATCTCTCACGATCAGCTTATTGTTGCTGTTGGGCTTATACCAGTCCTCAGCGGTATAGAGCACATCGAAGGTAACTCCTGCAATCTTAAATTGCTCGCCCGTATGGGGCTTGTAGTAGCGGGCATTGGGGAAAAGCTTGCCGACTTGATTCAATGCCTGCTCATTGTCTTCCCCGGCTGCAACATAATCGGTGTTGTAAATGATATTTTTCAGTTCAAATTCCTGGCTGTATTTTGTGAGGAAGCGAGAAAATCCAACGCTGTGGTCAGAGTGGATGTGACTCAGATGCCAGGCGCTGATAATCATTTTTTGCCCTTCAGGAAGACCTGTTATTTCTCTACAGAAGTCATACAGATCCGACATAGCACGTTCACTCATCTGAAGTTTACTGCCGCCGTCGATGACGAACAGACTGTTATCCGACATCTTAATGACAAACATGGAGCCGTTGGGGAATCGACGCTGAATCCCCAGATCGCTGGCAGTGTAGGCATAGCCGTTGTCGGGTGCGGTCAGATTGTACATGTATACTTCGGTTCGATCACTGCCCTTTCCGTCGTAGTAGAAACCATCGACCGTATCCTTGTGGGTATCTACGATGATGCGCGTTTGCGAAGTATAGGGGGTAAAATAGGTATAGACACTGTAGGTTCCGTCAGGAGAGAGGAATTTTGCGTAGCAGTTGCTGCCACTTTGGGCAGCCAGCGTGCGAGACCAGACCTTGGTGTAGCCCTTGTTTCCCAGCGTGCTGCAGTAGCTGTTGTACTGTGTGGCGGTGGTGCCCTTGATAATCTGCATTTTGGACTGTGCCGCCCCGTCATGGAAGCTGACGGTGTTGCCACCCTCATATGTCATCCAAGTAGAGGCTGTGCCTCCGGAATAGGCAGGAATGGAAATACTGCCGATAGATACCGCCTTGGTCGCAGGCTTTTCTTCGGAGTGTGCCGTATTCGTTGCGAGTGAAGTCTTCTCTGATTCTGCACCAAATGCAAACAGAGAAGGCGCAAGAGAGAACACGAAGCATAACGCCAAAGTAAAGCAAATGATTCGTCGTAGTGTTCGCATAAAAAAACCTCCTCAAAAAATGGGAAAAAGACGAATGACAACATTATTATCCGGATTTTGCCCTTCTTTTGCTGTTTCCCTTGCATTTACTATATCATAAACTGCCGGGAAATGCTACAAAAAATGCATTTCGTTTCAATCTCTCGACTCCCGGCTTGCAGGTAAAAACACCGGGTTTGGTATGTGTTTTTTTCACTTTCTTGCGGATCAATATACTTTTACCTCGGCAAGAAATGCACCTCGCTTCTGCCTTCCTCAGAGTATAAAACACTTGCGTCACAGTTGGTTGAGTCCATGCATTTTTCGGTTGTACATTCCCCGCTGTACACCCGTTTTCTGCGTGTCCGGTGGGCACACCAAAAAGCAGTGGCAGACCCTGTTGGGGGTCTGCCACTGTGGTCATAATACTGTTTCTTGATAAAATGGTTTGATAACCATTTTATTGCAGGATGAATATCCTGCTTAGCCTTCGGCGGCAAGAACAGTATTACAGGTTATTTCTTGGTGGCTTTGCCGCCATGCCGCTTACCAGCGGCATAATAAAACGGTTATTCCGTTTTATTACACGAGAGCCACACTCTCAGCCACTTTCTCGTGGCCGGAAAAAGTTCCGCTCAAGTGGTAGGCAGCGAGAACAGCTATTTTTTAGCCACACTTCAAAAAATTTTTTAAAATGTCTCTCCCGTAGATAGGCAACGAAAATGCCGAAATTTAAACCACATATATAGATTTTTTTATTTTAGGACACATAGGAAAGCTCAATCCCGACCACTTTCTCGGAGAAAAAAATTACCCCTCAATTGGTAGGCAGCGAAAACGGCAAAAACTAAACACCCAACCGAAAATTTTTCAAAAATTTTTGCTCTATCCACCGCAGCCCAAAAAAACATCCCCTAATTGGTAGGCAGCGAGAAAGCCCGTTTGTTAACCAATTTCCGATAATTTTTTCAAAAAGAAATTAAAATAGCCCTCACTCTGAAATGTGAGAGCTATGTTTTGACCCCCAAAAGGGCAAAAAAATAACACCTATCAACATTCGTCAATAGGTGTCACCGAGTTATGATAAGATTCTATTTTTTCGTCATATCGCCAGCAAAAACAGAAAAACATGTAACCTTCGTAAAACTCCCCCATTTTTTGTAACGGAACACAAAAAACTCCCTCATTTTTTCGTATAACATTGTTTATACACATATTGAAAGCAAAATGAAAAATAATTGTTGCAATTATCCTAATCATGATTATAATTATAATTAGGATAATAATCAGGATCATGATTAGCATCGGAGGTATCTTTATGAGCTTGGAAAGCAAAACCATTGAATTCAAGAGAGAGTTTACAGATGATTTGAAATATGCCGTGGTTGCCTTTGCGAATACAGATGGCGGTAAGATTTATATCGGAATCAATGATGACGGTAGTGTTCATGGTGTCCGGAACACCGACAGCACCATGCTGCGCATCACTAACATGATTCGGGATGTAGTGCGTCCGGATGTGACCATGTTCACCGAATGTGCTGTGGAAGAAAAAGAAGGTCAATCAGTGGTGGTTGTAAGTGTACAGAGAGGGACTGCAAGACCCTACTACCTGTCCGGAAAGGGAGTCCGCCCGGAAGGAGTATATATCCGGCAGGGTGCATCCTCCGTACCTGCCTCGGAGACGGCGATCCTGAACATGATTAAGGAAACCGCCGGGGATTGTTATGAAGATGCCCGTTCTATCAATCAGCAGTTGACCTTCCAAAAAGCAGAGGATTATTTTGCAAAGCGAGAACTGCCCTTCGGCGATCAGCAGAAGCGAACATTGAACATCATCGGTGCCGACGGCACCTTTACAAATCTGGGTATGCTGCTATCCGATCAGTGCATTCATACGATCAAGCTTGCTGTGTTCGACGGTAGCAAAAAGAGTGTATTCCGTGACCGTAAAGAACTAAGCGGCTCTCTCTTGGCTCAAATGGAAGATGCCTATACTTATATCGATCAATTCAACCGCACCCGAGCAGAGTTTGAAGGTCTCGATCGCATCGACAAGCGGGACTACCCCACCGAGGCTCTCCGCGAAGCTCTGCTCAACGCCATAACCCACAGGGATTACAGCTTTAGTGGCTCTACCTTGATCAGCATCTTTGATGATCGCATTGAGTTTGTAACCATCGGCGGTTTGGTTCGTGGTCTGACCTACAATGATATTATGTTAGGTGTGTCTGCCCTTCGAAATCAAAAGTTAGCAAATGTATTTTACCGCCTGAAGCTGATCGAAGCTTACGGCACAGGCATTCTGAAGATCAACGAAAGCTATGCAGAATGTGCTATAAAACCTCAATTTGAGGTTTCCGACAACGCTTTCAAGATCACCTTACCCAACAGCAATTACGCAGGCGAACGGAAAGAACTGCCTACTTCCCCAACGAAAGTCAAGAAAAATGCCGACCGCAAGGAGAGCATTCTCCAACTCGCCAAGAAGCAAGGCTACATCACTCGCAAGGATGTAGAGGCTGAATTGAGCGTTTCTCAGGCTACCGCAATACTGATTCTCCGTGACATGGTTGAAACCGGCTTGCTAACCAAAGAAAAAAACGGGAAGCAAGTGAATTATAGAATTACAGAATAACGAATTTTTCATAACAAGAGGATAGAGATATGATAAATACAAGAAAATTAGAAGCGGAGCTTTGGGAATCCGCGGACCTTTTGCGCCAAGGCTCGAAGCTCACATCCAACCAATACTGTATACCCGTATTGGGTCTGATCTTCCTACGCTATGCATTCGGTCGTTTCAAACTGGTTGAGGCGGAAATTTTGAAAAATCGCCGTGTCCGTAATGGCCGTGTTCTGCCCGTGGAGCCCAGTGACTTTGCGGAAAAGAGTGCGCTGTATTTGCCTTCCGAAGCTCGGTATGATTATCTTGTGAATCTGCCCGAAAGTGCCGACATCGGCAAAGCTGTCAATCATGCAATGGAGCTGATCGAAGATCAGAGCGAGCAGCTTGTGGGCGTTCTGCCGAAGGACTACACAATGTTCACGGACGAAATTTTGTCTGAGCTGCTTCGTATCTTCAATAACAGCGCATTGGACGAAGTGGGCGGCGATATTTTGGGGCGGATCTATGAATATTTCCTCAACAAGTTCGCCAAGAATATCGCCTCGGATGACGGCGTGTTCTTTACGCCCAAATCATTGGTCAAGATGATCGTCAATGTTTTGGAGCCGAAGCGAGGGATTCTCTTGGATCCTGCCTGTGGAAGCGGCGGCATGTTCGTGCAGACCGGCGATTTTGTGAACCATGCCGGGATGTCTGCCAATGCGGCCATGACCTTCTACGGTCAGGAAAAGGTGGAGTATAATGCACAGCTTTGTCTGATGAATATGGCTGTGCATGGTCTTAACGGCAAAATTTTATCCGGTAACGATGCTAACACCTTCTATCATGATGCCCATTCCTTGGAGGGCTGCTGTGATTATGTTACGGCGAATCCACCCTTTAATGTAGACAAGGTCAAGTCTGAGTCTGCCATGACCGCAGGCCGCTTGCCCTTCGGCTTGCCGTCAATCAACGCTGCCAAGGAATTTGGCAATGCCAATTATCTTTGGATCTCCTATTTTTACGCCTACCTGAACGAAAAGGGTCGTGCAGGCTTTGTCATGGCATCCTCTGCAACCGACAGCTCCGGCAAGGATCGTGATATCCGGCAGAAACTGGTTGAAACTGGGCATGTGGATGTGATGATGAGCGTCGGCAATAACTTTTTCTATACCAAGTCCCTCCCCTGCTCCATTTGGTTTTTTGACAAGGGCAAGGCCGAGGAAATCCAAGACCATGTCCTGTTCATTGATGCCCGAAACTATTATACCGTTGTAGACCGCACCCTCAACGAGTGGAGCGAAGGACAACTGAAAAATCTAAATGCTATCGTTTGGCTTTATCGTGGTGAAGTGGGCAAGTATAAAGAATTGCTTCACGGATACTTTACAATGATTGTTGCACTTGCGAAAGTACAAAGGCATGAATCTCCTTCATCAGCTCCGGATCCTTGTACCTCATAACTACCACTCACTTTCTATCAGGAACGGTCTATTCCTGATAGATTTATTACACACACTTTTCCTCAAATTGCAACATCTTTTTTCAAAAAAATAAACGAGGCGTCGAACCTAATCGACACCTCGTCAATCATAGCTCCATATCTCGGATAGTATAAGGGAGTCACATATACCGTCCGCTACTATACGGAAGTGTTTTGTCATGCCGGAGACCTTGTTGCAATTCGCCATTGGATTTGACACTTACTAATATCCTAATATACCAAGAAGCGAGTCGTCATTTTCAATCCATTCGCTAACTTCAATTACTCGATACTTCGTTTTAGTATCTCGAATAACCTCAGCACAAAATCATTATATCCCGATTTTGATCTCATTCCAATTCGTGGCAACCTGGAGGCGGACATCTTCTCCGAGAGCTTCGAAGTGGCGTTTGCCGCAGCGGATCTTGAGCTGTTCACGATTGCGGAGATCCATAAATATGTCGGTGCTGCCCTTGGTTTCTAAGACGAAGTACAGCTTTTCTTCACCGTTCTTGGTTAGGTATACCGCCCAGTCGGGGTTGTAGGAGCCGATGGGGGTGTCGATTTTGAAGCGGCTGGGGATCTTAAAGAACAGCTTTACATCCGGGTCGTTGTCCAGAGCTACGGCAAAGGGGCGTTCTACGGAGCTGCTGTCGTAAACCACATAGTCGTATACGCTGTGCTCTACCTTTACGGCATTCCGATCCAAATTGGCAATCAGCTCTTCTACACCAAAAATTTCTTGTGCGTAGTATTCCTGTCCGTCCAGCTTGATATAGCTGATTCCGTCAATGGCAAGAGCGTGTCGCTGATCCCGGATGATCTGGGTTGCTCTCTCCATGAAAGCCTCCGGATTATTCAGGAAGTCTTGCATCCTTCCGCTTTCCACCAAAATTCGGTTGACCGTGGCAGGGGTCAGTAGAGCTGCATCACTGATAGCAGTCAAAATATCGGGTAGGCTCTGATAAGAGTCGGAAATATCTGTGGTACGCATTTCACGCTCCACATGATGGACACCGGCTCTCTCGATGCGGATATCCGCCGTTTGGGAAATGATACGAGCTTTGGGAATTCCGGGCATTTCCTGCAGAGCCTTAACACAGTTTTCAATCAGTCGATCGGTGTCAATGCTGACACGATAGGCTGTTTTTTGTTTGATCTTCTTCCAAAGCTCCAGGAATTCCGGCGAAACCATGACTTGCTTGTTCAGGCGAACCACCACATCACGAGAAGCATCCCGGATGGGAGGCCTGCGATCTGCCTTGGCAATAATCTGCTCAAAACGGCTTCTGGCTGCTTCGTACTTCTTGGGCAAGTCCAAGGTGCCGCTTTTCAGTGCAGCCTTCATGGTGTCCTGAATCTTGCCGGACTTACTGATATAGCCCTTCTTCTCAAAATGCTCCATCAGCTCCTGTGCCTCATCATAGGTGACCTTCTTTTCCTCGGTCACAACTTTGGTATAGGTTAATTCGGAATTATGAATACGGAATTCGGAATGATTTCCCAACACTGCCGTTGCGGCCCTCTCTACAACCTCCGGCTGCTCCTCCATCAAGCGACAAACCGTCTCCAGTGAGGAGTTAGGAGTTAGGAGTGAGGAATTATTTTCACTAACTCCTAACTCCTCATTCCTAATTCCTAACTGTTCCTGCTCCTCATTCCTAATTCCTAACTGCTCCACAATTGCAACAGCCTGCTCCTGCGTTACTGTCTGCCTGACCTCTCTGCGTTCCTCGTAGACCATACCGGAGAATAGACCGATCTGCAGAACACCGAACTTCATGCCGGTATCGTCCTCAATTTCACGCTGGAGGGTTTCGGCAAAGTCTGCAAAGCTTTCGTTTGCCATGACATGAAGAATGTTGATATTCTTATCCTCCACTCGTTCGCCGTCTTGATTGACACACAGACGCAGACCACGCCCTACCTTCTGGCGGCAGGTGAAGGTGGATTTCTGCTCGATCAAGGTGCAGACTTGGAATACATTGGGGTTGTCCCAGCCCTCTTTTAGTGCAGAGTGGGAGAAAATGAAGCGGAGGGGAGAAGCAAAGCTGAGCAGCTCCTCCTTGTCACGCATAATGGTGTTATAGGTATCGTCATCGGCGGCGGTGTCGCCCTTGGTGTCCTTCAAGCGACCCTTCTTATCCTGAGAGAAATATCCGTTATGGGCAGCGGAAACATCCGGGGAGAAACGCTCCCGAAGGGGTGCATACTTGGGCTTTGCAATCAGCTCCAAATAGCACTCCTCGAACATTCTGGCATACACACCGGGACTTCCGTCCTCGTGGCGATAGCGGTCAACCTTATCAATAAAGAACAGAGACAGAACCTTGATCCCCTTATCCGTGTAACGAAGCTCTTTGTCTAAATGTGCCTCAACGGTGCGGCGAATCTGTGCCCGTTTGACCACATAATCGTCAATATCTCCGATTGCTTTTCCTAAAGCTACCTCTTCCGTATTGCCGAACTCGATGTGCTCAAATTCCGGTGTGCAGTCGATCCCTGCAATGGTGTAGCCTTCGTAGAGTTCTCTCTGACCGGAAAGTAAATATAGGTCGTCACCGGGCTTCACAGTAATGGTTTTTCGGCTGACAACGCCGTTTTTCTTAATATCAATTTCTACCCTGGCACGGAAGCCCTTATCGTTGGAAACCGACAGAAGCCGGACATAAGCCTGATTAAAGCCACCGGACACTTGGTTGGAGGACACGGAAATCTGCTTGACCAATCCCATCTGATAGGCATCCACCGGGGTCAGGCGGTAAAGCAGATTGATTCTCTCTCGATGGGTTGCGGAATAACGCAGGACGCACAAAGGATTCAGGGATGCAATGGCTTCCTTGGATTTGGGCGTATTGTCTACACTCTGAGGCTCATCGATGATCACAATGGGATGAGTGTCCTGAATATACCGCATGGCACTGTCTCCGTTGAGCCTGTCCTGTGCCTGATTGATCACATTCTCCGCTTTCTTAAAAGCGTCGATATTGATGATCATGATCTCAATATTCGTGCTGGTAGCAAACTGCCGCACATCGGACAACTTCGCAGAGTTATAGATGAAATAACGGCAAGGAACATTGTCATATTGCAGACCGAAATGCTCCTGTGTCACTTGGAAGGACTTGTATACACCCTCACGAATTGCCACAGAGGGAACAACAATAATGAACTTGGTAAAGCCGTACTTGCGGTTCAGCTCGAAAATGGTCTTGGTGTAAACATAGGTTTTTCCGGTGCCGGTCTCCATTTCGATGCAAAACTGCGGAGCAGTTTTGTGTAGTGAGGAATTAGGAGTTAGGAGTGAGGAATTGTTTAGTTGGGAGTTAGGAGTTAGGAGTGAGGAATTATTTTCGCTAACTCCTAACTCCTCATTCCTAATTCCTAACTGTGTAAGCGGCAGATTGTTCCGCTTCTGAACCGTGTGCATATTCTGCTCCAAGGTCTCAGAGTCGATATGCAAAACATTACCGAACCCCAACTCCTGTATCATCCGTGTCTGATTATCGTTATCCACAGAAAAGGTGCTGTGCGTATTCTCTTGCCCTGCAAAAAGGTCAGCGACGGCATTCACAGCATCTGTTTGGAAGTCCTGGTTTTTGAATTTAAGCTTCATTATTGCAGCCATTATGTCACCTCATGATTCGCTTGTTTGTGCATCATACAACAATATCCGCATAACTCACAAGCGTTACATTGCCCATTCTGTTTGCCTCGTCTATACATCCCTTGGTAAAACCGGACTTAGAAAACAAGTACAGATGATTATTCTTATAAGAAAACAGCCTGCTACGCTTTGCGAGAGTTTCCAGAACAGTCAAATCAACCTTTTCATTCGTCCACTTGCACTCGGCAAATAGGGCAGTATCCTTATCCTGCTCGCCCATAATGTCGATCTCGGTCTGGCACTTTTCAACGGGGTCATTGCCCCACCAGCGACCGATAGACGTAAATTCTACAGGGCATTTACCGGCTAAAAGCTGTTTCCAAAGATATTGCTTGCAAATATCCTCAAAAACCTTTCCCATATAATCAGATAGCTTAGGCTCAATACGCTTATACACCAAATCGGCGGCTCCACGAGCAATGACAGAATTGTTTTCCAGCACAAAGCGGTGCCAAAAGCGGAACATATTATCTTCAATAGAATACACGGATTTACGAGATGCTTTTTCACCATAAGGGGTTTCTTTTTGCACAATGCCGAGATTCATCAAGTTCTTAAT
Organism: Faecousia sp.; assembly: GCA_045594585.1. Classification (GTDB taxonomy): domain Bacteria; phylum Bacillota; class Clostridia; order Oscillospirales; family Oscillospiraceae; genus JAZOXB01. The sequence goes on along the minus strand of JAZNYV010000076.1, from coordinate 9,581 downwards.
ATATGTGGAACAAACATTGGTATCTTCGCCCACCTTGCTTGAAATTTCCGACATACGGGAAGCTCCGGCGGCAATCGCAGTAATAATTGCCGTATAAATAGCAGGCTCACGCACCTCCTGTTTCAGGAGGTTGATCGGCTCTTCATATAAGAAGGATATGGGATTTAAGAAAGTGTTCTTAATATTGTCTTCAACACTTACAGCATCATTCATCTGCAACAGGTACTGCGGTGTGCCACCGACAATACCGTAAATCAAGGCCTTATCTTCATGGTCAAGCTTGGGGAAGTAATGGCAGGTTTCTTCAAAATCAAAGGGCAATATCTTCATTTGTGCTGTTCTTCTGCCGTACAGAGGTGCCTTGTATGCAAGGACATGATCTTCCATGTAGGACATGGAAGATCCGCAAAGGATAAGCATAAGCTTGGAAGAATCCTTATACTTATCTATTAACAGTTGAAGTGTAGATGCGAGGCTTTTTGAAGAACGAGCCACATACGGATATTCGTCAATCGCAAGAATCAGACGCTCCTTTTCTGCAAGCTTGAACACATATTCCAAAGCAGCCTGAAAAGACAGGAAAGAGGTCTCTGCTTCGATTCCGCTACTATATTCCATAATACTCTTACTAAGATTTTCAAGATTTTGCTTAGCATTGCTTTCAACGCCCATAAAGTAGATCGCCTTTTTGTCGCCGATAAATTGATTGATCAGTGCCGTTTTACCCACACGGCGGCGACCGTAAATGACCGCAAATTCAAACCGATTTGATGTATATAGCTTTTCCAGAGCGTTCAGCTCTCGCTCTCTTCCGATAAACATATCGTTCCCTCCATTTTAGGATGGATATAGTGTACCATGCTTTTTGAAATTAGTCAAGTACGATTCGGCAAATCTTAATTGACTAAATTCAGAATTTGTGTTTCATAGTCAGCACCTTGTTGAGTTAGGAATTAGGAGTGAGGAGCAGGAACAGTTAGGAATTAGGAATGAGGAGTTAGGAGTTAGTGAAAATAATTCCTCACTCCTAACTCCTAACTCCTCATTCTCACAGATTTGGTTATGGAGGAAAGGATTTTGCGAAGTTCTTCGCAATCAGCATTTATGGATTGGTATTCCTTTTCTGATAGATATTCGCTTGATTCCAGCAGCTCCAACCAGTATTGGGTTTCGGCACATTCCTTAAAGGCAATATACATCTTTGCCAAGAAGTCCTTGCGACTAATACCGCACTCTGCTTCCGTAATATTAGCGCCTATGCTCGTTCCGCTACGCAAGAGTTGCTTTGACAAAACATACTCTTTCTTTTCTTCCACCAAATAGCGGTACAATTTTACGATTCGTTTTGCAAAGTCCATGCTCTTTGCCTTTACAATGCTTTTTCCCAAATCAAAAACCTCTTTTCAGTTAGGAGTTAGGAGTGAGGAGTTGTTTCTCACTAATCGAAATTCCTAACTCCGAATTACTTGTGTGTCCCCACGGAATTTGTGCAAACACCGTCTGCACAAATACTAAGTGTATCAAAGAAGTCCATAGATGATATTGCCTTGACAGCCGGGAATTTATGCAACAGCCTGTTGCACAAATTCTTCGCCCTCATGGGTTGCTGCAAACTCCGTCATATAGATGATAAGAGATAAAACTTCAAAATCAAGAACAAGAAAACCGTTATTACAAGCACCTTGCCTAAAACTCCTAACTCCTAATTCCTAACTCCTAATTCCTAACTCCTAATTCCTAACTCCTAACTCCTAACTCCTAACTCCTAACTCCTAACTCCTAACTCCTAACTCCTAACTCCTAATTCATTCACACAAGCTTCAATTCTATACCCTTATCACGAAGAATATAGTAAGCATTTGCCATTGCGGTATCATTGGAGAAGGAATCACGGGAGATGATGACCTTGGCAGGGGCGTATTCTGCCATGGTTTCTACATCTTCGGGTGCTACATCTGCTGCGAGGCAAATAAGAAGCAGGCAATCATCGCCTACGGTATAGGCTGTTTTGTTGTTGATTGCAATTTTGTTTACGGAATAGGTCAGAGGAACACCCAGCTTCAGCATAACCTCAAATACCATGTCTAAGTCGGTGCGGTCGGACTTTACCCGCTGCACCATGCTGTTCATGCGATTATAGAGAATTTCAAGCTGATCATTTTCGATGGGAGTGCTGTCCCATGTTTCAAGGTTAGAAGTATCGAGTTTGAATACACGGAAGCCAACATCTAATTCGCAATTCGGAATGCTGAATTCGGAATTATCGTCAATGGTGATCTGTCCGTCCATCGTGGTTTTGGCTTTTTCTGCCTGTTCTTCGGCAAGCTTTGTTCCTGCCCGGCGGATTCGTTCTTTGCCGATCTCGCAAATGTTTTGGAATCCGGCTTTATTTGCATCACTCTTTTCATCACACACTTCCGGTAATTGCACCAAAATAAACTTGCGGTTGCCACCATCCTCTGCATTTAGCTGCATAACAGCGTGTGCTGTCGTTGCTGATCCTGAGAAAAAGTCTAAAATAATGTCGCCATTGTTTACACTCGTCGATGTTGTTGCCTTTATTAGATATTTAATTAAGTCAACAGGTTTAGGAAACCCAAAAACTTTATTTGAAAAAATTTCGGATATCTCTTTTGTCCCGTCTTGTGTCATACCAATGCTATCAGGGAGTTTTGTGCTGACAGGTATAAAACCAAAGCTATCACCTGCTTTCGCCATATCATCATCCTTAAAGTAGCGAAATGCCGGCTTAGTAATACTTAGAAAATCATAGTCATCTGGGAAAACGATTCGCCCTTCGGCATAATACTGTTCAAAAGTTTCTCTTGTAACCGCCCAAGTTCTGTTGGGATTTGCTGGGTATTCTTTCCCTGTTTTAGGATTTACCATTGTGAAGTTGCTATTAGGGCGTTCCAATGCACTTCGTTGAGTCGTTAGATCATGAATTCTCCAAGGACGTCCAGGGAAATCTGGAGTATCATAATATCTACGCGTACCACCCTCAAGGCATGCCCGGAATTCGGCGGATTTAGCATAGCAGAAAATCCATTCAAAATCCTGGGATATTCCAAAAGGCACATCGGACTTTGCTGTTCTTTTTCTCCATGGAATCTGACCTGCAAAGTGTTCCTCACCAAATACTTCATCGCAGATTCTCTTTAGATTTGTTGCCTCATTATCATCAATAGAGATGAAAATAACACCATCGTCACGGAGGAGGTTTGCAGCTAAGCGGAGGCGGGGGTACATCATGTTGAGCCAGTTGGTATGAAATCTGCCCATGGTTTCGGGGTTAGATTTTGTGGTTTGTTGCGTGACTTCCTTATACCGAGCCATAGGATCGGCAAAATCGTCTGCATAGACAAAATCATTGCCGGTATTGTAAGGAGGATCAATATAGATCATCTTTACCCGGCGATAATAGGCAGTCTGCAACAGCTTCAAAACCTCTAAATTGTCGCCTTCGATGTACAAATTCTGTGTGCTGTCCCAGTTCACACTTTCTTCCGGACAAGGCCGCAGCGTACCCGTAGACCGCTTCTGTGCCAACTTCAGGCACTCCGCCTTGCCCTTCCACTCAAACTTGTACTTCTCAAAATCATTGCTGATATACTCCCCACACAGAGCCAACAGCTTATCAATATCCAGCTTCCCCTCCGCAAAGCACTCAGGGAACACAGAACGCAGCTTGTCCATGTTTGCTTGTTCTAAGTTCATACTCATTCCGTCCATTATATTCATCATTACACTCCTTTGTAATGTAGAATGTAGAATTTAGAATTTAGAATAATTCTAAATTATACATTTTACATTCCACATTATTATAGTTGTTTTTTCAATGACTGGTTTGTGCTTTTAATAATGCTGATTAAAATGCTTTTTATTTCTGTGCAATCTCTGTTTATACTGGAAAACTGAGCTTCTGTAATATAATCGGAATGAAAAAGAAGATCAAGCCAGTATTCCGTTTCAGCTGCCTCTTTTAACGAGATATTCATCTTCGACAAGAATTCTTTTTTGCTCATAGAATGAATGGCTTCGCATACATTTGCACCAATGCTTGTTCCAGATCGAAGAATCTGTTTTGATAAAATATACTCGTGTTTTTCATCAGAAAGAAACTTGTATAGCCTTATGATTCGTAAGGCAAAATTTCTCGACTTATCTCGAATCACATTTGTTGCCATTATTACCTCCAAGTTTATCTAATGTAGAATTTAGAAGGTAATTCTACATTCTAAATTCTACATTTTACATTAACCAATACTTTACTCATAAAAGCACCTCTAAATAGTTTCGCAAAACACCGGATACACGGAGCTGTTTGGCATAATCATAAAGGCGGTTCAGATCCTTATCCGTTCTTGCGGCATAAGCTTTTAATGCAGCAAGAAAGGTCTCAGTTCCTACCTTATTACGGCTCCTTACAATATCACATATCGTTCTTTCCAGATTGTAGGTATTTACGGTATTTCCAAAGGTGGTTACTGCTGTGCTTTTTCCGAGGTCAAACAAAGCCGGCTTGATAAAATACAGCTTGCATTGTTCCTGTATGGGAGCAGAAGGAATGCAGCCGGTAGGTACAGTTATGGTATGCTCAAAAGGCGTACGATCAGAGATTCCGTGTAAAAATAAGGCTGTCTCATGAGAAAAAATCAATTTTTCGGAACGAATTCCGATGGAGTACAATTCATCCTGTATATCATCTTCAAAGATGTATTGACCTCTTGCAATTCTCTGTATTCTATTCGATTTTGCCAATTTTGAAAGCATCGTTCGGGAGACACCGGCCTCAGTGGCTTTCGCTGTGGTAATAATCCCACCGTTCGCTTTGGCTATATTTTGAAGCCTATCTACAATATCCATAAAGCACCTCTTTGCAGAATACATTCATGCAAATATTATAAATGAAATTACGATAAAAGTAAACACTAAATTTTAATTTCGCAAATGGAAATTCGTTCTACATTCTAAAATCTGCATTTTACATTGAGCAAGAACTCTCTTACAATTCTTGCAGAAATCTTCTCTTTCTCCGTCAAGGCTTTTACCTTTTCTTCCAGTTCCAAATCTATTTTCATAGCATCAAAGAATTGAGATTCCTGCTTTGCCATATATGCTCTGCGGAGTTGGGTGATTTGCTTATCCAAAGAAAGCAACTTCAAGCGGTCATTTGTAACCTGCTCCCGGCTTGCTTCCATAGCTTTTAGCTGAGAGGAAAGCTGCTCCACTTCTTTTGCTAATGCCCCTTTTCGGATTGCCGCCTGCTGTTTAAGGAGGGTAATTTCTTCCTCTTGGATGGGAGATAGCTTCTTTGCCTCTTCCGCAATCAAAGCATCTACCGGAACAAGATGATCAAGGGGCAGAGATCGTCCACTCTGCTTCAACCAGTGGGGCGCCTTATGAGTACCATCCGTATAGGAAACCACTGGAAGCTGTAAAATACGGGCACATTCCTCTTCGGAAAGAGCCGTCCCATCCGACTTCCTGCCACAAAGCACAAACTTCTCCGAAACCCGTTTCTTCCCTGCAAACAGCTCTACAAAGTACAGACCAATCTCCGAACCGGAAATTCCTAACTCCTCACTCCTAATTTCTAACTCCCCACGCTCTGCACATTCCAATTCGTGAAGAATCCCACGGCCGATAATGCTTGTTAAGGTGATTCTTCCGTGGCGTGGCTTGAAATCTTTTGCCATGCCGTAGGCCTTTTGACTCTGGTACTTCTTGTTGCGGCTCCCGTCCCAATAATAGAACAGGGTGGGGAGGGCTTCGTAATTAGTTGCGGTGATGGTCTGTACATCCTCGTCGATCACATAATAGCAGTCTGTATGTTCTGCGTTGTAGCGTTGGAAGAAGTATTTTGCCAGTTCCCAAAGGGTGTGGTTTATCTCTACGGAACGATCCTCTATGTATTGGGGCGTGATCCGCATTTGTGAGGCAATGTCCTTGTGGAAGGTGGTGAACAGAATCTCCTCTGCGGACTGCACGATCTGTTTATTATCTTCGGAGCGTTCGGCAAGGGTGCTTTGATGGTCTTCTTCAATCTGCGTTTTACTGCGAACTCGCTGAGAGATCACATCCATTGCAGCTGGAAGATCTTCTGTAAAGCCGCCGATCACATCATCACTTACACCAAATACACCGTCAGATACCAACATCCGCTTGCTGACAAGCTCTAACTTCCGGACATCTGCAAAGTTTTCTTTGTTGATAAAAGCAAGGCTCAGTACATCATTCTGCTGTCCTAAACGGTGGCAGCGGTCAATCCGCTGTTCCATTTTCAAAGTATTATACAGCAGATCATAGTGGATCACAAAGGAGGCGGCTGCCAAATGAAAGCCCTTGGCGGCGCTGTCAGTGGTAATCAAAACCTCGGCGGTTTGCAAGAATTCCCGAATAGCAGAATAGTCTTTGCTTCCGTTATAGATCACGGTTTTATACTTTCGGCTGACAATGGGCAGGAGCATTTTCTGAGTTTCAATGCTCTCGGTAAAGAGGACTGCTTTTCTTGCAGCACATTTCTGCTTCAGGAGTGCAAAGCCCTTCTCCAAACCAATCATAAAGGCCTTTGCCTTGCTGTCCTCCTTGATTTCCTCGCAAGCTTCCAAGATTGCTGTGAGCTGAGCACATTCTTCTGAGCCTTCGGGGTTGTTCTCTAAGCGTTTTAGAATTCCTTTCACCGCCTGAGAAAGGGCTGCAGTTGATGATCCCAGAAGCCCAAATAAACGCAGTGCAAGGTCATAGGAATCCATTTCAGGGAATGCCAACTTGTCCGGTCTGTCAATATATGCAGAAAGGAGCTTGTAGAGCTGCTTTTCCTGTGGGCTTGTTTGGTACTCGTGGGTCACAAGAACACGAGAAGGGATTTTGGCATAGCTTCTTGCCTGAGAACGGAGGGTACGGAAGCAGTATTTGCTAACCCGTTTTGCCAGCTCTGGGTAGTTCTCCGGCTTACGAAGATATCGGGACAAAAATTCCTGCTCTCCCGGCAGAACAGTATCATCTATAAACCATATCAGACCATAGAGATCCATAATGTTCTTCTCAATCGGGGTTCCGGTTAAGAGCAGCTTGAACGCATTACCGGCAATTTGGTGGAGAGCTTTTGCCTGCTTATTATCCGTTTGATATACACCGGATAAAGCATTGGCTTCTTCAAACACAGTGAGATCCCACGAAATCGCCCCCGCATCTTCTGCATGATCGGCGGCAAAATCGTAGGTAGTTATTACGATTCCGCTATGATCAAACGCATTGGGATTCTCCGAAGAGCTGTTTACTGCCCAATCGTTTTTATTGGTCAATGTGATATAGGGAACGGTATAATACTGCTCCAACAGCTCCACCCACTGTGCGAGCAAATCAGCGTTGGGGATACAAAGCAAAATCCGATTCTGCCCCTCCATCCAACGCTGTACCATAATGAGCATAGCCTCATGGCTCTTTCCCATGCCTGCCTCGTCGCAAAGGATCACGCCCTTTTGACAAGGAGAACGGAGTGCAAAGCCCGCCGCAGCCACCTGAAAAGGATAGACCTGAATCCCGGAGGAAGCAAACACAGGAACAAACTGCTCCTTTTCCGCAACGCTCTCCAACATCCGAGCAGCATAATATGCATGAAACGGCGATTGCTGTACCATAGATCCACATCCCTTCCAATCAACTATTTCCTCATAAACCTCACATGCGATAATATACCGTCATTATCTCACATTTTCCGTCTAAAAGCAATCTAAAACAATCAAACAATTTCACATTTCTACATTTCTTTCCGTTCCTTGACAAATCTATGTTATGGGCTATAATATACTTGGGTCGAGGTCATACCCCTTCTTCGATCCACCAGACCGGCAACAGCCCGTAAGGACCACAGCGAATGAAAGAGAACGTATTATTGGAAGGGGGATGCACATGAACAAAGTACTTAATTTCGTAAGACGAACCATCGCAGCCATTAAATCCTATAAGCTTACTCAAATTAAACTCAAACTGAAATTCATTGATCTTTCATTCGTTCCTTCGCATTTTATCATGGTATACATGTTTATAGTTGCAAAAATGCCGCCCGATGATGGACGGCATCTTTTATTTCCCGGTCTCTTTGCACCAACGGTCATGGTTGGCGATGTAGTCGATCACTTCAGGAATGGTCATTTTTCGGTTTCTGAATTGAACATGGGCTTTGGCGTAGTTTCCGGTGGCGAAGTTGATCCTGGTGGTGCTTTCGTGGTATAGGGTGATCCGGCTTTGGTGGTAGTCGAAGCACCAGTCGGATAAGTCGGTTGTAATGATCACAGACTGATGGAGAAAACGGCAGGAGAAGCCCTTTTCTTTGCAAAGGCCTATGATTTCTTCACGCTGTTTCTGTTCCGCTTGACTTCTACGCAACTGTGTAGCAGTTTTCTTTGTCATTGTACGGGTATGTTCCGTTTCCTCTCCGCACGAAGGACAGGAATGAAGAAAGCGATCCCCATATTCCGGATATGGCTCTTGCGCAAACGCAATTTGTGTTCTTCTACCGCAGACCGTACATTCTGATTCATAGTGCCTCAATAAAATCCCTCCTAATAACATCTACAACCACTACCGGGAAATACTGCACCATTCGTAACAAACAGTCAACAACCGATGCATTCACTCACTAGGATCTAACTTGCGGAGGTAAGCTGTAGGTACACACTTGGTAAGCCAAACACCATTGGCAGCTTGGTAGAAGATGTAGCCGTCAATGTGCATTTGGGCGGTATTGACTTCATAGATCACAGGCTCACCGTGACGAGAGCCTACGGTTAGAGCGGTTTCTTTATCAGCGGAGAGATGAACATACAACCTTGTCTTACGGACTAGTCCGATATCGTCTATACTGTCTGTGTATTTTTTTCCCGTTCCATGCCACCGCCGGTCAGGTGGAACCTTGCGTTCCGGCTCTACATCCACGGAGATAGAGTGCCCCTGATTGGCTCGGATCATAGTTTTATCCTCATTGAAGGAGTACCGTTGCTTGTTATCCGTTGCTACAATCAGTTCTAATTCTTCCATAGTAAGAGGCTGAGTCTTGTTGATTCCCCGAAGCAGCTCCGAAACATCTGCCCATCCGTGCTCGTCTAATCGGATTCCCGCAACATCGGGACGATGGCGAAGAAGGAGGCTGAGATATCTACCGGTCTTCTCCAGCCGCACTTCGTTAGGATCTACCAAAGCAATCTCAATCCCAACCACACCATAGGGGGACTGTTCTTCTCTGGAATAATATCGTTCCATGTCCTCAGCCTTTGGAACCTGGCCTTTGCCATAGCCCATAGCCCATAGCCTCTGCCGGAAGCACTCTAAACATTTCCTCAAAGCTGTCAAAGAGATACAAAGCAACCACTTGTGTGAGGATCTTTTGTGTCTGATCCTCCAGATTGGTAAATTCAATCTGATCCCCCACCTTGACTTTCTGCCGACAAACAGGTACACCGGAACATCCGCAGGCAGATCATATCCGGCGGTTGCGGCTGCGATGGCTTCTTCAGATGCCCTTCCCAAAGGCATATCCACACCGTTAGGCATTACGATATAATCGCCTTCATAGCCCA
>JAZNYV010000075.1:0-8903 GCA_045594585.1 Faecousia sp. | reverse complement strand
GGGACAGTTCCTTGCCTCATTGATGAAAAGGCAAGGGCATATGCCCTTGCCTATTCTTTGATATGCAATTTACCCAAGGCGGCCTTACACAGGCTACGGAGTCTCACCTTGGCCCTACGCAGGGGGAAGGTGGCAACGACCCTGCGGGAATACCGCAGATACGCCCTGTCGGTGAAGCAATCCACATAGGTATCACCACGGTAGAAGCCTGCCAGGATCCCGATGATCCGATCCTCCGACACAAGGTCCGTCCCCATGCAGTTATCCCCACGGATCCTGTACAAGTCACCCTCCCTGCCTATGACGCGGTGGAGAATGTATCGGTCCTTAGGTCCCTTGAACAGGACCACGTCATACTTGCGGAGCTGACGGTGAGGAGCTTTGATAAGGGACTCCTCCCTGCCCTGTCGTAGCATAGGCTCCATGCTGGCCCCCTTGGTCTGCCGCAGGAGGAAGCCGTCACGGGCAAGGAGTTCCTCGTAGCTCAGCCTCATTCTACCAGCAGGCCTCCCTGCCGCAGAGTCTCCAGGAATACGTCTAAGTTCTCCTCCGCCCGTTTACGGTCAACGTCATACCGCTCCAGCAACGCTGTGAGCAAGTCCTCACGGCTCAAGTCCCTGTCGTTAAGGAGGTTCATAAGGAAGGCCCCCGTCTGATTAAGCTTGACCATGCCGTTAAACTTGCTGTGATCCGGGCCCACTGCCACAGCCACAGACTGACCTGAGACCTCACGGAGGACGAAACGGTATCTGAGCTTCATGCCTCTTCCCTCCCTAAAATGGTATCGTGGGCAACAACGGCTGACTCCTGCTCCGGGGTACAGCGGATCCGCCACAGGTTGCAGTTCTCCAATAATCTCTCCAGCATATCTAAGGTGGCAAGGGCGGCCTCGGGAGCTGACGGCAGGAATATCTGCAGCATCAGCAGATTGAGAGCCTCCTCCTTACTCAGAGGGGTGACCTCGTTCACCGCGGCACGTTCAATGAGGCACAGATCCCGCAGGGGCACATGGACCCTGCGGTAGATGCCCTCCTTGCCTGCCCAGGGCGTGCCGTAGGCATAGGGGACACCGTCATGGAAACGGATAATGGGCTTGTCCCCGTTGACGATATTCACCTTGGGGAAATAGGTCTTGATCCAGTGACGGGTATGGGTGGTCTTGCCTACGCCGCTGCGGGCAAAGAAGGCAATGCCCCGTCCCTCTGCCTCGATAACAGAAGCATGGAGGATCATAGCCCCCCGGGGAGGGAGCTGCATACACAGCTTACGGTAGGCACATACGCTCTCCAAATAGCCTTGGGCATCCGGGAACTGGGAGACCTGAGCCTCCTTCTGACGCTCCTCCTCCGTCACGCGAATGACGAAATCCGTCTCACGCTCCCCGTCGTATTTAAAATGACAGCACTGAGAGTCCAAATAGGGAAACTCATTCTGCAATTCCACAATAAAATCCGCAAATTTATACCGTCCCATAGACATACTCCTTCATTCTACATACCAACATTTTACCACAGCCCCCAATATAAGTCAAGACCCGCAAATTCCGATTTACGGAGCTGTTCGATTCCCGTACCATGCAACATATTATCGTACAAGGCTGTCGTAGGGCAAGCTGCCCTACGGAATGGTGCGTTATTTGATATTTTGTACGTTTTCAAACAGCTCGACAAATCGGAGTTTCCTCCCTTCCCTCATTGGGAAATTCCTGTTGCATATCCCCCGGTTTTCTGATATAATAGATTTTACAATCATAAACGCAAAGGAGGATCCTTATGAAAAAGCTGATCGCAATTCTTCTGATCATATCTCTTCTGTCCGGCCTTTGGGTCTCTGCTGCAGAGCCCCCCTTAGGCATTGAGTTCATCCACTACTACGGCTCCCGCGGCTGTTCCGTTGCCACCAAGCTGGCTGAGGATCACTACGTGCTCTACCTCCCCGGGGAGTATAGCGGCTACGGCCACAGCATGGCCATCAAGTACACGGACCCGGACGCAGAAACCGAGACAGTGATCTATCCCGAGGATGCACTGAGCAACTTTACCGCATATCCCGACACGGATATGTATATGACCATCACCATGACCCGTGGGGAGGAGGAGCTGGTGGTCACTGTAGATCTGATCCCTGTAGACGGGGTAGCCAGCCTGTTCCTCACCAGTGACGACCCGGAGGATCACGGCCGCCAGTGGGTAGAGTCCAGCCCCACCAAGTCCAACTCTGCCACCGGCTCCATGCTCCTGGTCAACGAGTCCGGGGAGGAGATCTACAATGGGGCTCTGACCCAGATCAAGGGCAGAGGCAACTCCACCTGGCAGGCTGACAAGAAGCCCTATCAGATCAAGTTAGACACCAAGACGGACCTCTTAGAGACCGGGGACAGTGCCAATGTCTCCAAGACCTGGGTCCTGCTGACCAACCATTCAGACTCCAGCCATCTGCGGAACAAGACCGTCTACGATCTCTCCGTAGCCATGGGCATGGAGCCCGGCATCCAGTGCCGCCCCGTTAATCTGTTCTACGACGGCGAGTACCGCGGTCTCTACCTCCTGTGCGAGAAGGTGGAGATCAAGTCCGGCAGAGTAGATATCGAGGATTTAGAGGGTGCCATAGAGGATGCCAACCCGGAGATCGAGGATTTTGATTCCCTCCCCGTGGACAAGGCTGTTACTGCCAACGGTGCCACCTACTTCTACTGCCCGGACCTTAAGGACCCGGAGGATATTACCGGAGGCTACCTCTTAGAGCTGGATACCGCCGTCCGTGCCCAAGCCGAGAAGTGCTACCTGGTCACCACCCGTAATACCCATATCGTAGTCAAGAGCCCGGAATACTGCTCCAAGGCTGCCATGGACTATATCGCCTCCTACTACCAGGACTTTGAGGACACCCTCTACAACCGAGGCACTCATCCCACCAACGGCAAGACCCTTGCAGACTATGCAGACATCCACAGCTTGGCACAGTGTTATATTATTAACGAGCTGACCAAGAACCCCGACGGCTACCGCACCTCCTGCTACTTCTACAAGGAGGCAGGAGACAGCATCCTGATGGCAGGCCCCATTTGGGACTACGATCTCAGCTTCGGACAGGGCTGGGGGATGTTCGTCCCCTTCTGTGCAGAGTCCACCCGCTTCTTTACCCTGTACACCAATTTCAGCAGTCAGCTCTACCACTACGGCCCCTTCCGTCAGGCTGTTCACGATATCTACTTACAGCAGGTATCCCCTCTCGTTGAGGACAGTGTCCTCCCCGGCTTCGAGGCAGATGCCGATGCCATTACCAAGGCCGCCCTTGCCAATAACCTGGTATGGGGCAGGAGCGAGAGATCCTTCTATGATGCCTGCACCGCCGTAGCCGACTATATCCGTACCCGTAACGCATGGCTCACCGAGGCCTTCGGCACCTGGAATGCCGAGACAGAAGAAGCCCTCAGCCAATTCCAGGACGTCCGTGAGGGAGACTGGTATTACGAGATCGTAACAGAGGCAGCGGGCCTGGGCCTGGTCAACGGTGTGGGCTTCGGCATCTTTGCCCCCAACAATACTGCCACCAGAGCCCAGGCAACCAAGATCCTGTGGGCTATGGCAGGTTCTCCCGAGGATTGCCCCCCCTCTCAGTTCCCCGACGTAAAGGAGACTGACTGGTTCGCCCCTGCCATCGCCTGGGCAAAGGAGAACTCCGTTGTTAACGGCTACAAGAACGGTAGCTTCGGCCCCAACGACTCCATTACCCGACAGGATCTGGTCACAGTGATCTACCGCTACAGCGGTGCGATCCAGGAGGATCTCAGTGCCCTTGAGGACTTTACCGACGGCGAGTCCGTCTCCCTCTACGCACGTGCCGCCCTCGCCTGGGCATTGGAGCAGGGCATCCTTACAGGCTATAATGATGCTACCCTCAAGCCCAAGAAGAACGTCACCCGTGCAGAAATGGCAGCCATCATGGTCCGCTACTGCAACTCCGCGGAAAAGTAATCCCCTTTCACCGTACCCTGCGGAATACCCATTACACCCCCAACAGGCTGTCCCCCCGTGGGACAGCCTCATTTTCATCCATTCACCAAATTCCGATTTATGGAGCTGTTCGATTCCCGTACCATGCAACATATCATCGTACAAGGCTGTCTTTTTGCTAATACATGAACTGTTTAGTAATGATTAACCTCCTTAAAATAAAAAGTGCGGCTACCGAAGTAACCGCACAAAAAACGCAAACTCCGATAGTCGCCAAACCAACTCTGCAGAAGGGTATACCCTTAAAGCCCACAGAAACGGAATTCGCAATTTTATCAATTCCATTGTGGGCAAAAAAGGGTATACTAACCCCATAGGGCAGTACTCTCTTGCAGTATACAGTTGGTTTGGCACTATCTGTATATCATATAATTCCGGAAAAGGAAAGGGGGAAATAAAAATAATGATTCTCTACACCTTAACTCTATAAGCTATGATGTCGGCTCATTGCGGAAACGAAATCCCCCTTGCACAAATCCTGTGAATTTGTGCAAGGGGTGTATTTCGCTCTCAAAGGCCGAAGGTTTTCGAGATAGGATTGATCATTGTAGATATTTTCGGTCTTTATACCTTGACATATCTTTGATTGGAGCTTTTGGGTTTATCCGGCATGGTCAATTTTAACTTTCCTGCTTCAACAAGGGGAGCGATGATCTGCCTCATGACATAATTGCGGGATTTGCCTGCGAAGGAAATCAGCTCTGCTCTTGAACGAGGGGTAGAACAGAAGTCGATAATCGCATCGGTGAGAGAACCGGACTCTGTGGAATAGCTATTCTTCATAATAACCTTAAATTCTCCGTGTCTTACGGAGAAAATGGGGGCAGGAAGTCCTGCATTTAAAAACTCCGTTCGCATTGTGGGAATCCCTGAATATCTGTTCTCGGTGATATGCAGGAGCTCAAGCATATTGGCAAGAACTGCGTTTCTGGTTTCGGGATGGACTTTCCCAAGAGCATCAATGGTAATTTTTCCGTACAAGCCTCCACTGTTGGTGATCTCCATACGATCACGGTACATTTCAATACGAATGGGAACATTTTCCGTGTGAATACTATAATCACGGTGAACCAGTGCATTCAGGATTGCTTCGCGGACAGCCTTAACGGGATATTCGTTTTTATCCGCTCGCCTGCCGTTATCGTCTATAATGGTCTTTGTGCGGCTGTTCTTTCGTACAAACTCCACCGCTTCATCAAGCATATCGGGAATCGCACCCGTAATACGTTTGTTGTCAATAAAACGCTCTCCGTCCGTTCCGGTGGAGCCCATTTCCGTTCCCGGTAAGGATACAGCGGTAATGCAGAGTTGCGGGAAATAAGTCTGGGGATATTTTGAGAAAGTCATAAGACCGGCAAGGGTAGGTGTTCCGTCACAGGTTACTCCCATCAATTCCAGAATCTCCCGGTCGGAAACATTTTCGGCTAAATTCCGTCGTTCCATCTTTACGGAAGCCAAGTACTCTCCCATACGTTTTTCGTCAAGCAATTGCATTTTTGCATTTTCAACAAGTCTTATATCGTCGCGAATTCTTTTTCTGAATGCTTCATAGCTGTAGATTTCGTATTCGCTCATAGGCTCATCCGACTCACCCACACGAATATAAGAGCCCTTCAGTCTGCCAACACCCTTATAGAACACAGGACGGTCTGCAATATCTACACCGGGAATTTCAGCAGATACCACCGTGGCACCATCAATCTCGCATACCGTAAAAAGAGCCCGAACGGAAGGCTCCATCTGCTTGCACTGCTCAGTAACCTTTTTCTGTAGATCTTGCGGATCGTAGACGCCTTTTATTTTATAATCATCCTTTTCGTCTATACCGAAAATCAAAACACCACCTTCGTCCTGATTGGAAAAAGAAGAGAGCGTATCGAACAACCGAGTCGGACAACCGTGTTCGGCACTTTTCAGCTCTATGGTCTGGGTTTCGGTTTTTTGGGTCTGAACATCATGCACCAGTTTCCTAAGTGCTTCGGTTTGCATAAGCGTAACCCCCTTTGTTTTATATTAATATTATACCGCAGATAGAGAGCTTGTCAACATTTGTGTCTAAATTCATCCTATATCTATTAAAGCAATTTGAGTTTGCACACTAAAGTGCAAGTTTGCACACATAAATACAATTTTATACAATCGAACCTGTTAGGAGGATATTTTCGAGCCAATTCACAAAAGTTTCCCTTGTTCCGGCCCATAAGGGCAAAAATAAGGGAAAGCTTAGTGAATGAGAGTATAGAATTATGTAAAAACCTTGTAAAATCAAGGGTTTAGAGATAAACCATTCGATAAACGGGAATTTGATGAACAAACCAAGAGAGGCCGGGCTTAGGGTGTTTCTGCCACAAGCTCGGTCTCTCATTCTTTTGTAAACAAGATCTCTTCTACATGGACAGCCGCTGAGGGCTCCGGGACGCACTCTAAGGTATACACGGGGATCCGTTCTACCAGCTCCCCTACCAGGCCGCAGACCCGATCCACGAAGGTGCGGTCCCAGCTATGGACGATGCACTGGCTGTAGATCTCACGGAAGGCTGTTCTGCCATTTGCAGGAGCCATGCGATTCTCGGGGCCCTGTCGCAGGAGGATCACCGCCTCCAGTGGGATAAAGTCGGAGCAGTGGATCCCGGAGGAGCCGCACCAGGGACTGCCCCCGGTGTAGAAGCCATCGTCCAGTCTGCGTATCACAGCCCGATCTCCGTTGAGGATCCTGTCTCCAAAGGTCCTGTGCCACAGCTCTGCCTGGGTAGACTTGCCGATGCCGCAGGGACCGCTGAATAGGACAGCCCGTCCCCTGTGGCTGACAACGGAGCTGTGGAGCAGGATCCCCTTATGACGGAGGAGGACCTCCTCCCCGTTGATGAGACTGCCGAACCTGGAGCCCCTCGCTAAGATCCCTGCCAGTGCCTCATCTACGTAGACGGTGTGCTCCCCATTCCAGCGGATGCGGCAGCCAGCTCCCCCACGGCTGTGGAAGATCAGCAGGGTCCCCTCCTCCTCTCTGTAGGCACACAGGCCCTTACTGCTGTATAACAGCTCTCCTGTGCTCATAAGGGGTGCACGGAGCACCTCTACGGTGTAGCGGTCTGTGAGCTCCTCTGCCTCACAGAGGAAGCACTTCAGCTCCTCCGGCACCGCCATAGGGATCTCTGCGCAGAAGCCGATAGTCAGCCCCCCGTAACGGATCTGAAAGCCATTCTTGCCCACAGCCTACTCCTCTACGTCAATGCGAACTACCGCACAGCCCCGGGCTCTGCTGTGTCCGCCTGTGATCTCTGCGGTGGCACCGGGAGCAACAGCCTTTGTTACACAGGTATAGGTGATGCCGCCTAAGAAGTTACCGTCACTGTGGACCTGCTTATAGTAGATCCGCACAGAGGACAGGGTCTTGTCACTGTGATTGGTCACTGCCACCTTGCCGTCCAGCAGATCCACAGATACACGGGCATCCGAGGAGGATACCTGACGGAGGGGGCTGACCTCCTCTGAGACAAAGGTCAGAGCAACTCCCTCCTGAAGAGTCCTGCGGTCACGTTCCATGACCCACACAGAATCTCCCCCGGGAAGACCGGTGACCACAAAGTTGTATTCCTCCTCCCCTGCAGTGGCCTTGACCGTGCCGTAGTCTAAGTAGCCATCCCCACAGTTGCGGATCAGAGCACAGGCGACCCCCTCTACAGTCTCGTCACTTCCGTCCTCCAAATAGGCACCGGAGAAGCTGCCATATTCCCGGAGCTCCAGGACACTGTCCTTCTCCCCGGGAGCCGTAGAGGGCTCCTCCCCAAGGGTAGGAGCCAGGATCTCAACATCCTCCTCCCCTAAGGTCACCACCTCCGTCTCTATCTCAGGCCCGGCCGTAGTCTCATCAGGTGTCTTCTTCCCACAGCCGGCCAGCAACATCAGTGAGAGAACCATAAGCATCAATAGCCCCCTCACCCAAAGATTCCGTCTCATAAAACATCGGTCCTTTCCATCTTAAGATTTTTATCTTACCATATATTGTAACACCCATCTCCAAAAAGTCAACCACTCCCCACAAAATTTCTGCCCAACAGATCAAATTCCGATTTGTCGCGTCGATCCGTATTTATGCAGACCAATGTAGGGGCGGCTATTAGCCGCCGGCAAGGTTCCGAGTTCGTAGGCATTTTCGTAAAATTGATAACATTTACCTTATCGATGGTGCACAGGCGGATGAAAGTCGGAGGCCAAGCGGTCTTAGGAAGACAAGTTAAGGTGACAACTCCTTGGCTCACAGAACGACATGGCTACGATCCGACTTCATCCGCCTGTGCACCATCGATAGGGTAAATGTTATCAATTTTACGAAAATGCCTACGAACTCGAAACCTTGCCGGCGGCTAATAGCCGCTCCTACATTGGTCTACGTAAATACGGATCGGAGCGATAAATCGGAATTTATCGAATGAATGAACAATGGCAGGATAACACCTATCCTCCCAATCCCGGTGACATCATCTTCTTCGATTGGGATTACCCCGGCGAAGGCGGCCAAGACGGTATCCCCAACCATGTGGGCATCGTCGAAAAGGTCGAAGACGGCACCGTCTACACCATAGAAGGCAACGCCGGTGATTCCTGCCGCCAAAAGTCTTATACCGTAGGTTACTATGAAATCTACGGTTATGGTGCCCTCTGCCCGTAGTATCCTTGTTTAAACAAAACCGTATTTTTAACCCATGCGAACGATCACTTTCGTTCACATGGGTTATTTTACGTTTTTCATTATGTGGATTTTACCTTGCAATCTGTAGAGAATAATAGTGACCGCACAAATATGAAGAAATGGAGGAATACAGATATGATTTACGGCTATGTAAGGGTATCCACAAGGGAACAGAATGAAGACAGACAATTGATCGC